>JBDGZZ010000210.1:0-7070 GCA_039588335.1 Gemmatimonadota bacterium | reverse complement strand
AAGCTGTATAGGCCCGTCGAGGCGGGGCAAGACGAGGCGCCCCGATCCTTGGGCCCGCACCGCGGCAACGAGAACCAACTGTGCGAGCAACACGACAGTGCACGTTCGTCTGAGCGGGAGCAACCGAGGCATGGCCAATCGCTCTTTAGCTGGGATTGTTGAAGCGCTGAGCCTCAGCGCCGCTGAATGCTTTCTGCTTCTGCGGCTCCTCAATGGACATCCAGAATCTATCACTTCCAGGCAGTTGGAGTTGATCCCCATCCAATCCTTCGATGCCCAAGCGATCCCGCCGCGAGCTGATAACTCGCCAATCCCAAGCTGCGTTCTCGCCTATCTGCGCCGCCAACTCTATCTTTGCCAGCCATGACCGGAACCACTTCTCTCGCCGACCGCCTGGCGAGCCTGTCCAATTTGGGGGAGATCCCCCGCGCGGAGCTAGAGTGGCTTGCGGCACACGGCCACCTCGAGGTGCACGAAGCTGGTACCGTGCTCTCTCCCAAAGGCAAGCGTGTCGAGAGACTCTTTGTCATCCTCTCCGGGCACGTCGCTGTACGGGTGGACCGGGGGGCAGGGCCCCGGCTCGTAATGGGATGGCGTACCGGCGAGGTCAGCGGCATGCTGCCTTACTCCAGAATGAAGGGACCGCCGGGTGACAACTACCTCGAGGAGACGACCGAAGTCCTTGCAATCCACGAGGACCACTTCCCGGAGATGATCTACAGGTGCCCGGTGTTCACCATGTACACCGTGCACCTCATGCTCGACCGCGCGCGCAGCTTCAACACCAGCGATCTGCAGGACGAAAAGATGATATCGCTGGGTAAAATGGCGGCAGGCCTGGCCCACGAACTGAACAACCCCGCGTCCGCGATGGTGCGCGGTGCTAAGCAGCTGTCGGCGGGCCTGGCCCAAGCGGAAACCGCGGCGCATGCGCTCGGCGCCGCCGGCTTGACCGGTGAGCTGTTCGATTGGATCGAGCAGATGCGCTCCACCTGCCTGGCACAACCGGACGGTGTTGTTCTATCACCAATCCAGCAGGCAGACAGAGAGGACGAGATCAGCGACTGGCTCGTGCGCCACCAGTTGGATCCGGACCACGCCGACCCACTCGCCGACACGGCAGTCACAATCGACGCGCTCGATGCATTGGCCGACGCAACTTCAGGTGACACGCTCGATGCCGTACTCCGCTGGATCGCTGCCGGGTGTGCCACGCACTCGCTCGCCAGTGACATCGAACAGGCCGCGACCCGAATCTACGAGCTGGTGGCCGCCGTCAAGAGATTCACCTACATGGACAACCTGGCCGGGCCGGAGCCCGTGGATGTAGAGGCCGGACTGCGCGACACCCTCAGGATGCTGGCTGCAAAGGCGAAATCGACGGGTGCCACCATCACTCTCGATGTCGCAGCGGATCTCCCAAGCGTGTACGCGACCGGTAGCGAGCTAAACCAGGTGTGGTTGAACCTGATCGACAACGCGCTCGACGCAATTCCCGAATCAGGACGCATCGCCATCAGCGCCCGGCATGAACTGAACCGGGTCGTGGTCCGCGTGGTCGACGATGGAGCCGGGATTTCCCCAGACGTTCTGCCCCACATCTTCGACCTTTTCTTCACCACCAAGCCGCCCGGCCAGGGTACGGGCCTCGGCCTGGACATCACCCGCCGACTGTTGCGCCGCTACCATGGTGACATAGCTGTCGAGTCCCGCTCGGGTCGGACCGAGTTTCGTGTGACCCTCGCGGCGGAGAACACTGCACCTACAGAGGTCGGGCCGATAACCGGAGACGGAAACGGGGAGTGAGCTGGCCGTGATTCTCTTTGCGCCTCATCCAAGTGTCGCCAACAACCTCAAGCGGGATCATACGTGTCGAAGCCCATCATCCTGACGCTTGATGACGACCCCCACGTGCTGCGCGCAGTAGAGCGGGATCTGCGAACCAAGTATGGAACGGAGTACCGCATCGCCCGGGCCGAGTCGGGCCGTGCGGCCCTCGAACTGCTCGCCGAATGGAAGCGCCGCGGCCAGGTGCCGGCACTGTTTCTGGTGGATCAACGTATGCCGAACATGTCCGGGCTCGAGTTCCTGGAGCGGGCGAGCTCCATTTACCCCGACGCCCGGCGAGTACTGCTCACGGCCTACGCCGACACCGAAGCTGCCATCGAGGCCATCAACCAGGTGCAGCTGGACCACTACCTCCTCAAACCGTGGGATCCACCCGAGGAGAAGCTCTATCCCGTGCTTACGGACCTGCTCGATGATTGGCAGACGGTCCACCAGCCCGGCTTCGACGGAATCAGGGTGGTCGGCCACCCGTGGACGCCGGACTCACATCGCGTAAAGGACTTCCTGGCGAGAAACAACGTCCCCTATTTGTGGATGGACATCGAGTCGAACGCTGAGGCAAGTGATCTGCTGGACATGGTGCAGGATCAGGAGCCGGAGTTGCCAATGCTGTTCTTCACCGACGGGAAGCACCTGGCCAATCCGACGAACCGTGCGATCGCGGACCGGATCGGCATCCAGACCGTCGCGGATCAGCCGCTCTACGATTTGCTCGTGGTCGGGGCGGGACCGGCCGGTCTCGCGGCGGCCGTCTACGGGGCGTCCGAGGGGCTTCGTACGCTCGTAGTGGAGCAGGAGGCGCCCGGTGGGCAGGCGGGAACGAGCTCGCGTATCGAGAACTACCTGGGGTTCCCTACCGGCATATCTGGGGGTGAGCTGGCACGGCGCGCCGTATCACAGGCGCGGCGCTTTGGCGTGGAGATCCTGACCACCCGGCGGGTCGTGGGGTTGGATGTCGACGGGCCGACCAGCGTGATCAGTCTGGAAGACGGAACGACCTTGAACAGCCGAGCAGTGCTCATCGCAACCGGTGTGTCCTATCGGAAGATGCAGGCCGGCGGCATTTCAGCTTTGACCGGTGCGGGAGTCTATTATGGGGCAGCCCTGGGCGAAGGTGAATCCATACGAGACCAGGAGATCTACGTTGTTGGCGGAGCCAACTCGGCCGGCCAGGCCGCAATGTATTTTGCGCGGTTTGCGAAAACCGTCACGATGCTTGTGCGTGGTCCGTCGCTGGCGGAGAGCACGTCGCAGTATCTCATCGACCAGATACAGGGAACCGCGAACATTAGAGTCTGGACAAAGAGCGAGGTTCAGCAGGCCATTGGGAACGACCGTCTCACGCAGCTCGTGGTGGCCCGTGAGGGGGGGCAGCGATCGGAGACTGTGGAAGCCGCCGCGCTCTTCATCTTCATCGGGGCGGAGCCGCGCACTGATTGGCTCGGTGAGGTCATCGCCCGGGATGAGAACGGGTTCGTGTTGTCCGGTGCAGACGCGATCGTGCCGGCTCCAACCACCGCCCGTGGGTCCGGACCACACCGCCGTGCGACGGTCGCGATGCGACGCCCGTCGGGGCGGGTGAGCTGGAGGATCTCGAAGAATGCCCTGGCGCTGCGCACCCCCGGCATGCTGGAAACGAGCGTGCCCGGCGTTTTCGTGGCCGGCGATGTTCGGGCCGGCTCGATCAAGCGCGTGGCATCGGCCGTCGGGGAAGGGTCGATGGCGGTGATGTACGTGCACGAGTACCTGCGCGATACCTGACGCGACCGATCCGTGAGGCAGTGCAAAGCGGAGGGTTGCTGCCCGGAGCCCTCGTTCTGGCCGCGTGAACCGGCGCTCCATGATGCTCGGTCTAGTCACGTACGTCTTTGGAAGTTCTTTTGTGGAGGAACACAACGATTTCGAGGAGTGGCTCGCTCGAGTTCGGTGAGTGATGTGTCTCGTCTTCGTGTGTGCACTTGTTGCTCGCGCTTGAAGGGAAAGATGCCCGCTCGCGTTAGATTGACGCCGCCCAGTGTCGTGAACGGAGTCTGAGGCCGCCTCATGAATTCAAGCCAAGTACGATTCGGCATCGTCGGAGTGGGCCGAATAACCCGAGAGCAGTTCGCGCCGGCACTGCTGAGCACGGAGCATGCGGTGCTCCAGGCGGCAGCCAGCAGGGACATACGCCGGGCGGAGGCCCTCAATCCGCAACGGGCCTACGACTCCTACTCGACGCTTCTCAGAGATCCGGATGTTGACGCGGTTTACATCGGCACGCATAACGGACTTCACAAGGAGTTGGTGATCGAGGCTCTCAGGTGCGGGAAGCACGTCCTCTGTGAGAAGCCTCTTGGCTGCACGGCCGCAGAGTGCGAAGAGATGGTAGCGGCTGCCGACGCGACAGAGGGCCACCTGGTGGAAGCGTTCATGTATCGACACCACCCCCAGATCGGAAAGGCGCAGGAGCTGCTAAAGAAAGGCTTAATCGGCGAGCTGACGGGGGTGGAGGCCTCATTCAGTGTTCACCTGACGCAAATGGACGACGTTCGAATGCATCCGGAATGGGGTGGGGGAGCCCTGCTCGATGTTGGTTGCTACTGCGTGAACTTCGCCAGGCTGCTGCTGGGAGATTCTCCTGGAGACGTGCGTGCGTGGGCAAAGATCCACGACGTGTATGGGGTTGATATGGCCTTCCATGCAGTCCTGGAATACGACTCCGGCAAACATGCCGCTCTCTCATGCGGGTTTGAAGGCGGTCTCTATCAGCGGGCAGTGCTCATCGGAACTGACGGTGTGATCGATCTCAGCGAGCCGTTCGTCACGTGGATGCGTCGGCCGCGTCTCACAGTCCGAGTTGGCGAGACGGACGATGTAATTGAATTCGAGCCGGTGAACACATTCCGGATGGAGATCGAAGACCTCTGCACGGCGATCCTGAGCGGAACATCACCGTTGCTGCAATCGAATGAAGGACTACTGAACGCTCGCGTGCTCGACCGGGTAACGGCTGCAGCCACTAGTTGAGCCGATACCGGCTGAACTCGCTGATGTGCCGAGGAGGAAACATGAAGCGCTTGAGTACCGTAATGGCGGGCGCGCTGTTGGCCGCATCTGGGCTCGAGGCGCAGGATGATGTCTCGGCTGATTCGCTCCGGCGAATCGCGCAAGCGGCCCCGCTGTTCGCGTCACACGACGTACTAGAGTTGAGGATCGAGGCCCCGCTCACGACGATATTCAAGGACCGGGACCAGGACAGTGAGTACCAACCCGGGACGCTTTCGTACGTCGACGACGGAGGGGATTCGGTGGTTCTGGACATGCGGGCCAGGACCCGCGGCTTTTTTCGGTTGCGTAAGAGAACCTGTGGCTTCCCCAATCTCCACATCAATTTCCGCCGCCGGCAGGTTGAGAACACGGTGTTTGCCGGCCAGAACCGGGTCTCCATCGTGGCCCACTGCCAGGACAATAAGCCCGAATACGAGCAGTTCACGCTAGAGGAGTATCTGATCTATCGCACGTTCAATCAGCTGACGGACAGGAGTGTCCGCGTGCGGCTCGCTCGCGCGACCTATATCGATACCGACGGAAAACGTGACTCGCTGACCAAGTACATGTTCATCCTCGAGCCGTTCGACATGCTGGCCGCGCGACACGGCTGGGAAGTGCTGGAGGTCCCTCACGTTCCTCCTGATCAGCAGGAACCTTCTAGTCTCCTCATGTTCGAGGTCTTTCAATTCCTGATCGGCAATACGGATTGGAGTTCGACACAGGCCTCGGACGGCGGGCCCTGCTGTCACAATGCCAAGCTCATCGGGACGATGGCGGGCCCCGTGATTCCGGTGCCCTACGACTTCGACTGGTCCGGCGTGATCTCCGCGCCGTATGCGATACCGGATCCACAAGTTGGGGTTCATCATGTACGGGACCGGCGGTACTGGGGGATCTGCCGGCCGCCCGAGGAGTTCGTGGGTGTTTTCAGCCTCTTCAACGACCAGAGGGAAGCGATCTACGAGCTTTGGCGCGGGCAGGAAGGCTTGGAGGAGAGCCGACTGGACCACACGATCGAGTACTTCGATGAGTTCTACGAAATCATCAGTGACTCAAGGAGGACTCGGCGCGAGATTCTGCTCAAATGTAGGCGGGTGTATGGGCAGGGAGACGCGAGATTCTAAGATCTAGCCCCGACTCAACTCACGGCCAACTCAGCATCGTAATGAAGCGCCGCGGCACCCAATAGTGCGGCGTGCTCGAGTTCTGAGACTTCGATCTTCAACGATTTGATGGCAGGCGAAAAGGCAAAGGAGCCGATCGACTCCCACATCGCATCCTCGAAAAACCGAAACGCCTTGCGAACGGATCCACCCAGAATGATCATCTCCGGGTCGTACGCATAGAGTATCATCTTGATGCCCTGACCCAGGTGATGACCGAACTGAGTGAATATCTCCACAGCCTCCCGGTCACCGTCCGCCGCCCTGTGAAAAACTTCTGCTCCTGTTTGCCCTACGTTACGAGTGAAGAACTGTCCGGCACAATAATGCTCGTAAATGCTGTCCAGATACGGAATCATGCCGAACTCGCCCGCCCCACAGGTCATTCCGGGATATAACTTCCCATCGACGATGATGCCTCCGGCAAAGCCCGTTCCCAGAATGAGTCCAATCATTGATTGATGTCCTACACCTTTGCCAAAGTGCTTTTCACCCAACGCAAAACAGTTGGCATCATTGTTGACCAGGACGGGAATTGAGTACCGCTCCTCCAGTATGGATTTGATTGGTACTTCCTTCCAGGAAGGGATGTTCTGCACGTCGTACACGATACCCTTCTGTAGATCGACCACACTGGGAACGCCAATCCCAATTCCATCAACATCCCGCGGCTTGGTTCGGTCGATGAGGCCGCACAGCTGATCCACGACTTCTTCGACCGACCCGTCTGAATTGATCTGTACTGTTGACACCTCGCCAATCTGCTGATCACGCACCAGGCCGGCGCGGGCGTTGGTTCCTCCTAGATCGACTCCAATGATGTTTCTTAACACGGCTCTATTCGTCCACACTCCAAACGGCTTCCTTCTTTCGCATTTGGATCGTCACGTTCTTGATCAGCGGCTTGGCCCAGAAACCGATGCTCAGGATGTAGCCCATGGTCAAATAGAGGAACAGCATTCCGTTGCGCAAGCCAAAGATATCTCCGAGGCCACCGACGATCAGAGGGACAATGGCACCCCCGATGAT
>JBDGZZ010000209.1:0-8008 GCA_039588335.1 Gemmatimonadota bacterium | reverse complement strand
CTCATCCGCGCAGGCGGATGGCAAGGCCGGGTTCCTACCCCGGCTTAGTGAGATGCTACCAATATATCATACTAAAATGAAGTGGTCATGAAGCGAAGATGAAGGATTTCTTCATCTAATCTACCCCGTGTACTGGTCTCCATCCACTTGACGTAACAATGCCCAATATAGGCGCTGAGTTGTCGATAGACAGAATCTCTAAATTTAGAGAAAATTTAGAGAAAATTTAGAGAAAATTTAGAGATTCTGTGGTAAAATCGTTTGACATTCATAGGGTATTGTGTTAGACTTTAACATTACTAAGAGACTTTGCCATAATACCATCTTAAAGTAACGTATTCTGGAACTGAATTTATTTCAGTCTTTCATCTACCCCTTTCACCCTATTTTGGAAAACTCAAACCTCTTCCCGGATTTGATCTTCCGCTTCCCACCTTAACTTGTGACCAAAGGACTAGCGTTTGAAAACGCAGAACCGTGGTCTAATAAAATCAACAGTAACGATTTTTCAACCTCTCTATATTTATCTTTTACTTGGGTCTATACGCAGTAACAACTAAATATTTAGCTACCAGCTTGAGTTATAGTCTGTTGCCAGAGGTCAGGCACAGATCTGACTTGCTTCAGTGAATTTCGTGATCTACCTGACGTAATTAAAGACTCCGGGCAGGAATTCGGAGCGGTATGCGGATTTATGCGGCTTATTGGGATGATATTTATCGGTTTTACTTGACATAATCATTTAACATTGTAAAAGTAGTCACTTATCCCGAAAGTTCTTCAATATTGAGTTCGAAGTTAAACAATGAAAATAACTACACGAGGAGGTCACCAATAATGATACGTTCGATCGTTGAATCGAGCCTGCAGCTTCGATTCCTGGTGGTTATTATCGCCGCCGCATTGATAATCGCGGGCATCTTCCAGCTTCGAAGCATGCCGGTGGATGTCTTGCCGGAGTATGCGCCGCCGCTTGTGGAAGTTCAGACCGAAGCCCTCGGACTTGCCGCCGACGAGGTGGAAAGTTTGCTCACTGTTCCCCTGGAGGAGTTGCTCAGCGGTATACCATGGCTGCAAACAATTCGCTCCAGGTCGGTTTCCGGCCTGTCGTCAATCACCCTCGTCTTCGAGCCTGGGACCGACCTTATGCATGCCCGGCAGGTGGTGCGAGAGCGCCTTGGATTGACGTTTTTTTCATTGCCAAACGTGACAAAAGGGCCGGTAATGCTCCAACCCCTGTCGGCGACAAGCCGGGTCATGATGATCGGGCTATCCTCACAGGAGTTGTCCCCGGTCGAGCTGTCGGTGCTCGCCCGTTGGAACATCCAGCCCCGCCTGATGGGCATACCCGGCGTGGCCAACGTGTCCATCTGGGGCCAGCGGCGGCGGCAGCTGCAGGTCCAAGTCGATCCGGAACGGTTGCAAACGCAGGGCGTTACGCTCGACCAGGTCATCCGCTCTACCGGGAACTCACTGTGGTTTTCGCCTTTAAATTTCTTAAACGCGTCGTATCCCGGTTCCGGTGGCTGGATCGATACCCCCCAGCAAAGGCTCGGGGTCCGGCACGTCTTACCCGTCTCAGCGCCGGCGGAGTTGGCCCAAGTGAGCGTCGATGGCACATCGCTGCAACTGGGTGACCTGGGCCAGGTGGTGGAAAACCATCCGCCACTCATTGGGGACGCCGTCTTGAAAGGCGATACCGGTCTTATACTTGTGGTTGAAAAGTTTCCCGGGGCCAACACCCTGGAGGTGACGCGACAGTTAGACGCAACGCTCGCCGCCTTACGGCTCGGTCTGCCCGGTGTGGAGATTGACTCCCAAGTTTTTCGGACGGCGACCTTCATTGAGACGGCGATCGCCAATCTCAGCCGGACCCTGCTCATCGGTGCCCTGCTCGTGGTTGTGGTTCTGGCTCTTTTTCTCTTCGATTGGCGTACGGCATTGGTCAGCATCGTGGCGATCCCGTTGTCTCTGCTGGTCGCCGGGCTCGTACTCTACGGGCGGGGGGAGACATTCAATGCCATGGTCTTGGCCGGGTTCGTGATAGCCCTCGGCGCCGTCGTCGACGACGCTGTCGTCGACATAGAAAACATCAAGCGGCGTCTACGTCAGCCTCGCCAAGAGAGGGCGGAATACATTCCGGGTGACAAGTCGATTGTGGCCATTATTCTGGAGGCTTCGAGCGAGATGCGGGGCGCCATTATATTTGCGACGTTGGTCGCTGTCCTGGCCGTGTTGCCGGTCTTTTTCATAGGCGGCCTAACCGGCGCGTTTTTCCGGCCACTTGCCCTCTCCTATGTGCTGGCGCTAATCGCATCTATGGTGGTCGCCCTGACCGTCACGCCGGCGCTGAGCATGATACTCTTATCCAATGCACCACGCGATCGCCGCCAGTCCCCGCTGGTACGGTGGCTCCAGGGCGGCTACGCCCGGCTTCTGGGGCGAGCTATCCGCACACCGGTCACAGCATACTCAATTGTCGGTGTCCTCGCGGTGGCCGGCATCGCGGTGCTGCCATTGCTGGGACAGTCACTGCTGCCTTCGTTCCAAGAGCCGGATCTGGTGATCAAGTGGGAGGGTACGCCCGGCACGTCCCATCCGGAAATGACCCGGCTCACGGCCAAGGCCAGTCGCGAACTGCAGACCATTCCCGGGGTCCGCAACGTCAATGCCCATGTGGGGCGCGCCGTGCTGGGGGATGAAGTGGTCGGGATCAACTCTGCCGAGCTTTGGGTCAGTGTCGATCCTAAGGCCGACTATGACGCGACGATAACCGCCATTCAGGAGACAGTTGACGGCTACCCCGGGCTCGTGCGCAGTGTGCAGACCTATCTGGAAGAGAGGACCCAACAAGTGCTGACAGGAGCAAATCAAGCCGTCGTCGTGCGCATCTATGGCCCCGAGTTGGACGTCCTCCGCAGCACGGGGGAGGAGGTGAGGCAGGCGCTGGCCGGGATCGACGGTATCGTCGATTTGACCTTGGAGCCCCAGGTTAGTGAGCCAAATGTGGAAATTAAGGTAGACCTGGCCAGGGCCAAACAGTATGGGCTTATTCCCGGCGATGTACGTCGGGCGGCGGGCGCAATGGTGGCCGGTCTTGAAGTCGGTATTCTTTTCGAGCAACAGAAGGTGTTCGATGTGGTGGTCTGGAGCGGGCCCGAAACCCGCCACAGTCTGACCAGTCTTCATAAGATGCTGATCGACGTGCCCGGGGGCGGTCACGTGCGGTTGGGGGATGTGGCCGATTTGCGCGTCGCGTCGACACTGAACGCCATCAACCGTGAAGCCAACTCGCGTCGCATTGATCTAGGTTTCAACGTGAGGGGCCGTGATCTCGACTCCGTCGTAGCCGAGGTCGAAAGTCGCCTCCAGCAGATCGACTTCCCACTTGAGTACCATCCGGAGCTGCTCGGCGGCTTCGCCGAGCAACAGGCGGCCCAGAACCGCGTACTAGGCGCTGTGATTGTGGCCGTGATCGGGATTTACCTCCTGCTGCAGGCGGCCTTCGGGAGCTGGCGCCTGGCCTTTCTATTCCTTGTAGCTTTGCTCGTGGGTTTGGTGGGCGGCCTGCTGGCGGCGCTTGGCAGTGGCGGCGTCATCTCGCTAGGAGCGCTCGCCGGACTCCTGGCCGTGTTGGCTATTGCCGCGCGCAGCGGTATTCTGCTGATCAATCACTACCAGCATCTGGAGGAGCATGAAGGCGAAACCTTTGGTCCGGAGCATGTCCTACGTGGGGCACGCGAACGGCTCGGGCCGATCTTGATGACTGTGCTGGCAACCGCACTGGCTCTCGTGCCCTTTGTGTTCTTTGGGGACATTGCCGGTCACGAGATCGCCTTCCCAATGGCCATCATCATTCTGGGTGGTCTCGTCACGTCGACTGTGATCAACTTATTCGTGATACCCACCCTATACTTACGTTTTGGGTCTAGCCCCGAACCTTTGATATTGAGCTAGCTCGCAATATGGATAATGTTAAGCAATCAGGGCCTCAGGTTGACCTAAATAATAAATACGAAGGAGCTAAATAGTCGTCTAGAAATAACTTCCCTGTCTTCACCTTCCGGGAAGCTGACAGCTTCCCGGAAGGTGAAGACTAAACACATTAGGAGGAATACAGATGCAGCACAGTAATCGATGGATAAGTGTAATACTGATCATTGCCGGTCTACTAATTTCGGCGTGTGCAGAGTCGCTAGCAGACGCTGCAGAACAACCCGTCCACGTCGAGCCTATTGCTGGGCAGGAGGACCTCAGTCGCGTGATGTTGACCGCTAGGGCAACCGAACGGCTTGGCCTGCAGACGACCTCAGTTATTGAGGAGGAGGTCGTGCGGATACGGCGGGTTGGGGGTGAGGTCGTGGACATAACGGCAGAGTTGGCCGCGACCGGGGCAGCGGTGTCCGGCAGCCTGACGAAAACTTGGGTTCGGGTGTCTCTGACTGAAAGTGTCCTGAACCAAGTGGACCCGGGCCAGTCCGTGCTTGTCCTGCCGCTTCCCGGCGACGCCGAGGCGGCCGGCGTGACAGCCCAACCAGCCGAGGCACCGGCGGGTGTTGACGCCGAAGCAGCAGTTGGGGTCCTGTACTATATGGTAGACGGTGCAGAGCACGGTCTGGTTCCAGGGCAAGTGGTGTTTGTTGAGCTTACGCTCCTGGGTGGCGGGATGAAAAAGATCATCCCCTACGCCTCGGTGATATACGACCTGCACGGCGAAACCTGGACATACACTAACCCCGAACCCCTGGTCTACATTCGCCAGCCGATCACGGTCGACTACATAGAAGGTGACCTGGCGATTCTGTTGGAGGGTCCACCTGTTGACACGGAGGTTGTGACGGTGGGCGTGGCCGAGTTGTTCGGCGCCGAGTCCGGGGTGGGTGGTGGAGGACATAAATAAGTACGAAGGAGGTCTGCAGAAATGATGCGTTGGATTATTGGATCAAGTTTACGGTTTCGGTTTCTAGTGATTGCTCTCGGTGCGGCGATGATGCTCTTTGGCATCATCCGACTTCAAGACATGCCGGTGGATGTCTTTCCCGAGTTTGCGCCGCCAATGGTGGAGATTCAGGTTGAAGCCTTCGGACTTTCCACCCTCGAAACGGAAGAGTTGATCACCCTTCCTCTGGAGGAAGCGCTCACCGGGGTGGCCTTCCTTCAATCAATTCGTTCCGAGACGGTTCCGGGACTGGTGTCGGTCGAGCTCATCTTCGAGCCCGGGACGGATATCATGCGCGCCCGGCAGTTTGTGCAAGAGCGCCTGACATCGGCGATTGGGTTGCCAAAGGTGTCAAAACAGCCTCAAATGCTCCCCCCTCTGTCGGCGACACGTCAAGCCATGAAGATCGGGCTTGCCTCGCAGGAGTTGTCTCTGGTCGAATTGTCGGTGCTTGCCAATTGGAAGATTAGGCCCCGTTTAATGGCTGTGCCCGGCGTGGCCAATGTGTCCATCTGGGGCCAGCGAGCACAGGAACTGCAGGTGCAAGTCGATCCGGAACTGTTGCGAGCCAACGGTATTTCGCTGGACCAAGTCGTCCAGTCCACCGGGAACTCATTGTGGTTTTCGCAATTAACCTTCTTACCCGCCTCGACGACCGGTACCGGTGGCTGGATCGATACCCCCCAACAAAGGCTCGGGATCCGGCATGTCTTACCCGTCTCAGCACCCGAGGATCTGGCCCAAGTGAGTGTTGATGGCACACCGTTGACCCTGGGAGATTTGGGCCAGGTGGTGGAAGATCATCCACCGCTCATTGGGGAGGCCGTCATGAACGACGGTCCTGGCCTCATGCTCGTCGTCGATAAGTTTCCCTGGGCCAACACGCTGGAAGTGACCCGGCAGGTGGACGAAGCGCTGGCTGCCTTAGGGCTCGGTCTGCCCGGTGTGCAGATCGACTCGCAAGTATTTCGGACGGCGACCTTCATCGAGATGGCGCTTAATAATCTCACCCGGGCCATGCTCATCGGTGCTGTGCTCGTGATTCTGGTGCTCGGCGCCTTTCTTTTCGAGTGGCGGGCCGCGTTGATCAGCGTCGTGGCCATCCCCTTGTCTCTGATGGCCGCGGTGATGGTGCTCTACCTCAATGAGGTGACCATCGATACGATGGTGTTGGCCGGGTTGGTGATCGCCCTCGGGGCGGTCGTCGACGACGCGATCATCGACATCGAAAACATCATGCGGCGTCTACGTCAGCATCGCCAACAGGGGAGTGACAAGTCGACGGCGGCCATTATTCTGGAGGCCTCGATCGAGATACGGGGCGCGATCGTCTTTGCCACGCTGATCATCGTGGTGGCGGTGTTGCCGGTTATGTTCATGGGCGGCCTGGCCGGCTCATTCTTTCAGCCGCTGGCCCTGGCCTATGCGCTGGCGCTGCTGGCATCCATGGTGATCGCCCTGACCATCACCCCGGCGTTGGGTCTGATGCTCTTGCCCAGGGCCTCGCTCGAGCGCCCGGAGCCGGCCCATGTCCGGTGGCTACAGGCTGGCTACGAGTGGCTTCTTACCCGGACCATCCGCACCCCGGTCCTGACCTACTTCATTGGCGGTGTCATCGTGCTGGCCGGTCTGGCGGTGTGGCCATTTCTCGGTCAATCCCTGCTACCTGCGTTCCGGGAGACGGACTTGCTGGTCGAATGGGAAGGGCTACGCGGCACGTCTCTGCCGGAGATGCGGCGCGTCACGCAGCGGGCCAGTCAAGATCTGCAGGCTATTCCCGGGGTCCGCAACGTCAGTGCCCATTTGGGCCGCGCCGAGAGGGGAGATCAGATTGTTGGGGTCGAATCCGGCCAACTGTGGGTCAGCGTCGATCCGACGGTCGACTATGACGCAACGGTGGCCGCCGTTCGGGACACAGTTAATAGCTACCCCGTGCTCGGACGCAATGTGCAGACCTATCTCCAAGAGAGAATCCGGCAGGTACTGACGGGCGCCGACCAGGCCATCGTCGTGCGCGTCTATGGCCCCCAGTTGGGCACCCTCAACAGCTCGGCGGCGGAGGTGGGGCAGGTTCTTTCGCAGATCGACGGCATGGTCAAAGCCGGACACTATGGGCTCATCCCCGGCGATGTCCGTCGGGCGGCTGCTGCCCTGGTGGCCGGCCTTGAAGTCGGTAGTCTTTACAATGAACAGAAGGTGTTTGGGGTGAAGGTGTGGAGCGGGCCCGAAACACGCCACAGTCTGACCGGTCTGCGCGAGATGCTGGTCAACAAACCCGACGGCGGGCACGTGCGGATGGAGGATGTGGCTGACGTCCGCGTCGCCCCGGGTTACACCCGCATAAACCATGATGGTGTCTTTCGTTACATAGACGTTACAGCCAACGTGAGTGGCCGTGATCTCGGCTCCGTTGCGGGCGACATTCAAGCTGGCCTGCGGCAAGTCGAGTTTCCACTTGAAGTCTACCCAGAGATACTTGGCGAGTACGCTGAGCGGCAGGCTGCCCAGCGGCGTATTCTCGTCTTAGCGATCTCGGCTGTGATCGGGATTTACCTCCTGCTGCAGGCCGCCCTCGACAGCTGGCGTCTGGCGTCCCTCTCCTTCTTGGCCTTGCCGGCGGCCCTGGTGGGCGGCCTGCTGGCGGTGTATGTCGGTGGCGGCATAATCTCGCTCGGTTCGCTTGTTGGCTTCCTCACGGTGTTGGGTATTGCGGCACGCAACGGCATTATGCTGCTCAATCACTATCAACATCTCGAGGAACATGAAGGCGAAACCTTTGGCCCTCGGCTTGTCCTGCGCGGGGCACGGGAACGGCTGGCGCCGATCCTGATGACTGCGCTCACAACGGCGCTGGCCCTCTTGCCCTTGGTGATTGCCGGCGACATTGCCGGTCACGAGATAGAGCGCCCGATGGCCATTGTCATTCTGGGTGGTCTGGTCACATCGACTTTGCTCAACTTATTCGTGATACCCGCTCTGTACTTGCGTTTTGGGTCTCGTCCTGAATCGGTTGGGCCTAGCCCTAAACCTGTCATGGCCAGCTAAACCCTCCGTTTAATTTGTACGAAG
>JBDGZZ010000208.1:0-8134 GCA_039588335.1 Gemmatimonadota bacterium | reverse complement strand
ATCTGTGGCGTTGCGGTCACCTCGAGAACCCGGCGAACCGTTTGAGTGACGGAGATGCGGCTCCAGAGGGCCTTGGCCCGGGCAGGGGTGGCATCTCGCCGAGGGGCTGAAGAACTGATCCGGGAAGGGAAGGTGAAGGTGAACGGTCGCGTGGCGCAGTTAGGCGCGACCGTAGATCCGAATGAGGATGTCATCATGGTCGGCCGTCGTCGAATAGGGCCGAGCGAGCGGGTCTGGATTGCCCTTCACAAACCCGTCGGGTACGTCGTTAGCAAGAAGGACACTGAGGGACGCCAGACTGTCTTCGAGCTCGTCCCATCGATTCCAGGCCTCACCTACGTAGGGCGGTTGGACCTGATGACGTCGGGGCTGTTGTTACTCACCACTGACGGCGAAAACGCCAACAAACTGACCCATCCACGATACGGTGTAGAGCGGACGTATAGGGCGCGAGTCAAAGGCAAACCCGCCGGCGAGGTAAGACGGTTGCTGGGTGAGCCAGTCGCCGTTGAGGGTAGGGACGTACGGCTGGTTCGGTTTCAGGTGACAGCGTTGGAAGGCGGTGTGAGCCAACTTGAGCTAGTTTTGGCGGAGGGTCGGTATCGCATTGTCCGCCGGATGTGTGCGAAACTCGGTCTCAGCGTGGAACGACTCGAGCGAGTGAGCCATGGGCCCGTAAACCTCGGCCGGCTTGGCGTGGGAAAGTGGCGGTATCTTTCGAAACGTGAATTGGCAGCGGTGAGCGGCGTGCGCGCCGCCTGAAAGACAGGTTTCCGATGGAACTCAAAGACAAGACTGTACTGATTCTCGGAGGGAGTGGACTGGTCGGTCGGGCAGTAGCCCGCCGGCTGTTGTCGTTTAGACCTGCCCGAATCGTCTTGGTGGCGCTCTACGAAAACGAGGTTCGGGAGGCAGCAGAGAGCTTGGGTACCGACCTGGGTGGCACCAAGGTGGAGACTGCGTGGGGCAACATCTTCTTGCCAGCCGATGCAGCTCGGGTGGATCGTGAATCCATGCTCGAAAACGAGCGTCTGCGCAACCTCGTCATCGGTGACTTGCTGGATGATATGACAATCGATGTTCTGCAGCGCAGCTTTCTGTACCAGATGTTCCAACGATACAAGCCGGATGCGGTGGTGGACTGCATCAACACAGCGACTGCTTACGCATACCAGGACATCTTCCACTCCGCTCGCGGTTTGTTGGATTCTGCACGTCATGGTGAGATCACTGCTAGGCAAGTTGAGGAACATGTATTGACCCTCACCATGCCACAGTTGATCCGGCACATTCAGATCATGGTTGAGTCGCTGCGCGTGGCGGGAGCCGAGGCCTATGTGAAAGTGGGAACGAGCGGGACCGGTGGGATGGGACTCAACATTCCCTACACGCACTCTGAAGAGCGGCCATCAAGAACCCTCTTGAGTAAGTCGGCGGTCGCAGGCGCTCATTCTCTCCTCCTGTTTTTGGTCGGGCGCACGCCGGACGCTCCAGCCACGGTAGAAGTGAAACCGACAACGGCCATAGCGTGGCGAGATATAGCGTTTGGACCGGTAAGGCGGCAGACGCAAGTGATAGAGCGGTACGACTGTCCGTCATCGATTTCTTTGGACGAAGCGTTCAGTCTCGATGCCGGGGGGTGGTCGACGAAAGGTGGTATCCTGGAGGCTGTGTATGTGAACACGGGTGAGAACGGACTCTTCTCGCGCGACGAGTTCGAGACCGTTACGGCACTAGGACAGATGGAGTTCATCACTCCGGAAGAAGTCGCCGAATACGTGATCATGGAACTACAGGGCCGTCCGACTGGCAAAGACATTGTGGCGGCACTGGATGCGGCTACTGCGGGCCCGACATACCGCGCCGGAATGTTGCGAGCTGCGGCAGTAGACCGAATGAAGGAGTTGGAACGGGAACATAAAGTGCGCGCGGTAGCATTCGAGATGCTGGGGCCGCCCCGCCTCTCCAAGATTTTGTATGAGTCGTTCATACTCTCGAAGCTACGTCCGTCGGTGAAGGAACTTGCCGAGAGTGACTCGAGCGACCTATCCGGCGAAGCGGTGCGGCTGGTCGCGGATGATGACGACCTGAGGACCAACATCATCTCGATAGGCCTTCCCATTCTCTTGCCGGGCCGGCAACTCTATCGTGGACAGAAGGTCGTTGTAACATATGAGACGGGAGACGATCTCGACAGGATAGTGGGACGTGGATGGGTAGATCTGCGGCCGGAGAACTGTACTGTCTGGATCAATAGGGCCAATCGGATGGTTGAGCTGTACGGCTGGGGTGGGGGTAGCACTGGCAGTGATGCGGACTGGGGCGCGATTGAACCACAGGATGAAATAACACCTTCTCGATTTGCGGCCTGGGTGTTTCGTTATGAGGATGGAGGCGAACGGATCAAGCGCTGATCCCGTTCGTAATAACCGATCAACCATCGGGGGTGATGTTGACATTCGGCCCGACTAGCAGGTGGTGTTGCGAGACAATCCCGCGGAGGGAGAATCGATGACGTCACGGACGATGCCAGCGGTAGACGCGAGCCTCACGGCGGCCATTACAGAGGAAGTCGGCAAGAGGGTTGTGGGTCAAGAGGCGATGATCGAGAGGATGTTGGTCGGCCTGTTGACGGGTGGGCACATCCTACTCGAAGGCGTACCGGGGCTTGCGAAGACGCTCGCAGTGCGCTCTCTGGCTGAAGTCATCAAGACTTCGTACCAGCGTATTCAGTTCACACCTGACCTACTGCCGGCCGATATCATCGGTACAATGGTGTTCGATCAGCGGACCGGTGAGTTTCATGCGAAGCGTGGGCCGCTCTTCGCAAACATCATCCTGGCAGACGAAATCAACCGCGCCCCGGCCAAGGTGCAGGCCGCGTTGTTGGAAGCGATGCAGGAAACTCAAGTGACCATCGGGGGTGAGACACACAAACTGGACGATCCGTTCCTCGTGCTTGCGACCCAGAACCCGATCGAGCAAGAAGGTACCTACCAACTCCCCGAAGCTCAGCTCGACCGCTTCATGTTGAAGATCCGCGTCGACTATCCGAGCCGCGACGAGGAAAAGGAGATCCTATGGCGAATGGCGAGTGGTCGCCCAATCGCACTCCAGAAGGTGGCAGAACCGAGTGAGATACTCCGCTTGAGGCAGACTATTGCCGAGCTGTACATGGATCAGAAGTTGGTGGACTACGTGGTGGACGTCGTTCGGGTCACTCGTGAACCGCAGTCGGTTGGCCTACATGACGTCCGCCCTCTGATTGCGTACGGTGCCAGCCCCCGTGCATCCATCTATCTGGCACAGGCAGCCCGCGCCCACGCCTTCATCCGGGGTCGCGCCTATGTGGTGCCGGAAGACATCAAAGCCATGGCTCCCGACGTGTTACGGCACAGGGTTCTGCTAACCTTCGAGGCTGAGGCTGAAGACGTCACTCCGGACATAGTGATCGCTAAGATCCTGGAGGCGGTGGAAGTTCCGTGACCTCCCCGGCCCGTGTTGTCGGAGCCGAGGTTCTGCAGCAGGTCAAGCGAATCGAGCTCCGCGCGCGCCGACTAGTGACTTCCCTTTTTTCTGGCGAGTACCGCTCTGTCTTTCGCGGGCAGGGAATCGAGTTTGCAGAGGTGCGGGCCTACCAGCAGGGAGACGACTTTCGGGCCATTGACTGGAATGTCTCCGCCCGAATGGGCTCACCTTATGTCAAGACGTTCGAGGAAGAGAGAGAGCTGACCCTGATGCTCGTGGTGGACAGGTCGGGCTCGGTGGAGTTCGGTCGTCCGTTCACGAAATCCGCAATGGCTGTGGAAGTGGCTGCTGTCCTGGCCCTCGCCGCGGCGCGTCAAAACGATCGTGTAGGGGCGGTCATATTCTCCGGAGGAATCGATCACGTCGTGCCGCCGGCAAAGGGTCGCAGCCACGTACTGCGCGTCATCCGAGACCTACTAGCGTTCGAGCCACAGGACCAGCGCACCAACATCAAGGCTGCCTTGGCCTACGTGTCGCGTCTATTGCGGCACAGGTCCATCATCGTGATCCTCTCAGACTTCCGAGCACGCGGGTGGGAGGAACAGCTTGGAAGCCTCGCCGTGAAACACGAAGTGGTTGCGATCACAGTGGATGACCTGAGGGAATCGCAGCTGCCCAAGTCAGGATGGATTGAGTTCCAGGACGCCGAGTCGGGCAAACGCATGTTGGTGGACACTTCCAACAGGAGCACGAGGCTCGGGCTGCAAATCGGGTCGGAAGAATCCCGCCTGGCAAGGAAGCGGGCACTCAAGCAGGCCGGTGTCGATCATATCGAACTGCAGACCGACCGTCCGTACGCAGAGCCACTGCACCGTGCCTTTTCGGAGCGAGCGAGGCGCCTGAGACGATGAGCCTTCTGGCGCTGTTCCTGGTGGCCACACAGGCCGGAACATGGACAGTGGTACCGGCCGCAGTGACAGTGGGTGACACCGTGGTTATCACACGACGGGTAGTGGCCGAGCCTGGTGTCGTGCCCCAGGCCGCAAGCCTGCAGCCGAATGCACTGCTCGAACCCCTGAACGTTCCGGTCGTGGCGTACTCCGAGGGAGCGGTGGTGGTCCAATATGAGGTGGCATTGTTCGAGCCGGGTCACCACGGTCTCGCAATGCCGGGAATAGAGCTGGTCTATTCGGACGGCGGTGTGGTGACTGTGCACGGCGATACAGCGTGGATCACAGTCCTGTCGGTACTGCCGGAGGAGGAAGATGCGCACTCACCTCGGCCCTCCTTGGGCCCGGTAGCTCGTACGCGCACCGAACCCGCAATGGTGGTTCTGCCGATGGCGACGGTTCTGTTGGTGATGGGTTTGTGGGGTGTGAGTCGAAGGCGAGCTAGGAGTCGTCCGTTGAGGAGGGATGGATCCGGGAAACGGGTGGAAGCGCCCGTGGTACAATGGGCCCGGGCTGGTGAGTTACGGGCTGTGGTTTCAGCGGTTACGGATCGTCTGCGGGAGAGTGTCGAAACGGCGTTGCCGCTGGCCGGGCGGCAGTTGAGCACAGAAGAGTGTCTCGGGGTCATCGAGGAAAACCAGCCGGATTGGCCCACACGGGAGATTGAGAGCGTTTTGAGATCGTTGGACAGGGCTCGGTTTGCCCCCGCAGTTCCAAGTGACATCGTGCAACTCGCTCAGCGGGCAGGCGAACTGTCCGTGTCATTGAGGAGAAGCGCGGCCGGGGAATCGGAACATTGATAGTCGCCAGGCCCGCAGTCCTGTTGTTACTACTCTGCATTCCCCTGTGGTTGTGGTGGCGCAGAAGCCGCGCAAGACCGGTTACGCGCTACAGCGATGTTGAACCACTAGCCAAAGCTGGCGCACAACGCAGGTGGTTGGCTGAGGTCCCTGTAGGTTTGAGGTCGCTGGCGTTGGTTTGTTGGACGCTCGCTGCTGCCGGACCCTATGTCGGTCCGGGAAACACGGAAGTTACCAGCGAAGGAATCGCAATCGTGCTCGCCGTGGACATATCGAGCAGCATGCTCGCCGAGGATTTCGCGCCGTCCAATAGGCTGGATGTCGCCAAAGAGCAGTCGATTCTTTTCATACAGGGGCGTGACTTCGACCGCATCGGACTCGTGTTGTTTGCGGCAGAAGCGTTGACTCGAATCCCAATTACTGTCGACTACGCGGTTTTGACGCAGGCCGTAAGCCAGCTCCGAGTGGGCGAATTGGAAGACGGTACGGCAATCGGAACAGCCATCGCAACGGCGGCCAATCGGTTGCGGCGCGCACCGGGCGTGAGCAAGGTTGTCGTATTGATGACTGACGGAGAGAACAATCGTGGAACGGTCGACCCGCGCACGGCCGCGGAAGCGGCGGGCAAGCTCGGCATAAAGGTGTACACGATCGGGGTCGGCACGGATGGTGAGGCCCGGATGCCGATCGGACATGCACCATCGGGCCAAACGCGATATCAGACCTTGCCAGTCCAAATCGACGAACAACTACTCACGGATGTGGCTGGCATGACGGGAGGTCGATACTTCCGCGCGACAGATGCCGAGGCGCTGAGTAGAATATTTCGACAGATCGATCAATTGGAGAAGACGCCTGTAACGGTCACGCGGTATACCGACTTCGACGAGTGGTACCGTCCACTGCTGGTGCTGGGGCTGGTGGCTGTTGTGCTCGAGCTAACATTGTCATCGACCGTCGTGGTACGCGTGCCATGATCGCGTTCGACTTCCCCTTGCTGCTGTACATGGCCCCCGCTGCAGGGTTCCTAATTGCGGTGCTAGCCTACCTGGCACGGCAGGCCCGGATCAGGCGGGCGAACCAGTGGTCTGCCGAACTCGGAAGTAAAGCGCAGAGTTACGGACGGTGGGGACCGATTCTGCTGGGTGTTGCGGCGCTAGCGGCAATGGTGTCCCTCGGGGGCCCCAGGTTCGGTAGCCGAGTCGTGGAAACGGAGGCCAAGGGACTCAGCCTGGTCGTTGCAGTTGATGTATCACGTTCGATGCTTGCCGAAGATGGTGAGCCATCTCGTCTCGAGCGAGCCAAGCGTGAGGCGCGCCGGCTCATCCACGATCTCGACGGTGACAGAATTGGTTTGATCGCGTTCGCAGGGCAAAGCTTCATAATGTCGCCGCTCACCGTCGATGGAAGCGCGCTACATCTGTTGGTGGATGCTCTGGATCCTGATGTTGCGAGTGCGGGTGGAAGTGACCTTGCCTTGGCGCTGGGGCAAGGGCGGGAACTGTTACTGGCGAAGGACGAAGTAGCTGATCGTGTGTTGGTGGTGTTCTCCGACGGTGAGGCACATGACTCGATCGCGGCAATCGTGGCGGCAGCCGAACGCCTGCGGCGGGACCGCATTCACTTGATCCTCGTTGCCGAGGGAGGTCGGGACCCTGTCCAGATCCCAATACGCAACTTGGACGGAGAATTGGTGGGTTATCAACGCGATGGCGCCGACAATCTCGTTGAGACGATGCGAAGGGACGACATCCTCTCTGCCGTTGCCGATGCTGCCCAGGGGATGTTGGTGGCATCCGATGTTGGAGATCAGGCAGGTACCGTTCGAGATCTCGTATCTGTGCTTGGATTCCGCTACTGGCAGCCACCATGCTGCTATTGCTTCATGGCCTCACTCGACGCACTGCAGCTCTCGCTTCTCTGTTGATCTGTCTGGGAGTGCCCGGACTTCTCGAGGCGCAGGCCCCCAGGAACCGAGCAGATGCTGCATGGACCCGAGGAGATTTCGAGGAAGCTGCGCGAGTGTATTTCGAACAGGCACAATCCGGTGCCGGCGGTGACACGACTTGGTTCAACCTGGGGACCGCGGCACTGGCCGTAGCTGACACGAGCGTTGCTCGGGCTGCACTGGAGGCTGCGGTTCGATCGGTGGATCCTGAGATACGCTTCCGTGCGCGGTACAACTTGGGCCTCCTGGAACTACGCCTTGCCGTGCGTGATGCCCGAAACGAAACGGAACATCTCGAGGAGGCCAGGCACCACTATAGGGAGGCGCTTCTGCTGAAACCGGACGACGCTGACGCCAAATGGAACTTGGAGTTGGCGATTCAGTTGCTGCCGCCGGAAGGGAGCTCGGGCGCAGAACAGCCGGACCCTGATGAGGGCGGTGAGGAGCCCCAGCCGCCAGCGCCTCAGGGTTTGAGTGCAGCCCAGGCAGAGCAGATCCTGAACTCGATCGCAGAAGAGGAAAGACGGACGCGGGAGCAAATGAATAGAAGACGTAGCAGTACTCGCGAAGCGCGCCGGAGGAAAGACTGGTAGCGATCGCACTCGTCGCGTCCATTGCGCTGCAGCAAGTTCAAGCTTCGGCGGCCGTAGACCGAACCGAAGTGGAATTTGGGCAGGAGATTGTTCTGACGCTCACCATAGCGGCGAGTGCGACTCAACCGGTTCGCATATTCAATCCCACTTTCCCGGGATTCGAGGTGCAGGGAAGCACGGACTTCCAAGACGTCAATCTCGGCGACAGTACGATGACTCGCGTATTGAGGCGAGAGATCAGGTTGAGGACTACGCAATCCGGAGCAATCACTATCGGGTCGATCAGGATCACGGTAGGGCAATCGGTAGCTACTACCGACCCCATCAATATCACCGTGTTGCCAGCGAGTGCGGTCCCAGCCTCGAGTATGTTAC
>JBDGZZ010000207.1:0-7133 GCA_039588335.1 Gemmatimonadota bacterium | reverse complement strand
CTTTGGGCGCAGCAATCGCACTGATCTCGGCGGCTACTTCAACGCTTTCGCTCATCAACCCCGAGAAGCCTTGGCCACAGTAGTACGAAAGGCCGACGGCAGGCGAGCGTTGGAGTTGTCTTGCAACAACCAGGAATCTGGCTTCTGCGGCCTTTCAATCCAACTGTACGACGCAGAAGCGACGTACGACGAGCGACGCTACCTGGATGCGCGATCGTTCTCGACACTGAGCTTCTGGGTTCGCGGCCACCACGGGCATGAGCGCATCTTACTCAAAATTGCCGACGCCGAGTGGGAACTCAAGGAAGATGCATTACCGATCGGAGAGGTGGCCGATTGGCTGCCAGCGGCACGTATCGACACAGCCTGGCAACAAGTCGTGATTCCGTTCAGCCTGTTGCCTGGCCAAATCCAGCGCGAGACTCTCGCAATGCTCGTGGTGGAAGTAATGTCACTTGGCGCCACGACTGTGGACCTGGGTCCCTTCGCCTTCTCATCGACGCCGGATTCGCTTCCGCCCTTACCAGAACCGGTGACAACGGCGGAGCCGTTCCAGCCACCACACAAGGCGACTTGGATATGGAATACTGTGGAACTGCTCGACGATCCGAACCACCGAGTCGCGCTGCTCGATTTCCTCAACCGGGAGGGATTTGATCGCGTCTTCCTTCAGTTGCCCGACGGGAGCGATCGCAGGGGCGATCCTGGCGAGCTGACACTCGACGGTGACAGGCTCCGTCCACTTCTGGCCGCTTTTCATAACAGGGGCATCCGTGTGTACGCCCTGGATGGAGACGCCGAGTACGCCCGGCCACGATTCCGCGAAGGTGTCCTCAATACCGTTGACAACGTGATCCGATACAATAAGGAGTCAGATGAAAACGAGCGTTTCTACGGTATCCGGCACGATATCGAGCCGTACACTCTACCTGGTTTCCACGGGGCACGGAGGGAGTCGTTACTGCGAGGATTGCTGGGACTCACGGCGGCAGCGGTGGCACGTGCCCGGGCTGGCGGACTCGTTTACGGTGTCGACATACCTTTCTGGTACGATGCACCCGGTGAATACACTCACGAGCAGGTCACAGTCGAATTCAAGGGCGCGGAAAAGCCGGTCAGCGAACATCTAATCGATCTCGCGGATGACGTGTCGGTGATGGACTACCGCACAATAGCCTATGGCGGAGATGGCACTATTCGCCACGCAAGTGGCGAGATCGAGTATGCCGCAGCCCAAGGTAAGTCCGTCTTCGTAGGACTCGAGACGGGTGCGCTACCCGATGAGATCTTGCTCGAGTTTCGCGGAGCGCCAAAACCGGGGCTTCCCGAGACCATGCCCGCTGACGCCATCATCATCCTCGCGCCGGCAGGTGACTCGGCGCGTGTGTTTCATGTGCCGGAGTCGGCAAGACGAGATAGTACGATCGATGCAACCCTGGCCGAGTCGTTTGAGGAACAGAAAGTTGATCCTAGTACTTTGTGGTGGTGGCCAGTTAGCCGGCGTGTTGATGTTCCAGCGGCCAAGATAACCTTCGCGCATCATGGCGTTGTACGACTCGACGCCGTCATGGAAGAGACTGCGGCGGAGTTCGCCAAATACGAGTCGTTTGCGGGCTTTGCAATCCATTTTGCGCCAAGTTACATGGCACTTGTCCGTAGCCGTCCCAACTGACCATAGTGCTATTGCGTCACATCACATGATTAATGATTATGTGAGCGACTCTTCCTCATAGAAGATGCAGATCATGCCTGAGGAAAACCCCTCGACCACCCGGGTCCTGGTGGCGGAAGACGACTCCGTCACTTCGAAATTGCTTGTATATCGCCTCAGTCGCGAGCCGGGGTTTGAAGTGGAGCACTACCCAGATGGCCTGGATGCTCTCGACGCCTTGTCGGAGCGAGATTTCGATTTGGCGATACTCGACGTTCAAATGCCGGGCATGGACGGGCTCGGCGTGCTCGCGCGCATGCGGGCAGATCCCAGGTACGTGGCAACACCGGTGATAATGCTGACGTCTCTGGGCACCGAGCAAGACGTTGTTCGGGGCTTGGAAAGCGGCGCGAACGATTACATGGTGAAGCCCTTCTCACCGGCAGAGCTAATGGCGCGCGTGCGGCGACAGCTCTATCCGCCCGTCGCGGGAATGGATTCGTGACGGACACACTCTTCGGCTTGACCTTCTCCGACCGTATACTTTGGGCCCTGGCATTCCTGATCGTCGCGCTCTTCGTCGGATCCTTCACACTCGTGGTGCTTGTTGTGCACCTTCGCCTTCGCAACATTCGGCGAGCGAGGAAGCGGGCGAACCTCGAAGCACAGTGGGAGCCGATCATTCTCGAGGTGTTGGCGGGAACCATGTCTGCCTCCGAACTGCACGGCCTCGTTCAGACTGAGAATGAACGCTATTTCATTAATTTCCTCATGCGATACAGCACTCGCCTCAAGGGTGACGAACGCGAAGCCGTCCTAGACCTCGCCCGACCGTACCTGCCAGCCGTCGCTCTTCAACTCCAACGTCGCAGCCCCGAACGGCGCGCCCGTGCCGTACAGACTCTGGGTGAGCTCGACGTGGAGGGTTACACGAGTGAGATCATGGCTGCCCTCGGCGACCCTTCTCCCTTGGTTGCCATTACTGCCGCACGTGCCTTGGCACGCCAGAGGAATCCAGACTTGGCGCAAGGCCTGATGGACAGCTTTGCAGCAGTTGAGTTATGGCACAAGCGGTTCTTGTCATCCATGTTGGCGAGTATGGGACCCAAGGCCGGACCCGTTCTGCGTGAAGTGCTAGCAGATCCGAAGCGACACACACAGACGCGCGTACTTGCTGCGGAGACGCTGGTACAGCTCAACGACCTAGCCGCAGTGGACTCAGCTACAACTGTGATCGAGACGGAACACGATACGGACCTGCTGGTTGCAGCCTTGCGACTAATTCAAAAAATCGGCGGCGAGGAGCAACGTGAGCCCGTACAACGGCTGCTCGACACTCCAGACCCGGCCGTCAGGGCAAACGCGGTTCGAGCGCTTGCATGCATCGGTACAGGATCCGACGTAGAGAGGGTACGGGCCGCCGTCGAGGACGAGTCGAACTGGGTCGTTATGCATGCTGTATGGGGACTGAAGGCTTTGGGGCGGCTTGATCTGCTGCAGGAACTTGCGTCATCCAGTCACCGCCGTGCGGCAGCAGCCCGCGAGATGTTGGCAGAAGAACCGGCTTGATCGTGGAGGTCGTCTGGTCCGTCATTACCGTCTTCAATGCACTGGTCCTCATCTACTTCTTCACTCTCAACTCTGTATACCTGGGTGCCACGCTCTTGTCGTTCCGATTCCTCGCTCGGTATGTGCGCAGGCTCGAGTCGGTCGATATCGATGAACTGGTAGCGTCGGGAGCAGCACCACCCATCACATTGATCGCTCCAGCGTACAACGAGGAAGCTACGTGCGTCGAAGCAACACGCTCGTTGCTGACCCTTCAGTATCCCGAGTACGAAGTCCTGGTAGTCAACGATGGTTCGCCCGACCGGACATTGGAGCTATTGATTGAGACCTTCAGAATGGTGCCCGCTGCCCGACTGCCCTCGGCCGAACTCGAGACAGCAGATGTGCGACAGATCTATCGCAGTGCTCATCACCCCAATCTCTGGCTGATCGACAAAGAGAACGGTGGGAAGGCTGATGCGATCAATGCCGGGCTGAATCTGTGTCGTTCACCACTGTTTTGTGTAATCGATGCCGATAGTCTGTTAGAGCGCGAGTCCTTGATGAGAGTCTGCCGCCCGTTCCTGGAGGATGCGACAACGGTGGCTGTAGGGGGCATCATCCGTATCGTGAATGGATGCACCGTCAGGCACGGGATCGTGGAAGACGTGCGTTTGCCCCGAAATCTGCTGGCCCGCTTTCAGGTACTCGAGTACCTGCGTGCCTTTCTCTCTGGTAGAGTGGCATGGGCCGAAATGAATGCCGGTTTGATAATCTCAGGAGCTTTTGGCCTGTTCCGACGCTCCACGGTCGTTGATGCCGGAGGCTATGCCACAGATACGGTCGGTGAGGACATGGAGATAGTGGTGCGACTTCACAGATACTGTCGTGAGCAGGGGATTCCATACAAGATCGGGTTCATCCCGGACCCTGTGGCATGGACCGAGTGTCCCGAGACGTTGCGCGGCATGAGCCGGCAGCGGGATCGTTGGCAACGTGGTCTCATGGAATCACTTACACGCCATCGCCGCATGTTGCTAAACCCCCGGTATGGTGCTCCAGGACTCGTCGCATACCCCTACTTCTTCTTCCTCGAGATGTTGGGGCCACTCATTGAAGTAGCAGGATACATGATGTTTGTCGTGACCCTACTCGCAGGCAGAACTTCGGAGCCCTACGTTGCAGCGTTCCTCTCTCTTGCAGTCGTGTTCGGGATAGCGCTATCAACCTCCGCTGTCTTGCTAGAGGAGCTGACATTTCGCGGATACCCTCGCTTCAAGGATCTCGTACACCTCATCTGGCTCGCGGTCGCCGAAAACATCGGATACCGCCAGTTGAACTCGTTCTGGCGAGTGAAGGGAATCTTCTCGGAGCTTCGGAGGGCAAAGCATTGGGGTAAGGCACCGCGTAAAGGTTTTCTTCTCCGGCGAGAGCAATGAGGACGCATCTGTGCCTCTTGATGGTCCTGGTTGCTTCCCCAGCGGCATGGTGCCAGGAAACAGACTGTCCCGGCGCGTCGAACCGGGATGTTGACAGTGCTTGGCGTCATTATCGTGAGGGTCAGATCCAGGAAGCGAGAGATCTGTTTCAGCGAGCTCGAGAACGCTGTCCACGACACGTCGGAGCGCGCACCGGCTTGGGTTACACTGCACTTCGGATGGAGCTTTTGACGGAGGCTCAAGATCTCTTTGCTGGTGTGCTCGAAGACGACTCACTCGTAGTTGATGCACTCGTCGGTTCCGGCATGGTCGCATGGCGCTTGGGCGATATCGCTGCGGCGCGGCAGGCCTTCCAGCACGTTCGCGACGTAGAGCCCGACCATCCCGTTGCCAACGAGTATCTGTCGCGCATTGCGCCTGAGTTGGGGCCTCCACCAACCAGGCTACCGCTGATCTTGCCGGACAGCACTTCGTACCCGTCTCGTGTGTTGGGCGATCGCTTCGAGGTGCGATCGAATCACGGTTGGGAGCCGTTCTACATCAAGGGTATGAATCTGGGTGCTGCGTTGCCCGGGAGGCACCCAAGCGAGTTTCCTGAATCTGCGATCTACGCGCGGTGGATCGATCAGATGGCGGAGATGGGAGTCAACGCCATACGGGTCTACACAATTCACCCTCCCAGCTTCTATCAAGCGCTGCTCGATCACAATGCCGACAATCCAGAGGAACAGCTGTGGCTGATTCACGGCGTCTGGACCGAATTACCTCCTGAACACCAGTATGATGACACAGAGTGGGAAAACGAATTCTTCGTGGAGATGCACAGGGTCGTCGACGTCCTGCACGGCCGCGCAGATATCGGCCCTCGTCCCGGACATGCCTCGGGTCATTACGTAGCGGATGTTTCCCAGTTTGTGCTCGCCTACATCATCGGCCGTGAATGGGAGCCATTCTCGGTGGCCTCGTACAACGAACAACGGCCTGAACTAACCGAGTGGTCCGGCAAGTACATATCTGTGAGTGACGGCAATGCGATGGAAGTGTGGTTGGGACGTGCGTGCGAGGAGATCATTGCGTACGAGATGGCGACCTACCGGATGCAACGGCCGGTTGCGTACACCAACTGGCCCACGCTCGACCCGTTGTATCATCCGACGGAAACGACCGTCGCCGCCGAAATAGAGTACCGAGAAACGCTTGGAGAGGTTGTCGAGCGCATACCCAGAGAGTACGACAACGACACTCTCGGTCTCGACGCGACCCGCATGTCACGAACGGATTCGTTCCCTGCCGGCGTGTTCGCGGCATTCCATGCCTATCCGTATTACCCGGACTTCATGATTCTCGATCCCGAGTATAGCACGGCCCAATCCTCACTCGGTCCCTCCAATTACTTCGGCTACCTCAGTGCGCTCAAAGACTATCACCGTAACATGGCAGTGGTGATCGCGGAGTACGGAGTACCGGCGAGCCTCGGTATTGCCCACTTGCAGCCCCAAGGATGGCATCACGGAGGACACAACGAGCGGCGCATGGCTGAGATCGACGCACGGTTGACGCGAGAAATCGCAGAAGCGGGGATGGCCGGTGGAGCGATCTTCGCGTGGATCGACGAATGGTTCAAGAAGAACTGGATCGTCATCGAGTATGAGATACCGTTGGACCGAAACCGACTCTGGTTCAATCGACTAGATGCAGAACAGCACTACGGGATGATTGCCATGGACCCAGGAGAGGTCCTGGCAGGCGAAACTCTCTCCGGCCGCATGTCCTCCTGGCAAAACATTACACCTCTCTATTCCGACCAGGAAGGTACGCGCATCAGCGCAGCTGTAGATGAAGCGTACCTCTGGCTGTTGTTCGAACCAGGTAAAACGGAGTTCGAGGAAATCCTGATCGGGTTTGATATCTTGGAACCAGACGCAGGGAACTTCCGATGGCCGAACAAGGTGGCCTCTGAGTTGCCTCTTGGCATCGAGTTCGCGCTCCGCCTGACCGACGACGAAGTTCGATTGCTCGCCGACCGGCGGTCCAATCCTGTCTTCATAGACACAGTGCGAGCCGGACTTCCCGAGGACAGAGTGTTGGTCAGGGCCATCGATTCACACGTACCTTCGGGAATGTTCTCTGGCCGGTTCGAGCAGTGGTTCCAGGACGAGTACACCACGCGGAGGAACGACGACGGCTTATACGACTCACTGCGCGTAGTCACCAACCGGCCCCGATTCACGAGGGATGGTCGAGAGTACGCGGCCCTGGGATACGACCGTGGTGTCCTGGAACAAGGCCCCCTGCCCGACGGAAGCTGGGAACGCCTGGAGGCGAGCGGCACGATTGAAGTCAGAATCCCCTGGATGTTGCTGAACTTCACCGATCCCAGCTCGCGCAGAGTGTTGCAGGACGGGGCCGCCGCTGAGACGTTCGGAGGAGAGCTGGGAACCTTGACGATCGACTCGATAGGCATCGTCGCTTCAGCACGCGATGTGGATGGACGA
>JBDGZZ010000206.1:0-7204 GCA_039588335.1 Gemmatimonadota bacterium | reverse complement strand
CCTCCCAGCGTTATCCCACTCGGCGGCACTAGAGATTCCGTCGACTGTTGCCGCCCCGAAGGCGGAAAGGCTGACGGGCGACCCAGGTGGAACAGGCGAGACCACATCGAACGCGGCACTGGTCGCAGCCGCAAACGTGCCAGCGGTGGCGACCAAGGTGTGACCGTCGCCGGCTCGGTCGATTTGCAGATTAGCGAAGGTCGCGATGCCGTCAACGGTGCTGACAGTCGTCGTTCCCGACAGCACCCCGCCACTCGGGTTCGTCCCAGTCGCCATCGTCACCGCCTCTGTCAGGCCCGCCACCGAACTCCCGACCGCATCCTGAATCGCCACTCGGACCGGGGGAGTGATCGGGAAGTCAACGAATGACTCCGTCATTGACTGGACGTCGAATACCAGTTGCGTAGCAGCCTGGTCGACTTCAAGCGTGGCCGTACCGTTCGCACCGTCAGCGGTGGCAGTAATCGTGACTGACCCGTTCGCCACCGCAGCCACCAGACCGGACGAGCTGACTGTTGCTAGACCCTCGTCGGACGATGACCAGATGAATGTCTTATCGGAAATGGCGTGCCCGCTCGCGTCCAATGCGCTCGCGGTGAGCTGAACGGTTTCGCGTAGTGACACGAGGGTAGCGGCATCCGGCGTGACCATAACCGAGGCGACAGTTGGGGGCGGGGGCGGCGGCGCGGGGCCGGTGGACTCCTCCCCAACGCAGGCAGAGAGTGTAAATCCGCCCATGAGGAAACCAACGACGATCACGCGCAACGCTACCGGTCGTGGGAATAAAACTGCGCTGTTGAGTGGTAAGGAGCAGAGGAACATGAGAACGCCTCCGAATCCGTGCTACGGCCGGCGATAGCACCGCGTGGACCACAAGTGTAGCAGCTTCAGCCGGACAGTCCGCAGCCGGTGGAGCAGGCGATCACGATTACGACAAACGCCACTACCGGTGTCAGCAACCCGGCAGCGAGCCCAGGGGCCGAGCCGAATCTCACGCCACCGTATAAGATCCTTTCAGTAGTGTCTTCCCTTGACAGACAATCGTAGCGCTGGCTGATTGGGTCGCGCCCCATCACGCATCGCTTGCTCCCAAAGACATCGAGTTGACTCGTGATCGCGAACGAGTCTGAAAAACCAAGAGCCACCTGGCCGGTGAGGCCGGGGCCGCTACTTCTCTCGAGTGCTTTGTACATGCCAGCCGCCACGTCGAGTGTGAGCGTGGAATGAAGCCAGCGACGGTACCTGGGCCGTACACCCAGTAGCAATCCCTGGGGACCGCCATCTACAGCCAGGAAAAGAGATCCCCCAACCGCCGAGCGCGGTGTCACATTCGCCATTGCGCCCAGTTCCCATGTAAGCAACGTGTTCTCAAAGTTGCTCGTGCGATTTAGCGGCATGGCAACGCTGAAGTCCGTGATCCAGAACGTCTTGCACGCCTCGAGCGGGCGTCCTCGAAAGCACGATGCCCGGCGGTCACTTGGCTCTTGGCCGGAGAGTTCGGAGACACAGACGAGGGTCCCCACAACGATGGCGAGAGAGCGCCTCCACATATCTGTGCTCCTGCCCGGAATGGTTAACCAGAGTCTGCACAACAGACGTCAAGAAAACGTCAATTGATGGCCCGGCGGTTCGGATGGTGCGGGAGGCGTCAACACACTGGCAATACCTCCTCCCGGTCAGACAGGGGTGTGCCTGCTAATTGGTGGTGTAGTGAGCAAGGCCCGACTGAACAGAGCCGTCGTTGTGAACCGACGAGTCTCAGGAAACTAGGGCGTTATCAGCAAATTATTGATGAGAACCAGGAACCCGCCCTCCCTCGCTTAAGACCGCCCTGCTGATGCTGGTCTTTTTCTCAACCAAGAAGGTGAACCAACCGAGTCAAGTCTCTGACAATCAGGGCGGACTCGGCAGTCAAGCCCACGCCGCAAAGCAATTTGGAGCGCTTCACTCGGATATGTTCGGCTCTCTGTTGCCTGGCCACTCCCCGCCTTAATCCCAGTTCAGTGCTGAGGCGGTGGTCCGCGTGAAGGCCTCAACAGGCCCCGGACGGTGTGGGCCCGAGTCCAATTGGTATGAAACCGCCCGTCCGCACGTATGTCATGTGGGGGCGAAGGATGGGAATTGTGAATCCACGGCGCAGCACGGTGAGGGGTGGTGTTACGATGAGAATGGCGCTGTGTGCTGGGATGGTATTGGTTGGTATCGCGGCACCAACGATCACCGCGGCCCAGCAGACACCGGCGAATGACGCGGAGAACCTCCTGAACCGCCGAGCGGGTATCGGCGTACGCTCGATTCCGCTCGAATCCGCTCTGCTCGAACTCTGGCACCGCTCAAACGTCCCGATTGCCTTCAGTCCCGACGCGCTGGGCGACAGTAGTGTAGTTAGCTGTTCATGTGTCGACGCGTCGGTTCGCGAAGCGCTCGACTCACTCCTCAGCGGTACCCAGCTCACCTACCGTGCTACGAGGAATCGCGTGATCATCGTATGGGAGCGCCATCCGGGCAGTCTAGCACCACCGCCCGCACGCAGGGCAGTACAGCGACGTGTCAGCATCGAGGGCCGGGTGCTTGCTGCACCGGACAGTCAGCCCGTCGTCTCCGCGCGAGTGCAGGTGTCGGGTCGGATGGGTGAGGTGCGCACCGACGCGCGGGGCCGCTTCCAGCTGTCGCTGGGGCCTGGTAGCTACGACCTGAAAGTGAGGGCGCTTGGGTTTGCACCGACGGATGTGCCAGTTCGAGTCGCAGAGGGTCGAATCGTGGAAGTGACAGCCTTGATGGAGCGGGCACCTGTTCGGCTCGATGAGATTGTGGTCGCGCCGAGTACGTTCGGAATCCTCAAGCCCGAGGTGATAAGCAGGCCACACACGCTCACGCGGGACGAGCTGAACATACAGCCGCACATCGGTGAGGACGTCTTCCGAGCCGTGGATAGGGTTCCAGGCATCGCGACGCACGAGATGACCTCCAAGATTCACGTGCGCGGCGGCCCGGAAGATCAGTTAGTGCAATTGCTGGACGGGCTCGAGCTTCACGAGCCATTCCACCTGAAGGATGTGGACGCAGCCCTGAGTATCATCGATGTCGAATCGGTCGGTGACGTCGATCTCTTGACCGGTGGGTTCGGGGTGGAGTACGGTGACAAGCTGACTGGTGTCTACGACATGCGGACCACGACACCGCCCCCCGATAGAACCACCACGAGCCTCGGTGTCAGTCTGATGAATCTGACCTTCAAGAGCCAGGGCGGTTTCGCCGGCGGCAGGGGGACGTGGTTGGCATCGGCACGTCGCGGTTTTCTGGACATCGTGCTCGGAATGGCGGGAGGGTTCGAAGGTTTCTCACCCACCTACTACGACGTCCTGTCCAAGGTGCAGTACCAATTGAGTGACGGGCACCTCTTGTCTGGCCACATGCTGCATGCGGGAGACAAGCTCACGGCCAGTGACGAGGACGACCGGAGCATCAAGAGCAGTTGGAGTACGGGGTATCTGTGGTTCACCTGGGACGCCGATTTCGGAAGCACGCTGACGGCCAACACGATCGTATCGGCAGGGCGCCTCACCCGCAACAGGCAAGCCGAGGCGCTCGACAACAACGGTACGCGTCAGACCATGGGGGTGGATGACAATGGTGGGTTCGAGTTCGGTGGGTTGAAGCAGGATTGGAGCGTGCTCACGTCCGAGCGGATGCTGTTCAAGTGGGGCTTTGACCTGAAGCAGGGCAGGGCCGACTACGACTATTTGCGGTGGCACGGCATGGGCGTGGCAAACACCACGGACCCGTTGGGCCCGACGCTCATCTGGATTCACGATACCACCATGGTGCTGGCGAACCGTGACGGACGCGAGGTTGGGTTGTACCTGTCCACCAGGATACAACCGGCGGAAGGTTTGACGACCGAAGTCGGAGTGCGGTACGACCACCAGTCGCACACCGGCGACAAGACGATGTCTCCCCGTTTCAATGCGGCGCTGCAACTGGGAGATCGGACCACGTTGCGTGGGGCCTGGGGCTTGTTCCACCAGTCGCACGGCCTCCACGAATTGATGGCGGCGGATGGGGACCGCACATTCTATGGAGCGCAACGAGCGGAACACCACATCGTGGGTCTGGAGCACCGGTTCACCAGCGGCGTCGCTCTGCGGATCGAAGGCTACGAGCGAAGAATCGCCAATCCTAGGCCGGAGTATCGCAGCCTCTTACCGGTGATAGAACTCGTCCCGGAAGCAGGTTTTCACGACCGCGTCCGAGTGGAGCCCTCCCGCAGCAGGGCCCGCGGCCTCGAGTTCTCTCTGAAACGGAGCGGCACAGGGCGTTTTGCCTGGTCGGCCAACTACGCACTGGCCGTCTCCGAAGACGAGATCGACGGTGCGTGGGCGCCACGGCCGTTCGATCAGCGGCATACGGTCAACCTGGAGATCGCCTACCGGCCCAACGCCACTTGGTCGTTCAGCTCGGCGTGGCACTATCACTCACCGTGGCCCACCACGTCCGTGCGGTGGGACAGGGAGACGGCAGCCAACGGCGACACCTATTTCACCCAGACGTACGGTCCCCCTTACGCGGAACGGATGACGCCGTATCATCGCCTGGATGCGCGCGTGTCGCGCCACTTCCCGCTGGGACGAGGCCGACTGGCGGTGTTCCTCGACGTTTTCAACGTGTACAGCCGGGGCAACGCAAGAACCATAACCTACCACCCTGGCGTGGACAGTTCGGGCCAGGTGTATGCGGTCCGGCTGCCGGACAAGATGCTTCCTGTGCTGCCGACCATCGGTGCGCGCTGGGAGTTCTGAAGGTAGTAGCGAAGATCGGCTTGACTTAGCGGTCCGTGCTCTGCTGGGCATCTTGCATCATATCATCCACATGTTGGCAGTTCCTCCAGTGGGCCCTGCCGCGTCTCACGGCCGCAGCTGAAGGGCCGATCCGTTATGCTGCAAGCCGGCAGTCTGTGGTGATGGCAAAACATCTTGCAGTGTTGGCATGGCTTATTCTGCCACTCGCATGTACAGGTTTTTGGAACCATGACGCTGCGAGTGCTTGGCGAGCGTTCCTCGGTCGGCCCGGTCACACACGGCAGTCCAGACCGCACAGGTAATCAATTCAAAGCGTTTCACTCGGATATACTCAGCTTCCCGTCGCCTGGTCACTCCCCGCCCCAATCCCTATCATGTAGCGAGTGATTCCCACGGAGGCGTGGCCCCGTGACCGACCTGCTTGACCGCCTGAGGTCCGCGCTGGCGGACCGCTACCGTATCGAGCGCGAACTCGGGGCGGGCGGGATGGCAACCGTCTATCTCGCCTTTCCCTGCGCTGAAGCGCGGGCTCGGCCGCCGCGCGTTGGCGCGCGGCGATCCGTCTTGAAAGACGGCTGTGGACAAAGTCCTTTAGGACTCGTCTTGGAATCTTGGTCAAGCCCTTCGATCTGCTCGGGCCGGAAGAGGACGGCTATCTGGCGGAAGGCATGGCCGAGGAAGTCCGCGACCAGCTAACCCGCCTAGCGGCACTGCAGGTGTTTGGCCGCCAGACCGCCGTGTACGCGAAAGACGCCAACTGGACCGACCGGCAGATCGGGGAACGCGCGTGAATCCAGTGTGGCAGCGGTTCAGGGGAGATCCGCGGTTTCAGGCGTTGCTGGAGAAGTACGATACAAGTGAGAAGTGAGAAGTAAGAAGTGAGAAGGTGTGCAGCTTGAGTGAAAGCCAGGTGTGCCGCGGAAGCGAGAAAGCCGGACCGAATCGGCCCGGCTCTCTAGCCGTAGCGAAGCTGGCTACGACGCGCCTCACACGTGTACGTGTAATGTACAAATCTACCACGTAAGGTACTAGGCTCGGAGTGCGGTGCTCACTGATAGCTCGAGTGAAAGCCGGGAAGCTGATGCCCCCCGGCCTTCCAACGCAGCGAAATGGCTACGCGATTGGCACTTCGTTCCTATGAACGTACGATGCGTAGCTCGCGGCGTCAATGGTGCGGCGGTGCTGGCGGTGGGATTCGAACCCACAAGGGCATTCGCCCAACGAAGTGCCAATTCGTTGCGTTTACCGATTTCGCCACGCCAGCACCTAATTCAGCAGCGAGCCACGGCAAGCCCAAAGGCCAAGACGCCGATTTCGCACTCGTCTCCGAGCCGCGGGGTGAATATGGTGCTGGTCGAGAGTCGACACATAACCAGAATCACGCGTGAAGGAGCAGAAAATTGCGTTTGCTGTCGCGCTGCAGATTACGCGGACAAAAAGAAGCGGATGGAGGCTGCTTGTGACTGACCTGATAGACCGATTGTCCAACACGCTCTCAGATCGCTACAAGATTGAGCGGGAACTCGGCTCCGGCGGCCGTTTCTCCCGGCAAAGTCCGGCATGCGTGTCGTGAAAGTCCGGCGTCGACGCTCGGAAGTCGTTTGAAAACCGACAACTTGCTGTTTTGGGTGCCCCCTGATCCGGAGCCGCCCTCGCTGGCGTTTTGGGAGAACGCGAAGATGCTGTGCGTCTGCTGCTGCTAACCTACGAGCAAGTTGCCTCGGCTGCTCGACTGACGTGTTGGATGCGTCTTTTTACGTGCGCCCGCGACTACCCGCCGTTCGGTGCGTTCCAAGAAACCGCCGACCAGTCCGCAGGATCGTCAGGATGTAATTGTCATCCGTGAAATGTTCCGGCGGATGGAAGACCGTATTTGACAAGTGAGAAACGCAGCGGTGCGAAGTTGAATCAGCGGAACTACTTAGGACGCGGGCGGACCTGAGCGGCGGTCCCCTCTCCCGGCACTCCAACATCTTGCGTCAGCGAGGAAGCGCTCGCACCTTGGCTGTGAGAGGGCGGGCATCGCGCCCGCGCCGCCGTTGCGGAGGCACCACCATTCGCGTTGGGAGGAATCAATCATGGTCGAGGGACTGGAACGGCTCACGATCTTCGAAGGCCTGACGCAGGACCAGCTGCAAACGGTTGGGGAGCGGTGTGAGATCACCACCGTCAAGCGGGGCGAGACGGTCTTCAGGGCTGGTGAACCAGCCCAGCATCTGCTATTTGTACGCTCCGGGAAGGTCGAGCTTCGCTTTCAGGTGGTGTACGCCGGTACCGCCGGTGAGTACCCGCTGGATAGAGTCAGGGTCAACGGAGCGTGCGGCTGGTCAGCGATGATCCCTCCCCACGTTTACACGCTCACCGCGTATGCGGTGGAGGATTCGGAGCTGGTCCGGATCAAGCAG
>JBDGZZ010000205.1:0-7678 GCA_039588335.1 Gemmatimonadota bacterium | reverse complement strand
CAGACGGACGTCCTCAATCCTCTCCCACGATCGGCTCAGCGCTTCCAGGTAGCCTCCATGCTCAAGCTCCTGGGTGTGCGTCTCAATCAGTTCGAGAATCCTGATGGCCTGAGCAAGAGCGTCCTTGGCACCCGTGGCGCGAGAGTATTCAGATAGCCCGTAGAGAGCGAATGCTTGGGCGTAGGTCTGTTTGCGAGTTTCCAGTGGGTGACCCCTGTTGTCCACACTCCAGAAGACACCCCCGTGAACCGGGTCCCAGAAGTGCTCCGTGAGATACGAGTGGGCCCGCTCCGCCAGTTCCCGAAAACGGTCGTCCCCGAGACGACGATGGGCTGTGGCAAATGTCCATAGAATACGCGCATTGAGCACCGACGCTTTGGGGGCGTCGCGAACCGGTTCGCCGTTCTGCCTAATTTGGCCCAGGAAGCCCCCGTTTTCCTCGTCGACCGCGTTCTCGACCCAGTACGGTAGCATGCGCTGCTGCAACTCATCGAGTAGGGTACTCCTCAGTCGCGACATTGGAGAGGGACGTTCCATCGTCTCACGAACCTCTCAAGACTCTCAGGTTTCGCTCAATCAAGCCGACCCGTTGCTTCACACAGGCGGCGGAGCGCATTGGATCCGGTGGGGTGCGCCGCACGAACTCCAGCAGCCGCTCCACTGATGTGCGCGCCACGTGCATGCGAGTGTCTGACGACCCGTAGTAAATGAACACCGTCCCATCCGGGTCGGCGATCCAACCGTTACTGAACAAGACATTCGAGACGTCGCCGATGCGTTCCCGGCCCCTGGGTGACATGAAGTAGCCGCCCGGCGCATGCGTCACGCGCCACGGCTCACTCAGGTCCGTCATGAATAGGTACAACACGTAGCGCAGACCTGCCGCGGTGTGGCACACTCCGTGAGCCAGGTGCAGCCAGCCTTCCGGTGTCCGGAGTGGCGGCGGTCCCTGGCCGTTCTTCATTTCCTTGACCGTATGATAGATCCTGGCATCGATGATCTGCTCCTGCCTCACGACTGCCCGCGTGATATCGTCGCACAGCCCCCATCCGATACCGCCCCCACTGCCCGTGTCGATGAAGCCCTCTTGAGGACGGGTATAGAAAGCGTACTTGCCGTCGACAAACTCGGGATGGAGCACAGCGTTGCGTTGCTGCGCCGACGGTGTCACCAGGTCGGGCAACCGCTCCCACGTTACCAGATCTTTCGTGCGCGCGATCCCGGCCTGTGCCATGGCTGCCACTGTGTCTTCGGGCGGCGCTTCCGGATCTTTTCGCTCCGTGCAGAAGACGCCGTAGATCCAACCGTCTTCGTGGGCGGTCAGCCGCATGTCATAGACGTTCACGTCCGGGTTGTCCGTTTCCGGCATGGAGATGGGGTAGTCCCAGAACCGAAAACCATCCACGCCGTTCGGACTCTCGGCGATGGCGAAGAACGACTTTCGATCCGTCCCCTCGACCCGTCCAACCAACAGATAGCGTTCGCCCAGCTTGATCGCGCCTGCATTGAAGACCGTGTTGATCCCCATGCATTCGATCAGCAACGGATTGGTCGTACGGTCGAGATCGTACCGCCAGAAGTACGGCACGTGATCGGCCGTGAGGACCGGGTACCGGTATCGTATGAACAGCCCGTTCCCCTCATCAGCCGGCTGGTTCGGCCGTTCGAGCAACGCCTCATAGGTCTCCTGGAGCGCCAACAGTCGCTCGTCGAATCCGGCCGCTGCGTCGAACCCCGTGTTGCTCGCTGTCATAATCCCGTCCGTTTCAATCCGCGCTCAATTGAAGATCCTTGGGATGGTTCTCCATCTTGTCATACCAGTTGTATTTGAGGACGACTGACGTCACAACAGTCACAACGACGGATGCCAGCAGGTACGTCCATGCCTCGATCACGAGGAAGATGCCCGTCGCCGTCAACGCAGTCTGCCAGATGATTCCCACGACTACGTTGAACATGTCGCGCTTGAAGCACTTGTTCACCTCGACGTCCGGGTGCTCGCGCAGCACCTTCTCGCGAATCGGCTTCCAGAAACCCCAGGGACGTACTTTGCGATAGAACTTCTTCAGCACCTCCTCGTCGTCCGGCTGCGTCAGCAGGCTGCCCACAATACACCCGATCAGCGAGAGCGCCAGGATGATCGGAAAGCCGTAGACCGGCCTCGCTTCTCCAAAGGCGCCTTCGCCGAAGAGCAGGGCCATCGCCTCCGGTACGATACCGGCGGCCGCGATCCCCACCGCCATACCCCAGAAGTAGCCGTAGCTGTTGAAGCGCCACCAGTACCATTTCAGCAGGTTCGCGGCCGTGTACCCGCCGTAGAGGGCGCCCACAATCCACAGCACGATCGTGTTCAGATCGGGAATGAAGAACCCGAAAGCCGTACCCACGACCACGACCACGAGCGAGGTTGCGTAGCTCATCCAGACGTATCGCTTCTCAGACGCGTTCGGGTTTATGTAGCGCTTATATATGTCATTGACAATGTACGCCGGCGCCGCATTGACCGTTGCCGCATACGTGCTCATGAAGGCCGCAAGCAGGGCCGCGATGAGCAGACCCAGCAGACCGACCGGCACGAACTCTCGCATGGCGAAGGGCAGGACCATCTCGAAGTCGACCGCCTCGCCCATGCTGTTGAGCTCATTGCTGAAGAAGACCAGCGCCAGCACCGTGAGGCCCGTGATCAGCATGTATCTCGGAATGAGCAACACCAGACTCACGAGCCCGCTCATCTTGGCCGCTTCCTTCGGCGTCCTCGCGGAGAGGACACGCTGCATGTCGTAGTTGGGCGCAGGTCCGGCCATACTCTGGAGCACGCCCTTGAAGAGCATCAGCATGAAGAAGATGGAGAACAGCTCCCAGCCATCCTGCTGGATCTTTCCGGCGGCCGCATCAAGGATCCCCGCCCAGTCCAGGTCCAGCCGCCAGCCGAAGAAGATGTTGTGCCATCCGTCAGGGACGACCGCATCCAGCATCGCAGGCGACACCTGATGCATCGCGATCAGTCCGACCCCGATGCAGGCGACCGTCATGATGAAGAACTGGAGCACCTCGGTGAAGACGACACTGAACATGCCGCCCTTCACTACGTACAGTGTCGTGATAGCCGTGATGATCAGGCCGTACAGGTTCACGTTGGTCGTCGGATCCGCAGACAGTTCCCACGGGAGGAAGGTCGCGGCAAACTTGCCTATACCGATGAACCCGTAGGCGAGAAACCCGATGACGTTGATGACGGCGAACAGGACGACGATTACGTGCGCCAAGTTGGCGCCCCTGCTCGTGCCGAACCGGAACGTGATCCACTCGGCACCGGTCATGACAGCCGACCGCCTGAGCCAGATCGACAGATAGACCATCAGGAAGATCTGGTTGAAGACCGGCCATAGCCACGGTATCCAGACGCTCTTGAGCCCGTAGAGGAACAGCAGGTACACCATCCACATGGTCCCGCTGATGTCGAACATGCCGGACGCGTTCGAGAGGCCCAGCATGTACCACGGAATGGTGTTGCCGCCGAGGAAGTAGTTCTGGATGCTGCGGGACGCGAGCTTCGAGATCCAGAATCCGATACCGATGGTCGCCGCCAAGTAGGCGGCGATAATCAGGAGGTCTATCGGATGGAGGTTCATAGGCGCGTCGCTGTGGTCTCCTCTGATCGTATCGGTCTAAGCTAGGGCGCGCTCCCGAGCGAGGCCAGCGTGGTGCGTTGCCAAGCGGGCGGGATTTCTCTAGGGATGACTCCACGGTGAGGACCAACCGCCCACAACGACCGCTCGCTATGCAAGCCCTTCTCACTCTTCGATTTAAGGCGGGACCTGACACGGCAGCGGACGCGGGTGGTTGGGTTCGGTAGAGGGGCGGGCAACCCACGCCTCCCCCAGAACCCTTTCACTCCCAAGGTCTTTTGACGAGATTCGCTGAGTTTGCCGCAGCTCTCATAGGTGTTGTCAACCGATCAGGAGCCCGCTACGATGCCAGTCAGGCCATACATCCTCGCTGAGACAACGTGGAAGACCGTTCGGGAGATGGAGTACGATGTCGCGGTACTCCCCTGGGGCGCGACGGAGGCTCACAACTACCATCTGCCGTACGGCACCGACAACATCGAGAGCGAGCACATCGCCGCCGAGGCCGCCCGGCTGGCTTGGGATGCCGGCGCGCGGGTCGTGGTTCTGCCGATTTTTCCCTTCGGCGTGCAGGCGGGTCAGCTCGACATCCCCTTCTGCGTGAACCTCTTTCCCAGCACGCAGGCCGCCGTTCTGGGCGACATCGCGCGGAGCCTCGAGGGCCAGGGCGTCCGCAAACTGGTGATTCTAAACGGGCACGGGGGTAACGATTTCCGTTGGATGATCCGGGAGCTCCAGCCAAACTTGAGGATTTTCCTGTGCGTGACTAGTTGGTACCAGGTGGTAGAGGCGGGAGACTACTTCGAGGATCTGGGCGATCACGCGGGCGAGATGGAGACCAGCATGATGCTGCACATAGCGCCGGATCTCGTACGTCCTCTGTCCGAGGCTGGCGACGGTAAGGAACGGCGCTTCCGCATCGCGGCGTTTCGCGAGGGATGGGCCTGGGCGCCGCGCCAATGGACGCAGGTGTCGGCCGACACCGGGATTGGCGACCCCCGTGCAGCGAACCGGGAGAAAGGCGAACGATACACGTCCGCAGTAGTCGAGCGCCTGAGCCGTTTCCTCGTCGATCTCGCCGCAGCAGACCCGGATGACCTGTACGCGAAGGGGCCGACTGCGCATTCCGGAACGTACCGGCGCTCCCTCTAGCTCGGTGCGTGCGGGGGTAGCGCAGACATGTTATGTTGAAGGTGACCGCTTGTTATGGAGGCCCCGATGATCTGGTCCGCGCAGAAGTTCTCTGGCGGCGCCTTGCTGTCACTCACCCTGCTCGCCGGTATTCTTGTCGGCCTAGTGTCCGGCTGCGCGCCTTCGACCGCAGAGAACGAGGCTGAGCCCGAACTTACCCCGTTACAGGCCATGATCGCGGATTCCATGGAGCAGGCCCCAACCGCGGATCCCACGCTGCTGGCACAACTCGCGGAAGCGGATACGGCCGGCATTCAGAAGCGGCACCAGGAGCCCATCGCGAGCCTCATAGAGCGCAGCAGTCCTGGAGTCCGTGTGTCAAGGAATCCCGACGGCAGCCTCACCGTGCGCATCCGAGGTCCGGGGTCGTTTCACGGGAGCGAGGAGCCGTTGTATGTGATCGACGGCGTCCCCCTCCCTCAGGGATCGGGTGGGCGTCTGGCCGGCATCAATCCGAACGACATTGAGTCCATCAAGGTGCTGAAGGCCGCCCACGAGACGGCACTGTACGGGGTGAGGGGCGCCAACGGCGTCATTCTCATCACCACGAGGCGGCCGTAGTAGTGGGCAGCAGGCGCTGACTTTTCCCCGTGCCCGTGCACTTCGGCAAGCGCCTAAATTGTCGGTGAGGGAGTCGGGGGGAGTGTCTGCAACTGGGGCGTCCCGGTCTTGCCGGCCCGGGCACAATGACCGTCTCGCAAGCGTGTCTCTTCTCAGCACGGGCTCCTGGGAAGATAACCGTTGCAGACTGCCCATCCACTTCACTGGAACGTCATCTTAGTAGGTCCATTTTTGCCGGTGGCCCAATTGCGGGCCCAGGGCCCGTCTAGACTACACTCTATGAACACCATTCGTCGATATCTGTTACTGCTCTGTACATGTATTCTATGCGTGGCTGGCTGTCGTTCTGAGGATCACGCTGCGCCGCTGTTCGAACTACTGTCTCCGGACCAGACCGGAGTGACGTTCACCAACGTCATCTCGACCAATGACTCCCAGAATGTGCAGATGGACTCCTTCATCTATAACGGCGGCGGGGTCGCCATCGGCGATATCGACAACGATGGACTGCGGGACATCTTCCTCACAGGCAACATGGTTTCGAGTCGCCTGTACGTGAACGAAGGCAACCTGCGGTTCAGCGACATTACGGAGTCGGCAGGCGTCGTGACCGACAGATGGGCTTACGGTGCCAGCATGGTGGACATCGATAACAACGGTTACCTCGATATCTATGTCTCCGTCTCAGGACCGAAATTGACCGCAGCCGAGCGACGGGCCAACCTGCTGTTTCTCAACAACGGGGATCGTACCTTCACGGAAGCCGCCGCGCAGTATCAAATCGCCGACACTGGCTTCACTACTCACGGCGCCTTCTTCGACTACGACGGGGACGGATATCTGGACCTCTATGTGCTCAACAATGCCCCCGGGGAATTTGCCCGCGACGAGGTAGAACGGCACCCGGTAGGCGCACGCAGTGAGAGCCCGGTAAGCTACGATCGACTCTATCGCAACAACGGCAACGGCACGTTTGCGAACGTATCCCGGGAAGCTGGGATCCTGCGGCAGGTCGGGTTTGGACTCGGAATAGTCGTTACAGACTTGAATGCAGACGGGTGGCCCGACATCTACATCTCCAACGATGAAACGCCCAACGATGTCGTGTATGCCAACAATGGAGATGGAACGTTCACCGACAAGGCCGCTGTATGGTTCAAGCATACGAGCTTTGCGGGCATGGGCGCCGATGTCGCCGATTTTAATAATGACGGCTGGTTCGATGTTCTGCAGACGGACATGGTACCGGAAGACTTGCCGGCACGGAAACGGATGACCGGTGCCATGACCTTCAGGTTTTTCATGGAACGCCAGAGCAGGGGCTTTCTCCCTGATTACAGCACCAACTCGTTGCAGCTGAACAACGGAATCACCCGGGACGGAGATGTGATCTTCAGTCAGATTCCCCATCTGGCCGGTATCGCCTACACGGGTTGGACCTGGAGTTCCCTCTTTGCCGATTTCGACAATGATGGATACAAGGACATCCACATAACCAATGGCTATCCCAAGGCGGTCATTGACTACGATTACCAGACACGCGCCACCATGGCCCGGTGGGCCGGACAACTGCAACGTGTAATAGAACTCGTCGAGGGACTGCACAGTTACAGCGTATCGAACTACATCTTCCGGAACGAAGGAGACCTGACGTTCAGCAACAAGACCAGCGCATGGGGACTCGACCGACCGAGCTTCTCTTATGGTGCGGCATATGCCGACCTGGACAACGACGGCAGGCTCGACATGGTGGCCAACAACACCGACGCTCCGGCATTCATCTACCACAACGTCCCACCCCCGGGAGACACTAATCACTACCTGCAGATCGAGCTGGAAGGCGAGCATCCCAACAGCGGCGGGTTCGGGTCGAAGCTGATCCTCACGGCCGGGGGACAAAAGCAGTACATCTACTACACCCCGTACAGGGGGTACATCTCCAGCATGGATGACCGGATTCACTTCGGGCTCGGTGGCGCGCAGCGCGCCGATAGTCTGGAGGTGGTTTGGCCCGATGGGCGGCAGCAACTGCTGACCGATGTGCCGGCCGATCGAGTGTTGGCCTTACGCCAGAGAGATGCAACAGCGAAGCAGGAATCCGATCGGGCTGCGCCCACTCCCGACCGCATGTTCCGGCCGATGAATGCCGGCACAGGCCTCCAGTATGAACACTCGGAAAAGACGTTCGTCGACTACAGCGTGCAACCGCTGTTGCCGTACATGCTCTCCCGCCAGGGACCTCCGCTCGCCGTGGGAGACGTGACCGGTAACGGTCTGGATGACGTATTCATTGGCGG
>JBDGZZ010000204.1:0-7340 GCA_039588335.1 Gemmatimonadota bacterium | reverse complement strand
GGACATCTGCTCTTAACGGCTCTGATCCTTTGCGCGGTTGCGTGCAACGAACTTCCTGAAACGGCCGCGCTCGACAGATCCCAGCTCATGGAGCCGATGCCGTACACTGATGCCATTCCGGCGGATTGGGGATCGCTGGTTTCGGTGACTGCTGATGCCCAATGGACGTATTCGACCATGTGGTTCCAGGATGACTCGGGAAGCATCCGTCTGGTAGGCTTCTATAACGAGACTCGTCAACTGCTGGACAGTATGGTCGTAATCCACCGCCGCTAGGAGGCGCCCGTGATTGACCGGATTGCCGGCTTCATCAGTCGGACTCTGTTCGTGGTCGCGTTCATTCTGGGTGGTCTTGCGGTGTGGGAGAAGCTGGCGAACATGACCGGACGAACCCTAGCGTTTCTGCGAGGATTCACGCCGGCGAGGCTGGTGGAGCTGACGGTCGTACTGCTTTTGTTTGTGATTGCCCTGGAATTGAGAGCGATCATGCACCGCGAGTCGGCTACGAACGGGCCTGGCCAGGCTGGGGGACGGTAGACCAGAGGGGTTGTCTCCGTCCCTTATGTTCCTGTCAGTTAACAACCTACGGTGCAATATGGTGTCCCCGATGCCGCGCCACCGCACCGATTCGGCGTGGTATGAGTTGCAGGTCTCAGCTGGTTTGGGCCGGTTGCAGCCACGCAACGCCTAGAGCATCATGAATGGGAAGGTTGTGAGAAAAGGCCCAATCCTGCCGGTCGGATCTGGTATGCTCGTTGCTTCGCGTCTCGATCGTGTCGGAGCAAGCGATTCAAAGAGAGGGGCGCCTTGAGCTGGGTTGACTCCGTGTCAGCGCAGGTCGCCCGGTGGTCGTCGGGGGGCATCCCGCGCGGCCCGCTCATCGCGAACTACCACGGCCTGGGTGGCAGTGATGGGGTGCGCCCGTCCGACTTCGAGGCACACCTCGAGTTCCTGATGGCGCGCCGAACGATCCGGCCGCTTGCTGAGGCGGTGGGTTGCCTTGGCACACCGGACGCCGACACGCTTGCATCCATCACTTTCGACGACGGTTACCGGGACTACGCCGAGATAGCCGTCCCGATTCTCGAGCGACTGGATCTGTCGGCCACATTGTTCGTACCTGCCGGCATGATCGGCAGATCCAACGAATGGGATCGCGGAGTATTGGCGGAGCGGAGGATTCTCGACGTCGGGGAACTGCGCGACCTCGACCCACGAAGGACCGAACTGGGATCGCACGGTTACAGTCACTGCCGCATGCGGCGGCTTTCCCCCGAAGAGCTCCACCGCGAGGTCGACGAGGCCCGCTCAATCCTGTCGGATGTCTGTGGAAGACCGGTGCGACTGTTGGCGTACCCATACGGCCAGGCCGATGACTTCGACGACGCGACCGTGCGCGCCGTAGAGCAGGCTGGCTTCATGGCCGCGTGTTCGACCCGATTTGGCCGGGGAAGTAACCGGGCGGAACGATTCCGCCTGCGCCGCGTCAGTATCGAAGCCAGCGATTCCAGGCAGATCGTGGCTAACAAGTTCGACGGTGCCTACGACTGGACGGCGTGGAAGGAAAGGGTCGGCCTGATGTTGCGTAGGGTGGGCCTACGACGGTGACCTTAGCGCTTGGGTTACTGAGGTCTCCGGCTCACCCCGATTCCCTCGAGAATACTCTGAACCTGCGGTAGCTCCATGAGGTGCTGGTGGATCTGCTTTGCCACCCAATAGTTGCCTGCCTCGGTGTAGTGCCCCGCCGATGGCCTCGGCGGAGGTATGAAATACGATCCGACTTGGCCGGCGGGGACGTCACGCATTGCAGGTGACAGGTCGATCAGCGGTATTCCAAGTGTCGCCATTGTCTCCTCCACCCACAGGCGCCAACTCGATTCGCCTTCGAGCTCTCTCTGTGTGGGGAAGAACACGATCACCGGCAATACGGTGTTCTGGACGCTCAACTGCTTGATCTGCCGGAATACCTCGAATGCAACGGGGCCGAGTGTTTCCGGTGAACTAGGGTCCGCGCCGCCGGAGGACAGTCGCGCTATCACGCGCTGAGCGAGATCGAGCGAGCGCAGATCGGCTCTCGCGACCGCCCGGTTTACCCACCATCGGAACCGCGGCACAGGCACCTTGTCGAGTACCAGCTCTCCATTCTCGAGCCGGAGCACGGGCTTTCCGTAACCGTGTTGGTCCGCTCGGGCCATGCGATCCAGATCCCCGTGAACGAACGCAAAGATATGAATCGAGTGATCGAGTGAGACTCCTTCCCGGGAGTACCACAAGAACATCTGACCGACTCCATAACCGGTCTGTCCCATATTCACGGTTTCGAATCGCTCGTCCAGTTCCGTGAGGTGGTGACACCACGTGTGATTATTCGCGACTCCCTGACCGTAGGTGAATGAGTCGCCAGAACAGATGATCCGCACCCGGCCCAGCGGGACGTGTGCCTCCGTTTCCACCTCATTGCGGAATCCACGCGAGTTGGTACGCACATATCTGTCCGGGCCGTACATGTTTGGAATGTTTGCGTTCGGTAAGCCGACCCAGCCGACGTCGGCGTCGTAGCGGCTGGCCTCAGTCTCCGGCTTCTCCAGTACCTGGATGACGGCAATGAGGGTACTGCTGAGCCCCTCTAGGACCACGAAGAACGCTCCGGTTATCAGCACGAAGGCTGCCCCGTTCAGTGCTACGGACACGAACTTCGAACGTTTCATACGGCTGTTTCTACTGCAGTTTGTTCTCGAACATCTGTCGCAGGGTCAAGGCGATATCGAAGATCAACAGCGCCACCGTCCAATCGAGTAGCTGCCGGGGGTAAACATCGGTAAATGGGATGGACAGACCAAAAACGTTCAGTGCCTTCTCGAAGATTGCGAGCCCGAAGACCAGCAATGCGGTGCCGAGAAAAACGGGCGCAGTGTACATACTGTCTTTTCTGATCATTTCCGCCTCAGGTTTGACGTCGCGTAGTGTCCTAGAGCAAAGATCGGCTATGGTCCCAAACAAACAAGATACGGTCCTTACAAGAAAAGCCCAGCTGGAAACTCCGTAGCATTCCGCTTCCACCCCGAGTCGTATGGAGTTAGAATGAACTTGGACCTGGTCGCCGTATGAGCCGGGCCGTTGGGGTGGTTAGCTCAGTTGGTTAGAGCGCTGGTCTCACATACCAGAGGTCGGCGGTTCGAATCCGCCACCGCCCATCCTGCAAAATCCAAGCCCCGTAGTCACTTATGGTGGCTGTGGGGCCTTTTAGTCACAGGACTGTACCGGGGTACAGTCACGCTCTCAGTCACAACTAGCCTGGGGGTAGAGGATGACGGGTGCTGAGTGGGTCGCGATTGTGGGTATTCTAGCGGGTGTTGTGGGTACGCTCCTGGGGGCAGGTGTTGGAGCGGGTGTTACCTGGAAGGTTCAGCGCCGACAGCTTGAGCACGAAGACAAGACGAGGTTCCATGAGCGTCGGGTGGAAGCATATGCAAACCTTCTTGGGCAGCTAACGAGATAGCCGGGATGCATTTGGCTAGTGGTTCGTACCCGAAGGAACCGATGCGGAAGTTCATGACAACGGTGGAGTCCGTGCGGCTGATCTGCGGTGATAGAGTATTCGGTGCCCTCGCTCAAATCCAAAACTGCGTGAGGTTGATGTAGAGTGGGGACCGAGATGTCAGCCATTTGAGCAAGCTCGACAACGACTTCGACTATGCTGTGGCCCAGGCGTTGGTCGCCAACGAGTCCAGTCTGTCACCCAGCTTCTTCTTCCAATGGTGCACTCGGTACTCCACGACTTTCGACCGGTGCCGCACCTCGCCTAGGTGGGCGTACACCCGCTGCACCATGGCTGTGCTGCCGTGACCAAGCTCGCGAGATACAGTGTAGAGGCTCACAGGTGCGCCGAGGTCCAACGTTTGGAGCCGGGCGGCGGTGTAGTGTGTCGGAACAACTTCGTGCGGACCGGCGGCATCTCGACCCGCTCTGCCACAGCGTCCAACGCCTTCCGGCAATCGGTTAGCATTGCCTCATGGCCCGTCCTGAACGACGGGAATAGCAACCGGCTAGGCGGCCGTGTTGCCATGTACTGCTCTAGGATCGCACGTAGCTGCGGCCACAGCGGCACCACACGCTCCGAGCCACGGGTCTTGAGTCGTCGCCAGTCGTTTCGCCGGAAGGTCACGGTCTTGCGGTCGAACGAGATGTCCTTCACCTCAAAGCCGTACACCTCGGATGCCCGTCCACCAGTGAGCAAGAAGGTTGCGATCAACTCGTAGGTGAACGGTATGGAAACGTCGGGGCGTTTGCGCGCCAACAACCGGGCAGCTTCGAGGTACAGGGCGTCGTCATGAATCTCAAGCCACTCGGCTTCCTTCGTTGGCATTGGTGGCTTCTCAAGGATGGCTGCGGCGGGAATGAAACCGGGGGGCACGAATCTGTCAGACGCTGCTCACCGGTACAGGTTGGAGAGTCCGCCGAGGTGTTGTCTAGCGGTCCAACCGCTCAACGTTCCACCACCTAGCGGCTTTCTTCGGGTCTGGATGTGGGCCAACCAATCCCGAACCTCAGTGACGGTGATGGTCGACAACTCCCGGTCGCCGCCGAAGAACTCCACAGCTTCTCGTTCTCTAGTGCGTTCCTGGGGTCCGTGGTGGCTCAGGGGTTCGGTCTGGCTGCGCTCGGCGCCCTCATCGGCATCACCGGCGCGCTCGTGTTGGGACGCTTTTTGTCGGGCATGCTGTTCGGTGTTGCATTGTACGATCTGGCCACGTTCGTGACCATTCCGGCGCTGGTGACGGACCTGGCTGTGCTAGCCTGTGTGGTGCCCGCGCGCCGCGCCACACGTGTCGATACTATAGAGGTGTTACGCGCAGAGTGACATCGTCAGACCGTGTGCTATGATCTGTCGCCGCGAGACCCTGACCAACCACGCGAATCGCCTACGCCATTTTGCCGCGTTTTGGGCCAGGCACTCCGTCCTCCCCACCAATCCACTGGCATCCGAAAGGCTAACAGCCCCGGCTGTTACCATTATTGTGACCACGAGAAGGGACCGAGGTAGCCGCGACTCGCGAGGCGCGGTGAGGTGGGACCGCGGCGCATGGGGCCGGGCAATGGCATGGTCCCGCTCGCCCCTCCTGCGAGTACCCCTGCGAAGAACAGGGTGCCCTACACGCCGCAGCCCATAAACCAAGACGTCCAGCCAACGGAAGGAGTTGCACGGTGTTTCACCTTGCACCAGACGACGCCAAGCCCATCTCGTCAGGACCATTGTGACGAGGGGTACGGCCGTACAACTTTCGCTACCGGAGTAGGTGGTGAGCCCACGATGCACGAGCATTCACATACCCCCGTCACGTTCTCTCGCGAGGAGATCGCCCAGATCCGCTTGATGCTCACCACGCCCGACAAGCTGCCGACTTGTCCCAGGTGCGAGGGTAACTTGAGTGTTGAAGAACCAGACGTGCAGGAGCTGAAGGGACACGTCTACTTGAGGTGCCAGGCGTGCAACCGGACAGCATTCGTTTCACGAGAACCACGCCACCGTCCGTTCGATCTCTACGGCTAGTCCTCGCATGAGCAAGGGCCGTTGCCGGCCCTCTTCGATTTGCGCAATTGTTCACAGTCGCTCACGCTGACGGCTGCGGCCGACCCCCAGGTGACCGCACCGGAATGGCTGGGGTATACAGTCATGAAGATCGGCGCACGCGAGGGACGCGGCACCCCGTGATCCTCCTCCGCCCCGGCGCGTGGTCTGAGCTGGCAACTGATGCCCGGGTTTGCCCGGAACGGAGGCACATATGCGAGTCACCCGAACGGCAAGTTGGACCCTCACCGCCCTGGCCGCGTCGGCGCTGGCGGGGGCGTGTGACTCAGGACTCGAGGGCCCGGAGTTCACGGGCACCCGCGTACTGCTCACGGATGCGCCGTTTCCGTTTGACGAGGCCTCCCGCGTGGACGTTTACATCGTGAGAGTGGACGCGTCCGAGACTGCGGACACGATGGACCCGGGGCGGGAGTGGACCAACATCGTGACCCCGCGCCAGCGGTTCAACTTGCTGGACCTGCAACGGGGCACGACGGCCATCGTGGGCGAAGGAGAGCTCCCGGCCGGGCAATACCAGGCGGTCCGCGTGGTGATCGACACGGATTCGTCATCGATCTCGTACCACGGCGGCGCCTTGGCCCAGGTGCAGTGGCCGGTGGCCGGTGAACTAGCACTGCACGCCCTAGTGGAGGAGCCGGTTGCCGTTCCCCAGAGCGGTGGCGAGATCGTCATCGACTTCGACGTCGGTAGGAGCTTCTGGGTGAACGAGTGGAAGGCTGACTCGATCGGGCCGCCCGGCGGGCCCGACTTCTTCTTCATTCCGTGGATCAGGGCGGTCAACGAGGCTGGGACCGGCGGTATCGTGGGACAACTGCTCGGAGACGCCGACGGCGACGGAACGCCGGAACCGGTCGAGAACGCCACGGTCAGCGTCCTGCGGGGTAACGTGTTGGCCGGGCCGCTCACGTGGTGGACAGTGGCGACCGGCGCCACTGACGCAAACGGCGATTTCAAGATCGACTTCCTGCTCCCCGGTACCTACATCTTGCGCGCCACGCCACCGAGTGCGGTACGACTCGGCGCAGCCACGGTGACTGGTGTTGATGTCACCAGCGGTGTGGACGCCAGCGTTCCCCTGGTGCTCTCGAGCGCCGAGGCCGCCTCGGTGGAGATCATGGGACCGGAACAGGTGGAGGTTGGGCATGAGATAGTGCTACGCGCGGTGGTGCTCGACGCGAACAGTGATACGCTGATGGGTCAGCCGATCTCTTGGCTATATAGCCCGTCGGACGTAGCCGACATCTACGACCAAGGCGGCGGCATACCCACGGGCGAGTTCGCGCTGCTCAAGGGTCTCCAGGCCGGTGTGGTCTCGATCCTCGCGTCCAGCTTCGAGTTGTATGACTCAACGTCGGTCACCGTGATCGATCCCAATGCGCCACCCGTACATACGGTGGAGCTCACACCGGCGGCAGCTACGCTCAGCGTATACGACAGCCTGATGATAGCGGTGACGCTCAAGGACGAACAGGGCAACGTGCTCGGGCCACGCGCGGTGGGGTGGGTGGTGAGCGACACCGCAGTCGTTCAACTCGTCTTCACATCGCCGAGTTCGGGCAGTGTGGCCGCGGTCGGCGTTGGAACGGCGACGGTCACCGCCACCAGCGAAGGCAAGAGCGGCGCGGCTACGGTGACGGTGAACAACTAGGGCGCGACCGGGTGGGAGAATGTGTGGCGCTAGGGTCTGGCTTCCAGCATCGGAGTTGTACTGCGAAAAATGCAGATCCGTGACCGGACATACTACTCAGTC
>JBDGZZ010000203.1:0-7343 GCA_039588335.1 Gemmatimonadota bacterium | reverse complement strand
TCGGAGTTGGCGGGGCACGTTCAGGCCTGCCTTCGCTGTCGCGCCGTTGCCGACCGGGTACTGGTGGAGCAGCGCAGGCTTGGTGAGTTAATGGTCGCGGTCCGGTCGAAGACCACGGTGGAACAGGCGCTGTCTCTAGCCGAAGTTCAGGCCCTCCGCACATGGAGGAGTCGAAGGATATGGAGAGCGGCAGTTCCTTTCGCGGCAGCCGCAGTAATAGCAGGCATTATCGTTGGCCGGAACAGCGGCAGCGGCACTCTCGAGAACGTCTGGCAAGGTAACCCTACCCAGGCGGTCGCGGGTTTGGATCTCGAGACCCCCCCAGGTAAGGACGTGGCCGTCTTCGAGGTGGAGGACAGGCCCGACATAGTAGTTGTCTGGTTCTACGAACAGGGAGATTGAGTACGATGAAGACTAGCCCGATGTTGGCAGCGACTTTGCTCGCCATCGCGATCACGGCTTGTGGAAGCGAGCCGGAGCTCGACACCCGCACGTTTGAGCTGCAGTACCTCGATGCGTACACAGCGGCGAGCCTGATCGAACCTTACGTGTACACGGACAGGGAAGGCGCGGCGGGGACCATAAGCACTGCGGGTGACATGGCGAGTCACCTCATAACGGTCCGTGAGACCCCTGATAACCTCGCCAAGATCGAGCGGGTCCTGGCGGAATACGATCAACCTGCACCTATGGTGCAGTTGCACTTCCAGGTGATCGAAGCCAACGGAAGCACGGCTCGGGATTCCGCTATCGAGGGCGTGGAATCGGCTTTACGCCAGCTATTCCGGTTCCGGGGTTATCGGCTGTTGTCTGAGGCTGTGCTCTCGGGTGTGGCGGGAAGTAGCATGAGTCAGACCCTGGGCGGGGAGGTTCAGTATTTCAGTATCAGGGCCAACATTCTGGATGTGAGAGGCGGGGCTGACAGTGGCACGGTCAGGTTCGACGTGAGTCTGTCGGGGCCTCCGCTTGGCCAGGTGTTTGAGACCACGGCCAATGTCCGGATGGGCCAAACGATGGTGTTGGGGAGTACGAGACCAAGTCAGTCAATGGAGACATTGATATTGGCGGTGCGTCCCGAGGTGATGAAGCAGTAGTGAGGCGCGCGATACGGTTGGATTGGCTAACAAGTTATCAGACAACGACTTAGGGCGTTCTGGGCGCTTTTTCGAAACGGCGTTTCGAAATTTCGATCGACCGTTTCCAAATTTCGAAAAGGCGTTTCGAAATTCAGATTTGCCATTTCGAAATTCGGATTCGCCGTTTCGAAATTCGGATTTGCCATTTCGAAATTCAGATTTGCCGTATCGAAATTCAGATCGGCCGTTTCGAAATTCGGATTCGCCGTCTCGAAATTCAGAACGGCCGTACCGAAATTCAGATTTGTCGTGTCGAAACTCAGATCGGCCGTACCGAAATTCAGATTGGGCGTACCGAAATTCAGATCGGGCGTGCCGAAATTCGATTTGGCCATGCCGAAATGGCAGCTTGCCTTCCCGTGAATCACTGCTGGCCACACGGGTTCCGGGATCCGCGTGCCGGTTTTCGATTTTGCCAGCCGGGCCGTCATTGCGACCCGTGGCAGAAAACACAGAGCCGAAAGACTATTCTCTCCCGGCTCTTTCGGCGTAGCGAAATGGCAACGACGCGTCGCAGATGTTTCTTCGATTTACGTCAACCACGACTAGAACACTGGCGGCATGCGGCGGGTGCGGTCGGTAGCTAGTCCACTTCATGTATCTCACACCTTCCCATGCCCCTCCGCCCACCATCCCTCACATCGTTTGAATTCTCCGCCTGGAATCGAGTCGGAGGCCCAGTCGGGACGCAATCTCTAGTGCCTCGCTGAACTCGGCTGACGAAACCCGGCGGTTGATCTCGTGATAGCGAGTGCCGCTCACCTTACCCGCCGGGTGATACTGATCCATTAGGTTGACGTACGTTTCCGGGCCCAACTCTCGAGCGATCCAGTCGAGCAGGGCCCGCGTTTCTTCCAGGCCGTTAGGCATCACAAGATGTCGAATGAGTACACCGCGCGTAGCGAGTCCTTGGTCGTCGATCGACAAGGCTCCGACCTGAGCGTGCATGGCCTTGACTGCCGCTAACGCTGCTCGAGGATAGTCCGCGGCTTTCAAATAGGTACGGCTCGGTTCGGATGACCAATACTTGAGATCGGGCATATAGATGTCCACGATCCCGTCCATCAGGTACACACTCTGCAAGGAGTCGTACGCACTGGTGTTGTACACGATGGGGATGGTCAATCCCATTTCGACTGCCTCTACCACTGCCTCCACTACTTGCGGTACAACATGTTCCGGCGTGACAAAATTGATGTTATGACATCCCTCGTTCTGCAGGGACAGCATCATGGCTGCAATCTCTCGCGGTGGTGAACCACGCTCCGCCGGCCCAGGTCGCACGGCCTGACTGATGTCGTAGTTCTGGCAGAACACACACCGCAGGTTGCAGTGCGAGAAGAAGATCGTGCCAGACCCGTTCCATCCCCTGAGGCAGTCTTCTTCACCTCGATGGGGAAAGCAGGAGCTGACCACCGCGTAGCGGCCTGTCTTGCAAGCCGCCCATCTGTCTTCGAGTCTGTTCACTCCGCAATTGCGTGGGCACGCGCGACACTCGGCTAGCGCTGCAACCGCCAGTTCCGAGCGGCTCCTCAGCTCGGATCGGGATAACGAGAGGTATGTTGGTTGGAACATCTCTGCGCTACTCATGGCAACATGAGCGGGCCAATACGAGTTTGTCGCCTCAATTTGTTTGGTGTCCCGCTCCCAGCTCCCGCTCCCCCGCGTCTAAAACCGATTCATTCTCGGGTTCACAACGTTGTTGAATACCGAACCAAATTCATAGCTGAAGTTCAGTCGAAGCCTGTAGCGAAAATCAGTACCGATTTGTCGCCGACGAAGAAGAATATCTTCGTCGGGGATGTCTTCACGTGGGATTGAGATCTGATCTTTGATGCGAGATATCGACCCGTTCAGCCCAAGGTTGAAACCACGAAAGATGCGCACATTGAACCCTCCACCAAATGTCAACCGGTGGAGTGAGAGGTCGTGCATGTAACTTCCTCCAACGAGAGACGCATTCACGTTTCCCCACGGTTGTCTGGCACGCGCCGCAATCTCCAATTCCTGTCGCACTCGTACTTCCGAAACCTGGTCGAACAGTGTGATCTCCTCGTAGTTGAATGCAACAACACTAACTGAGTAGAGGAAGATCAGCTGTCGACGAGTGGATTCGTTGTAGCGGAAGATGTCATATTCGATTGCAGGTCCAGCACTCATCGCGAAGTCGAGGTTGCCAAAGGTGGAAGAAAGGACGGTGCTTTTGACTCCGGTTGACCAGTGGTCGCCCAGGCTTCGAACTACCAGTATTTCCGAATCAAAGCTCTTGCTGATGAAGACGCTCTCACCCACGCTCAGCTCAGCTGTCTCCCGGCTATACCATCCTCCCGCGTCGAATTCGATCTTCCAGTCCTCAGTCGTGCGACTCGCCTCGATCCCGCCGCTTACGTCAAACTCGCGACGACTAGTCTCACCGTTGATGCTGCCCCCAGCACCTACTTCAAAGACCCAGAGTTTCCAGGGGTCGTCTTCTGGACCTGCTTGTTGTTCCGCGGTCTGCTCACGGGGCCGGTACACGATCTCGATGTCACTGGCCGGAGGAGTACCCGCGGCGAAACGGATCAAACCGAGTGCGAGCGTACGTGTCTGTCCGTCCCGAACCTCGGCTTCCGTTTGAATGGTGTTTGATAAGTAGACGAGTGTGTCCTGCATCCCCGCCATATCTCCCAGGCCAATGAAACTGAACGTCCACTCGGCACCTCCGCCCCCAGTCCCCTGCGATGTCAACAAGACATGCACGTCGGCGTCACGGCGGTCACGGACGTAGTTGACAAACATGATCTCACGGCGGAAATGATCGAAATCGCATCTGGTCTGGCAATCCACAAACACCCTAAGGACCTCGGGTTGTTGACCTAGCGAGTCCGGAGCCTCTTGGGCACGGGAAGTTGAGGATGGCAGGAACAAGGCCACCGAAAGGAGGGCGAAAATGGCGGCTCTCTTCATGAATGCCTCAATTGTCGACCTGCAGCGATAGAGATGTCCACTTGCTAGCGGAACCGGCGGAAGATAGTCGAACCGGAGTGGGCCACCAAGGCCAAGACCGATCTGTGCCGCATCGAATCGGACCGTTGCGATAGCCAACTGCGGTGCTTGCGATGATCTGTTCCGGCACCTAGGTTCAGCAGACACCAAGACCCACCAGTCCCCGAGATCTGATCCACGAACATGACCGACATGAGCGCCCCAGCCGGGGATACCGCCATATCCGACCTAAGGGGCCAGCGTGCGCAACTGACGGTTCTGGAGGCCCCTGATTCGGATCCCGTGCTCGCATTCGCCAAGGCCGTGTCTGCCGGATTGAATGCTTCGCAGCGCTGGCTACACTGTAGTTACTTGTATGACGCACGTGGCAGTGAGTTGTTCGAACAGATCTGCGATTTGCCGGAGTACTATCCGACTCGGACTGAAGCTGCGATTCTCGAGAAGCATGCGGACGAGATCTGCGATGTCACGGGTCCCGTGACTATCATCGAATTGGGTTCGGGTACCTCCGTGAAGACGGACTACCTGCTTGCCGCCTACACCAGCGACACGACGTCGGTGCGCTACGTGCCTGTCGACGTGAGTGAATCGGCCCTCCGTGTGGCGGCCCAAAATATCGGCGAACGCCGTCCCCTGGTTCAGTTCAGCGGTATTGTCGGCACCTATGAATCGGCGTTCCACCTGTTCCGGGAACACTCACCCTCCTTGGTGGTGTTTCTCGGTAGTACTATCGGGAACCTGAACCCGGCGGAGTCTTCCCGATTTCTCAGCCAACTTGCAGGGAACATGCGATCGGGTGACTACTTCCTGCTCGGCATCGATCTGGTGAAGGAAGTATCGGTGTTGGAGGCTGCCTATAATGACAGTGCTGGTGTTACCGCTGAATTCACGAAGAACATTTTTACACGCATCAACCGGGAATTAGGATCGAGTGTCGATCTGGATCAAATAGAGCACGTCGCGGTATACAATCCAGAGTGGCAGCGAATCGAGGTATCCATCGAGTTTCTGGCTGATCAGGATGTCGAAGTCAAACCACTGGGAGAGCGATTCTCGATTGCGGCCGGCGAGCGAGTGTTGATCGAGATCAGCCGGAAATTCGTGTTGTCGGAGACGCGCGACCATATTGCCCAGTTCGGCTTCTCATTGAACAACGTATACACCGACGATGACGAACAATTTGCCCTACTATTGATGCAGCGGGATCACTGATGACCAGTACCGAACTGTTGACGGACAAGACTCTCACGGGATTCGCCGAGCGGTATCGGGCTGTGAGGAAAGCTACGGAGACGTTGTGCGAGCCTTTGGAAATTGAGGACTATGTAGCCCAGTCGATGACTGACGCGAGCCCGACACGATGGCATCTCGCTCACACTACATGGTTCTTCGAGACTTTGGTGCTCAAATCGTGCGTACCTGGCTATCGGCCGATCAACGAGACGTTCGAGTACCTGTTCAACTCTTACTACAACACCATCGGCGATCAATTCCCCAGGCCAAAACGCGGCCTGATTACGCGACCCACAGTGGCACAGGTCATGGAGTACAGAAACTACGTAGACCACCACATGCTGGAATCGCTCGAAGACGCCGAAACGGCGCAGAACATCCCGACACAAGTTGTGGAGACTGGGATGCACCACGAGCAGCAACACCAGGAGTTGATGGTTACAGACCTGAAGCACCTGCTGTCCCAGAATCCCCTACATCCTGTTTATCGGGAGGCGCGAGATCGACAAGCTGTTACCGTACCGACTCTCTCCTGGTGCGAGCAACCGGAAGGGCTGTACCACATTGGGTTCGATGGTGAAGGCTTCTCATACGACAACGAAGGTCCCAGCCATCGTGTCTTCGTGGATGGTTTTGCGCTTGCGTCACGCCTCGTGACCTGCGGCGAGTATTTGGAGTTCATGGCTGACCGAGGATACGAGCGGCCCGAGCTCTGGCTGTCCGACGGATGGAAAACTGTTTGCGAGCTTGGCTGGGAGGCTCCCCTCTACTGGGAAAGGCAAGGCGATCGCTGGAGGCAGTACACTCTGTCGGGCCTCCGGTCCGTGGACCACGCAGAGCCCGTTTGTCACGTCAGCTATTACGAAGCCGATGCATACGCTCGGTGGGCTGGTGTGCGGCTACCGACTGAGGCGGAGTGGGAGGTGGTCGCGGCGAAAGCAGTCATCGAGGGCAACTTTGTGGAAGAGGGACGCTTACACCCGATTCCCTGCGCATCACCGGCGCCTGTGACGCAATTGTTCGGTGACGTATGGGAGTGGACCCAGAGCGCCTACAGCCAATACCCCGGTTACAAGGTGCCGGAAGGTGCCCTAGGCGAGTACAACGCCAAGTTCATGTCCAGCCAAATGGTGCTACGCGGTGGATCGTGTGCGACTCCGCAGTCACACATCCGACCCACTTACCGCAATTTTTTTCCGCCCGATGCCAGGTGGCAGTTTAGTGGAATACGAATGGCAAGAGACAAGGGTCGGTAAGAGACGGAAAGTGACGGTAAGAGACGGCAAGGGACGGTAAGGGTAGGGTGGCTACCGTCCCTGACCGTCCGTGGGGGGCTGGGAAGGGAGGGGTCACCGCCTCTTACCGCCAGGGGGGAACGGGGAGGAGGGGAGCTTGCGTCGCGCAAGTCGCTGCCATAACCTGCGTGGATCGGCCACCCGTGCCGGAAACCTGAACCAGCAACTAGAGACACACGAATATGGCAAACACCGCGGACTACATCGCTGAAGCAGAGAAGTACTCGGCGCACAACTACCATCCCCTTCCGGTCGTGTTGGACCGAGGAGAGGGTGCCTGGGTGTGGGATGTCGACGACAACAAGTATCTGGACTGCCTTTCGGCCTACTCAGCCGTAAATCAGGGACACCGCCACCCGGCGATCGTGGCCGCAGCTAAGGACCAACTCGACCGGCTGACGCTCACTTCGCGTGCGTTCCACAACGATCAGATGGGGCCGTTTCTCAAAGAGTTGTGCGAGCTCACCGGATACGAGAAATGCCTGCCGATGAACACCGGCGCGGAAGCGGTGGAGACGGCTATCAAAGCGGTGCGGCGCTGGGGCTACCGTGTGAAGCGCATTCCTGACGATCGAGCCGAGATCATCGTGTGCGAGAACAACTTCCACGGTCGGACCACTACTGTCGTGTCGTTCTCCACCGAAGCAGCATACCGCGACGGATTCGGACCGCTCACCCCCGGATTCGTGACGAT
>JBDGZZ010000202.1:0-7394 GCA_039588335.1 Gemmatimonadota bacterium | reverse complement strand
CGCTTGTTGGTGCAGCAGGGTGACTCAATTGCCGCCGGGCAGGTGATCGGACTGTCAGGATCCACCGGAAGGTCGACAGCGCCACATCTCCACTTTGAAATCCTCAAAGACGGGGAGGCCATCGACCCAAGACCGCAAGTGACCACGGAGTGTACAAATGGCAATATTCTCATCCGGGGAGGGTGACGGCATGCCGGACAACCAGGGGCGCGGGCACGGACGCGAAAGTAGCCTTTCGATCGTCGCCACCGACCTCACCGTAACGGGCGAACTCAAGACCGAAGGTGTGGTGAAAATCGACGGCGTCGTCGAAGGCAATATCCGTGCGGGGCGGCAAGTACTGGTCTCAAAAGGTGGAGTGGTCAAGGGTGACGTGTATACCAAGGAGGCAATCGTGGGGGGACGCGTGGCCGGATCGATCCAGGCCACCGAGCGAGTCGAGGTGCAAGCGACGGCAACCGTTCAAGGTGACATAGGCACGCAGCGCATTCTGGTGCACGAGGGTGGAGAGGTAAATGGTAGTGTCAGGATGGGAGATCCGGCTGCCGCCGACAGCCCCAGCAAGGCCCCTCAGTCTCTCGAAAGCGGCCGCGCCTTGGCATGAGTTGATGCCACCTTGCTAGATTTCCACACTCGGATGTGAATTTCGTGCTAATCTCCGTAACACCCGATAAATCATTAGCTTGCGGCCAACCTACGGCCTACCAGGCAAACGTCGCCGTCGTTATGGTGCCTTGTTTCTGTCGTGATGATGGCCTAAATGGCGCTCACCCGAATGCCTGTCAGTCTCTCTGAACTTACAGACTACCTTGATCGGTACCTACGGATTGCCGACGTAGGGGACTCTGACCGTGCCATAAACGGTCTGCAAGTAGACAATTCAGGAAGCGTGAACAGGATAGCTGCCGCCGTGGACGCTTGTCAGGTGACTATTGATAGAGCTACAGCGAGCGGTGCAGACCTCATGGTGGTCCATCACGGTCTATTCTGGGGTGGCCTAGAGCCGATCGCGGGCCGCCATGGCAGCCGCATTCGGAAACTGCTCGACAATGATACTGCACTCTACTCGGCCCATATCCCGCTGGACGTGCACCCTGAGGTAGGCAACAATGCGGTACTCGCCACCATGTTGGGGATCCAGGGGCAGGAGTGGTTCGGAGAATACTATGGGCAAGCAATCGGCTTGCTTGGGACGCTGGACCTATCCCTGGATGGTTTTATCGACCGAGTGCGCGAACACCTAGGTGTTGAGCCACAAGTGATAGCTGGCGGACCGGCGCGCACCGCGAGGGTTGGTGTTGTCACAGGGGGTGGAGGTGCGCTGATAAGGCAGGCTCGTGAAGCCGGAGTCGACACCTTTCTTACCGGCGAAGGTACCCACCACACCTACTTCGATGCCGAGGAATGGGGAATCAACCTAGTCTATGCCGGTCACTACGCCACGGAGACAGTTGGTGTGAATGCTCTTGCCCGGCACCTCGAACAGAAGTTCGACTTGCCCTGGGAGTTCGTAGACCACCCTACCGGCCTGTAGGGAATCTCGGAACCCACGATCCCACCACCTCACAAGCTCTTTAGCGGTACCACGAATCTCACCATCAGGTTCTCGGCCGTCTGGGGAGAGACATGACAGAAGCAGTCTTCTCCAATTAGACGCTTCACTCCCAGCACTTCAGCCTCATTTATGCTGGGCACCTCTCTGAAGACGATCTCGAAGGTCTGACCCGCGATCACGCGATAACTGCAGGGTCGTCCGGCCAGCCGGTGGTGAACATCCACGCTGGCGAGTCCTTCCTGCAACCGCCTCTGGACTTCTGTGAGGCGAGCCCTGAGTGCGGGATCGGTCACTGTGTCGGGGACGTCTGACACGGACTCTCACTTGTTGTGTTGCTCGCGGCAATCCGGGCGTTCCGCCTTATCCCTTCGGGTCCGGGACGCTCGAGCGGCGTCCAACCAAACCGCTCCTCGAACTCTCGATCGTCAATCTGGCACAGGTAATCTAGGTCCTCGTACGCCCGAGATGAGTTGAGCTTCAACGAGGAGTCATTCCCAACCGACGCGAACTTCAAATTCCAAGGACAGACATCCTGACACACATCGCAGCCGAATACCCAATCGCCCATTCTAGCCCGGACCTGTGCGTCAATAGGTCCCTTGTGCTCTATCGTGAGGTAGGAAATGCACAGCCGACTATCCAAGACGCGGTCATGTGAAAACGCGCTCGTCGGGCATGCGTCGATACAACGCCGGCAAGACCCACATCTGTCGAATTCGTAAGGTTGATCCGGCGCGAGTGGGAGATTGGTGAAGATGCTTGCCAAGAAGAAAAACGAGCCCCGCTTGTCATCGATGAGCATCGTGTTTTTCCCAATCCACCCGATGCCGGCTCGCTGCGCAAGCTCACGTTCTGGTACCGGGCCGGCATCCACGTAGTACTTCGCTATTACATCGGTCGAAGCAATCGACTTCACGTAGGCGCATAACTCCGCAAGCGGCTCCTGTAGCGAATCGTGATAGTCTCTGCCCCTGGCGTATTTTGCAACTCGGCCGTGGCCCCGGGGCTTTTCAGGGTCCCGGCCGAAGTGGTTGCGAGTGACCACTATCGCACATGACGCTCCAGGAACGATTGTCTCGGGGTTGGCTCTCCGGGCCACTTGCCGATGCATGTAAGTCATCGTCCCTGCAAAGCCTTGGGCCAGCCAATCGAGAAGCTGCTTTGCGTGGGGAGGTGGGCCCAGCTCAGCTATGCCGACCGAGTCGAATCCGAGTTCGAGAGCCCGTCGCTTAACGCGTTGTGTCGCCTCCTCGGGCGTCACAGGTGCATGACCTCACGGCGCCAGCGGGCAAAACGAATGACATCCTCGACTGACGGCACAGCCGATTCATCTCCGTAGGCTGTGTGCATACGCCACCGGAGGTACACTCTGGGAGGAACGGGTAGGAAAGGAGGTCTTCTGTACCATCCTCTGGCCCTGAAGGCCCAAACCAACCGCATCAGGTCGATCGCCAATCGTGGGCTCAGTATGGCCCGGCCGAGGAGACGGGCAAAGAGACCGAACCAACTGCCACCCTGTCTGGGACCTTGCTGATGAACCTTCTGATTCAAGTTGCTTCCCTCGCCGGCGCTTTGATGATCCTAGCAGCCTATTTTGCCCTTCAACGTGGTCGGTGGTCAAGCAACGCCAAACAATACCTGTGGCTCAACATTGTCGGTGCAGCACTCTTGACAATCGTTGCAATTTGGGACCGCAGCATGGGCTTCATTGCGCTGGAAGCGAGTTGGGTCATTATCAGTCTCCGGTCGCTGCTCCTCGGCTCGAAGCCACGCAATCTAGTGGGCGATGCCTGACTCTACTTCACGTATCACTTTATATTGGCGAGCATGACAGCGCTATCCAATTCCCTGAGCGAGCACTCACTATCACGTTACCGCTCTGAGTTCCCAATCTTCCAAGATAGAATCTACTTGAACTCATGTTCCTTAGGAGCCCTATCCACAAGGGCTGAGCAGAGTATCAACGAGCACTTGAGCACTTGGCATGAGCGAGGCGCATCCGCCTGGTATGACGTTTGGTGGGAAGCCCTCACCGATTTGCGCGCCGGCTACGCCGCCGTGATCCAGGCGCGGCCGGGTGAAATCGCTCTCCATGCCTCGATCTCCACGGCCACAGCTGTTCTATCTAGTGCGCTTGATTACACGACACGTCCACGCGTTGTCACCACCTCCCTCGACTTCCCGACCGTTCCATACCAGTGGCTGGCCAAGGAATCGGCTGGCGTCGAGCTAGTGGTAGTTGAGAGCCCGGATGGTATCTCGGTCCCACCGGAGGCGGTCGCGGCCGCGGTCGATGATCGAACGGCACTGGTCGCCACTTCGCATGTGTATTTCACGACCGGGGTGATACAGGACATCCAGAGGATTGCCCAGATTGCTCATGAGCATGGGGCCCTTTGCTTCATTGATGCCTACCAGAGCGTAGGACAGATCCCGTTCAACGTGCACGATACCGGAGTGGATTTCCTGTGCGCGGGTGGCCTTAAGTGGTTGCTCGGAGGTCCCGGGATCGCCTTCTTGTACGTGCGAGAGGACCTGCTAGCCAGACTGACGCCACGCCAGACGGGGTGGTTCGCCAACCAGCGCCAGTTCGACTTCGATCCGCGAGTCATGGACTGGCATGAGGATGCGCGGCGTTTCGAACAGGGTACTCCATCACTCCTGTCGGTCTTTGCGCAGCGGGGGGGGCTGGGAATCATCAGAGAAATAGGCGTCCCAGCAATCAGAGAAGTTGTTCAGGAGCTCACCCACGATCTCATCGACCGCGCCAGGAAAGCAGGCCTCCAGCCAAAGGTAGCCTCGCGTCCCGAGGAGCAGGCGGCAATTGTCATGGTCCCAAGCGAGGATCCGCCGAAACAGGTACGGCGCCTCGCGGAGGCCAACATCATTGCCGATGCGAGGCCCGGGCACGTTCGCCTATCTCCATTCTTCTACAACGTCAAGGAAGACAATGTCGCAGCAATCGAAGTCCTCAAACCCTGATCGCGCTCCTTCCACAGGAGACCACCTGACCGCCGATGAGAGGCTATTCCAGCCGCCTACCATCATGGAACGCAGGGCGTTCGTACACACGGATCCTTGGCGGGCGCTGCGGATTCTAGGGGAGTTCGTGGAAGGTTTCGACGAACTCGCGGACGTCAGGGCCGCTGTGACGTTCTTTGGATCGGCGCGGTCACAACCCGAGGATCCCTGGTATCAGAAGACGGTGGAGACAGCGCGACTGCTGGGCGAAAGCAATTTTGCCGTGATCACGGGCGCGGGAAACGGGATCATGGAAGCGGCTAACAGAGGAGCGCAGGAAGCGGGCACCTTGTCCATCGGCCTCAACATCGAATTACCCGAGGAACAGGTGGTCAATCCGTTTGTGGATCGGACGGTTCACTTCAGGTACATGTTTGCCCGCAAGACGATGCTGGTGAAGTACTCCTGCGCCTTCATCTTTCCCCCGGGTGGCTATGGTACGTTGGACGAGCTCTGTGAAGTCTTGACTCTGAAGCAGACCGGCAAGATTGGTGACATCCCCGTCGTTCTCATGAGCCGCGACTACTGGGGCGGATTCATTAGCTGGCTGAAGGAGGTCGTGCAAGTTGAAGGCAAGATCGGTCGAGACGATCTGGATCTGTTCCACGTGACCGATGATCCTACGCAGGTGGTAGAGATTGTACGGGCAGGGTGGCGCAAGCGGTTCGCGGACGAACTGCCGTCGGCGGCAGGTTTGGAGGAGAACCTTCGATGAAGGGGCGGAGCAGGCTACTGGCCGGAAAACCTATCGAACCCGACCCGATCAGCGGCAAAGAGAGTGTGAGTGAGCTCATCGACAACGCATTCCATGCCTACAACGCCGGCCGTTTGAGAGAAGCATGCCATCTCTTCAGCGAACGCATGTTGGCTGAAGACGCCACCGTGGGGATGAGCCTGACGGGTGCATTGACGCCTGCAGGACTAGGGATGTCCACGGTGATTCCGCTGATCGAAGCGGGGTTTGTGGACTGGATAGTGTCAACCGGGGCCAACCTGTATCACGATGCTCACTTTGCACTTGGCTTCTCAATGCATAGAGGCTCGCCCTTCGGTGACGACATCGAGCTCAGGGAAGAAGGTGTCGTGCGCATCTACGACATACTCTTTGACTACCGGGTGTTGTTGAAGACGGACAAGTTCCTCCGCGACGTCTCTCTGCGCGACGAGTTCCAACACGCGATGAGTACGGCTGAATACCACTACAGGTTGGGCGGCTATTTGAAGGAACGGGAAAAGGCTCTCGGACTCAGGCACAAGTCACTCCTGACCGTGGCCCACGAGTGCGAGGTTCCGGTGTACACATCGTCCCCTGGCGACTCATCGATCGGGATGAATGTTGCCGAACTAGCCCTCGAGGACTACGGCCTTAGGTTCGACGTTTCGGCGGATGTGAACGAGACTGCGGCCATAGTGCTCGATGCGAAGAGAGGGGGCGGTAAGAGTGGCGTGTTGATCGTTGGCGGCGGCAGCCCCAAGAATTTTGTGCTCCAGACCGAGCCGCAGATCCAAGAGGTGCTCGGGATCGATGAAAAGGGGCATGATTACTACCTGCAAATCACTGATGCTCGCCCGGATACGGGCGGCCTGTCGGGAGCGACTCCTGCCGAGGCTGTGAGCTGGGGTAAGGTCGACCCGGACCAGTTACCGAATGCAGTGGTGTGTTATGTGGACAGCACCATTGGCCTGCCGCTGCTCACGACCTATGCTTTGGCGAACCGGGAACCGAGAAACCACCGACGGCTTTATCGTGAGCGGGCTGCGAGTCTTGCGCGTCTCACGGTGGAGTATCGATCAGCCCGCGCGTTCCGTGATGCACGGGTGGACGGTACGAGACTGCCCGGGATAGACTGAGCCCTCCAGCTCAGCTCTCGAGCGACTCCAACTCCGTTCGGAAGGCCATCGAGAGTTCGACTTCGCTCACATAGGCGGCCAGCTCTGCCGCCTTCCTATCCTCATCCCACCCCATTTCGAAAGCCGCCAAGTCGACAACCCTAGGAAGCTGCCCGATTGCATGATCGGCTGCTTCATAAAAGAGGTGAGTTCGTCTGATCAACAGGTCACCAAGGGTTATCGCCATCTCCCTGCGCATGGCGTGGACCAACTCGGCGAGCAATGCGGGGCGACCGGGGGCTATCGGTTCTGCCAAGGCTGGATGTGCCTGTGCCAGCCGTACCAAGGCAGGGGTCTCAGCGCCGTATGCTCGCACCATGTGTTCCGCCGTGTCGCGCGTGACTCCCTCGCGCTCAGCTTCCTGTGCGATTACTTCAAGGTCGTGTGATTCCCCGCCCGGTAGTGGTTCCTCGTCAGTACCTGGCGCCGCGACAACTGGGCGTCCGTCAGCCTCATGCAGTCGTTGGGAAACCAGGTCTACAGTTTCCGCAGCCATTACCCGGAACGTCGTGAGCTTTCCTCCGATGATCGAAATGAGGCCGCTCGGGCTTTCCAGGATGCGATGTTCCCGCGATACCGAGCTCGGATCCTTCGGGTCGTCTGGTGCCAAAAGAGGACGTAGACCTGACCAGGTCGCCACCACATCCGAGGGGGTAAGTCGGGCATCGGGAAACAAGGCGTTCGCCGAACGAAGTAGGTACACAACGTCTTCACCTCCTGCGTACGTTTCCTCAGGAACGTGTAGACAGTCGGTATCCGTAGTTCCGATGTATGACAGTTCTCCCCACGGGATGATGAACATCACCCGTCCGTCGATGGGTGACGTAATGGTCAAGGCTTCCTGGTTGCCTATCCGGTGTCGTGGAACAGCGATGTGCACACCCTTCGTCGGGCGCAACGCCGGTTTGCTCCCATCCTGTGATCGGAG
>JBDGZZ010000201.1:0-7453 GCA_039588335.1 Gemmatimonadota bacterium | reverse complement strand
TCAGCCAGATAGACGGTCGCCATGCCGCCTTCGCCGAGGTGGCGTTCGAGCTTGTAGCGGTCGGCGAGGGCGGTCGAGAGCCGGGAGGTGATCTCGGTCATGGGACATAAGATGCGCCACGTCGTGGGGTCTGGCGAGGCTTCGAGCAAGTCGTGCGTACCGGCCTTGTTGCCTGCTTTAAAACGCGGGCTCGGCGCGGCGTGTGAACGCGCCGCTAGGTGTCTTGAAAGACGGGTCTCGCGCACTGTCCTTTAGGACATGTCCCGTAGGGGCCGAGCCCAGGGAAACGTGACGACTGGTCACGGAGGGCCGGGGATTCGAACCCCGATGGGATTGCTCCCGGCGGTTTTCAAGACCGCTGCCTTACCAGTTAGGTCTAGCCCTCCCGGGGCATAAGGTAACAGCGCGAATTGTCGTGCCCAAGCCTTCGTCGCGACACTACTGGCGGTATCCCGTCCCGCCGTTACAACTTTGTGCCGGTAGGATGAGTCGCACCGTCGTCGAGGGCTCAATGACCGAAAGACATGACACGCCGCGTTACAACGGAGTCCACCGGTTTCTCTCCGATTTGCGCTGCTCGGCTGAGCGGCGGACTTCGGGAGACCGGCGCCGGCGTGACAAGGATATCGTCGTGGAACGACGGGCCGGCATCGACCGGCGCATCTACGATGAGAGACGGCAATCTCTGAGCCACTACTCAACCGAGGATTCGCTCGACATAAGGGGGATGCTGCTGGATCCCGCCTCACGTGTAGCCTGTCCTGAGTGTGACGGGTCTTTGATGCTTGGACCACCCATGGCGCGGGACGAAGTGATCATCCGGCGTGTGCACTGCACGTCCTGCCGACGCAGCCTGATTCTGGAGACACCCCCGTCCGATTCACGCTAACCGCGGACCGTGGCCAGTTCGGTCACGCCAATCTAGCGCTTCATATCATCCTTGAGCCGGATTTGCATCGGCAGAATCGTCTTTCCCCAATGTAGGTTCAGGGTGACGGAGTTAGATCCGACCACAGGGAAGTAGAACGCCAAGGTCTCCATGTGTTCGCCTGAGGTTGGCATGATCTCTACGCGCAGTGCGTCGTGCCCTCGCGGATACGCTGCGTGCCAAGCATCCGGCTCGGCGCTGAAGATGAGCGTCCAAGGACCCTCCTTATCCGGAATCACCCAGAGGCTGTACCTGCCCGCGTCGAGTTCTTGATTCTCGATCAAGACGTAGTGACTCACCTCGACCGTAGTAGCCTCGTTTGCTCCTGGATTCCACACGACGTTCCATTTCACTGGACTGCCGAACAACTCCCGGCCTCAGGCTACCGGCCGGTTGTACACGATGGAGATCTCTGTGTCCCGGACGGTCTGGGTCACGGTTCCGTGTTGGCTGGGTCGCGCGCCACTCTGTCCCCCAGCCTCGGCTGGTAAACAGATGACTGCGCTGACAGCAGCAACGACGCCTAACCTGAACAATGACGCTTTCACATCGGACCTCGTCGGAGACGGGGATTGAGGCGTATACACGTAGCGGGTTCGATGAGTCCAACGCGCACGATAATTGTCTTCGAATACGCTGTTGTGATGTTCGTGTAAGTCATTGTAATATATTCTTTTAGAGGGCTCATGCTGTCCCCGTTGTCACCGGCTCGACCACCGCTCGAGTTCATTGTGCCGCAGGTCATATGAGATGGAGCCGGAACTATGTACATTGCACGGTGCTAAATCGTGGGGACCGATCGAAGCACCTCACGAGATTCGCTTTACCCCGTTGGGATGTGGGGAGATGGTGTAAGGTGGTTTCACTCATTCCTCATTCCAGTTGTCCTCGCCGGCTCCTCGTCGGATCGCGTCCGCTATTTCCACTACATAGAGAGTTGCTGCTGTAACAGTGGCCGGATTGCGTCTGCATGGAGCGGCAGGTGCTGAACTTTGTGTTGAAACGGAGAGGTCTCGATGCCAGCAAAAGTTGAAGCTGAAGTAAAGCGCTTCATGGAGGGAGTATCCAAGCGCAATGCAGGAGAGTCCGAATTCATTCAGGCAGTGCAGGAAGTAGCGGAAAGCCTGATGCCGTTCTACCTCGATCATCCCGAGTACGTCAAGGCGAAGATCCTGGAACGGATGACCGAGCCTGACAGAATCATCATCTTCCGTGTGACCTGGGAAGATGACAACGGTGAGATTCGCGCCGACCGCGCGTGGCGCGTGCAGTTCAACAACAGCATTGGCCCGTACAAAGGCGGGCTACGATTCCACCCCACGGTAAACACCAGCATCCTCAAGTTCCTGGGTTTCGAACAGGTTTTCAAGAACAGCCTGACCGGGTTGCCCATGGGCGGTGGCAAGGGTGGCGCAAACTTCGATCCCAAAGGCAAGTCGGATCGTGAGGTAATGCGTTTCTGCCAGTCTTTGATGACGCAACTACAAAGGCACATCGGTGAGGATACTGACGTGCCGGCTGGTGATATTGGAGTCGGTGCCCGTGAGATTGGCTACCTGTTTGGCCAGTACAAGCGCGTACAAAACCGGTGGACCGGCATGCTCACAGGGAAGGGCCTGAGCTACGGCGGTAGTCTCATCCGAACTGAGGCAACCGGGTACGGTACCGTCTACTTCATGCAAAACATGTTGAAGCAGCGAGGCGACGGCATGGAGGGTAAGACGTGTCTAGTCTCGGGCTCCGGCAACGTGGCCATCTATACCATCGAGAAGCTCACTCAGCTCGGCGGCAAGGCCGTAACCGCTTCGGACTCGGGCGGGTTCATCCACGATCCAGACGGAATCACACCCGAGAAGCTCGCGTGGATCAAGGACCTGAAGGAGGTCCGCCGCGGCCGGATATCGGAATACGCCGAGGAGTTCGGTTGTGAGTACCACGCGGGCAAGCGACCCTGGGTCGTTCCAGGTGACCTGGCCTTCCCATCTGCAACCGAGAACGAGATCAACGGCGAAGAGGCCGAAACGCTGGTGAAGAACGGTTGCATCGGTGTTGGCGAGGGTGCCAACATGCCGTCCGATCTCGACGCGGTGAAGGTCTTTCTGAAGAACAAGGTGATGTATGGTCTCGGCAAGGCCGCCAACGCTGGTGGTGTTGCCGTTTCCGGGCTCGAGCAGAGTCAGAATTCCTTGCGTCTCAGCTGGTCTCGTGATGAAGTGGACAGCAAACTCATCGAGATCATGAAGAACATCCACGAGAAGTGCGTTGAGTACGGCGATGAGGGTGATTGGGTCAACTACGTCAAAGGCGCCAACATCGCCGGCTTCGTGAAGGTCGCCGACGCGATGATGTCCTACGGCGTCGTCTAGTTGAACGTGTTGTGTGGTGGGTCCCGGTGTGGGAGTATCCCCGCGCCGGGACTCGTTGTATCCTATCCTCCATAAGTGATGCTGGACGGGCATCGATCTTTGCGCGGGCCGCAGCACCATACGTCTAAACCCAGATGGAAGACCGCAGTGGCATGGAGCCAAGGCATGGTCTGCTGGAGGTTGCATGTTTGAATCGGGTGACAGCCCATATCTGGTTCCGGATGACGGGTCGTTCAGAGTGGCTGGTGCGGTGACCGGTCGCCCTAAAGGATCCCCCGGCAAGAAGGAATCTCGGAAGCGTCTGGCGGCAGCCACTGAAGAACTGGACGCCCTGCAACGAATCTTGTACGCACACGATCGCTATGCCGTTCTGCTGATATTCCAAGCCATGGATGCGGCGGGAAAGGACAGCACCATTCGGGCTGTACTGACCGGGGTGAATCCAGCCGGCTGTCAGGTATTCTCGTTCAAGCAGCCATCGACGACGGAGCTGGATCACGATTTCCTCTGGCGTACGTCGCGCTCGCTCCCGGAGCGAGGCCGAATCGGTGTGTTCAATCGCAGTTACTACGAGGAGGTGCTGGTCGTCAGAGTGCATCCAGAGTTGCTTCAGCACCAACGGCTGCCACAGCTCGATGCCAAGCAAATCTGGCAAAACAGGCTCGAGTCGATTCGGGATCATGAGAAGCACCTGGCGGCGAACGGGACGCTGATCCTCAAGTTTTGGCTCAACGTATCTCGTGAGGAACAGCGCAAACGGTTTCTGTCGCGTTTGGAGGAGCCGGACAAGAACTGGAAGTTCTCGGTGGGTGACGTGGAGGAGCGGACGCTCTGGGATCAATACATGATGGCTTATGAAGAGGCGGTCAACGCGACTTCCCGAACTTGGGCGCCCTGGTATGCCATTCCAGCCGACGACAAGAGTTACATGAGAATGGTCGTGGCGGAATTAGTGGTTGAGTCGCTGAAGAACTTGCATCTGGAATACCCGCAGCCCGACGGCGAAGCCCGACTGCAATTCGATGAGATGCGTACGTTATTGGGTGGGGACGAAACTTGACCGACATAGATCTTGGCATAATGGTGACGAGTTCTACGGGCAGAATTGAGAACGTCGAACAAGACCGACGGGGAGGGCTACCATCCAATGGCAACTCGATGCACTGACCCGTCGATGGCTGATTTGCAGGACCCCGGGTTCGGCTCTCGGGTGGGTGTCGAGTCGGGTCGCCGGCTCGTCAATCGCGACGGGTCCTTCAACGTTTCGCGAACAGGACTGCCGTTCTTTCAGTCGTTCAGGATCTACCAACTTCTGCTGAACCTGTCGTGGACCGGCTTCATAGCCTTCCTGGTCTCCATGTATCTACTGACCAACCTCTTGTTCGCTACCGCATACGTGCTTGCGGGCCCGGACGCAATTTTGGGCGCGACAGCTACCAGTTTCGGTGAGCGCTTTCTCGAAACCTTCTTTTTCAGTGTCCAGACCGTCACGACGGTTGGATATGGACACATGTATCCCAATGGAATCGACGCAAACCTCTTGGTTGCAGTAGAGGCCTTTCTCGGAATGGCCGGAATAGCCATAGTCGCGGCTCTGGTGTTTGCTCGCGTATCACGCCCCGCAGCCAACATCATCTTCAGCAACCGAGCGGTCATCGAACCCGCAGACGGTCCGTCGAGCTTCAAGCTCAGACTAGTGAACGGAGGCCGTAGTGAGCTGGTCGACGTGGAGGTCCGTTTGCTACTCAGTGTGACCGAGACAACCGAGAAATCGAAAAGGCGCCGGTTTCGCGAGTTGCGGCTGGAGCGTAGCAGAATCGCCTTGTTTCTCCTGCATTGGACGGTCGTACATCGCATCGACGAGAGAAGTCCGCTTTATGACATGACGTCGGGCCAACTGCGAGCCCGCGGGGCGGAGTTCATAGTCTTCATCAACGCCACCGACGACACGTTTTCACAGAGAGTCCATACCTGGTCGTCCTACACAGCCGATGAGGTAGCCTGGGATGCCAGATTTGTTGACATGTACCGTGAGACGCGGCGCGGCAGGATCCGTGTGGACGTCCGGCGCATACACGATGTTGAGCACGTAGAATCGCCATCATCCTCCTTCCAGACGGTGTGGGATGTTTGAGCTGCAGACTCGCCATGTAGCCTAGGGAGGGATATGATATTGACACCACTATCAGTCAGGTTGTTCTGACAACTCACCAGGAACGAGAGGAGCCGGAATGGGCGAGGCAGCGAAGCCCGCTGAAGATCGGAGATCGCTTGCTGACCGTGTGTGCATGGTGTGTCTTCAGGGCAAGTATGTGACGCGCAGCCCGGCTGATTTCACCCACGTAGATACGAGTAGATCTCCCTGGCATATCGAGGCGTGCAGCAGCTGTGGGCACGTCCAGATCTTCAGGCGGGACTGGCGGCAGCAGTAGGGACTTCGAGTGACCCAAGGACTGCTCGCAGGCAAGGTGGCGCTTGTTACCGGGGGAGCGTCGGGGATCGGTCGAGCGACGGCTGCTCTCTTTGCGCGGGAGGGGGCAAAGGTAGCAATCATGGACCTCGATCGAGAGGCCGGGAAGAGTGCAGTCAATGCAGTATCCAGCGCGGGCATGCAAGCAGTTCTCGTCCAGGGCGACGTCAGCGACCCGAATGATTGCAAAAGCGCGGTGCAGCAGACTGAAGTAGCGTTTGGCGGCATAGACATCTTGTTCAACAATGCTGGGATCATTCACCGTGCCTCGGTGGTCGATCTGACAGAGGCTCAATGGGACAGAACGATGGCCGTCAATGTTCGATCCGTGTTTCTCATGTCGAAGTACGTTGTGCCGATCATGGCACGAGGTGGAGGAGGAGTGATCGTTAACACTGCCTCCGGTTGGGGCTTGACCGGCGGCAAGAGCGCGGCGGCATACTGCGCCTCCAAAGGAGCCGTCGTTCAGCTAACGAAAGCGATGGCGCTCGATCATGGAGAGCAGAACATCAGGGTGAATTGCGTTTGTCCCGGCGATACCGACACACCCATGCTGCGCAGTGAAGCGGAGCAACTGGGTGAACCGATGGATCAGTTCCTGGCCGATGCGGCAGCCCGGCCCCTGCCGCGGGTCGGTACCCCCGATGACATTGCCCGCGCAGTCCTGTATCTAGTGAGCGATTCTGCATCGTTTGTGACCGGAGCATCTCTTGTCGTTGATGGTGGTGGCCTGGCCGGAACCGCGTGAGGAGAACGAGTGAGAGGCTTGAGAGATAAAAGAGCACTGATAACGGGCGGAGCGAGTGGCATCGGTGCGGCTACCACTGCTCGCTTCCTGGAAGAAGGTGCCCGTGTCGTAGTTCTGGACAGGGACAGTGAAGGGCTGAAAGAGATCGGCAACCAACTGTCCGGATTGGCGGGAACCATCCGCGCCGACGTATCTGACCCCGACTCTGTTGCCGCCGCTTACCAGGAGCTGGACGGCATTTGTGGTGGCCTAGACGTTCTGATCAACAACGCGGGGATCAGTGTCAGGCACCCGTCCTTTGCCGAGATCGCACCCGAGGAATGGCGGCGAGTGATTGACGTCAACCTGAATGGCGTGTTTTTCGTGGCTCAACAGGCCGCGAAGCGAATGCTGGCAGGGCAGGGAGGGGTAATTCTCAACATGGGCTCGACCAACGCGTTAATGGGTTATCGGTTCTACGCCGACTACAACGCCTCCAAGGCGGGAGTGGTCGAGTTGACGCGATCGATGGCACTCGAACTTGCGCCCACCATCCGCGTGAACGCTGTTTGCCCCGGCTACGTGCTCACGCCGATGCAAGAGGCCGAGTACACTCCCGAGATGATGCAGGAAGTGAATGCCAAGCTCCCGCTGGGTAGACAAGCACAACCAGAGGAGGTAGCGGCGCTGTTCGCGTTTCTTGCCTCCGACGAGGCCGCCTATATCACCGGTCAGGCATACGTCATCGATGGCGGCGAAATCGCAGGAGGGTTAGCGAGCAGGTGATTCCCTCTCCCTCCTCCCTTTGGGCAGGGCGGAGAGATCTACGGGTTTACTGTCACGAGTGCGGAAGCTGTTGGCAGGATGACGAATCCCGGTATCGTTGCCGACACTGTGGTCGTTCCGGCCGTGAGTGGATCGAATGCAACTCCGCCAGTTGCTACCGACGTTGGTGAGTTCGC
>JBDGZZ010000200.1:0-7868 GCA_039588335.1 Gemmatimonadota bacterium | reverse complement strand
CTGCGCTCGCCGACCGCTACACCATCGAGCGCTCCGCTTGGCACCACGAACCCACACAACGGAGCCTAAGGTGGATACTGTCTACGCAGCGTTGAGGACCCTGCATGTGTTGGCCTTTGTCTTCATGTCGATACCGCTGTTCAATCTCATCGTTGTCAACGAGCGTGCACAGTTGGGATCAGCGTTCAACTACAGCGTCGATCGGTACATGGAGAACATCATCCGTCGTGGCGCGACCCGCTGCTTCACATTCCAGGCAACGGTGCTCCTTACCGGCGTGCTGATGGTGGTCGTTGGGCCACTGGGTATCGGAGCGCTATGGGGCAACTGGGTGCTGCTGGTCAAGACCCTGGTACTCTTGATGCTGATGGGGTTGCTCTCCTACGTGCATCTGCGGCTCCAACCAGGCCCTGTTAGCCAAGGTCAGCCCGGACGCAGCCATGCCTGAGGATTTGGCGGTTCGGCTCAAGCCGTACCGAATGCTGCGTAAGCGCCTAGCGACTCTCTGTCTGTTTCTCGTGCTCGTGACCATCGTCCTGGGGATGCAGGTCTACGGCAGGTACAATCCTGTGCTAACGATTGTTCTCATTGCCTCGGCGGGCCTGTTTGCCTGGCGAGCCAACAAAGCACTAGTTCGCTTCGGCTGGTTCTAGAATCATGCACGAGGATGTTGTCGGCGATGGTCGGCGGGAAAGTAAGGAAGTCCCTGAAGGGTGGCGGTGCCAAATTGGAGAAAGCGCTCAAAGGATTGGTCGAGACCTGAGTTGGTCGCGGCCGCAAGTGACCAGGAGGTAACTATGCAAAACACGCTTTCCGACGTATTGGGCTCGGTCAATCTGACCGTCGTGATAACAATCTTGGTAGTGCTGATCGCAGTCGTGGTTGTCTATCTGGTGTTCATGGTGAGGGCAGTCATCGATATGTTGCGATACGATGTGCACGGCGTGTTCCTCACGTTCGCCTTCCTTTCGCTGATACCCGTCCCGCTGATCCTGGTCTTGGGAATCACGATTCTGATCATCTGGCATTACCATAAGAAGGATATCCTGGCTGGGAAGAGGCAAACACGGTGAAGCGCCAAGGCCGTCGACGCGGCGGCGTTCATCGCTGATGACCGCGATGGCGGTCGGTGTGCTCCTCTCCGTTGTACCCTTGCGCCTCTGGATCGAAGCGTGGGTTCTCAGGAGTCTGTTATTGTCTTACCTAATATCATCCCCAGCCCGATCCGGCTCCCCGGCCCGATCGGACGCTCTCCAGAGGTCCGGACTGTGGATACCGTACGCTACGTGGTTGCCCTGATTGTCGTCGTTTCGTTTCCCGCATCCGTCCTCGCGTGGCTGGTGCTGCACCCATTCATCGGCTTCTGGCGGCGTCTCGGTCCGGTGTGGACCATGGTCATCGTTGGCTTGGCAGCCCTTGCAACCTGGGTGCTACTGTTTCTGGTGCGCCATCCGCTGCTGGCAGTCGAGTTCGGTACGAACATCGCACTGGTTCCTGGTGCAATCGTCAGCTACGTGGTGGCTGTTGTTCTCGAAGTGCGTTGCCGCAAGCACCTCAAGCTGGGGATCCTGGTCGGCCTACCCGAGATCGATCCCGAAGGGAGAGGGACGAAGCTCCTGACGGACGGGATCTACGGCAAGGTCCGGCATCCGCGTTACCTCGCCTTCACGTTCGCGTTGCTGGCGATTGCGTTGTTCTGCAACTACCTCACCGTGTACCTATACTTACCGGGACTTGCACTCGCGTTCCATTTCGTGGTGCTGGCTGAAGAGAAGGAGCTGCACGATCGGTTCGGGGCGGACTACGCCAGCTACTGCGCTCGAGTGCCTCGTTTCATCCCACGCCGCCGCTCGGCGTAGGGAACCCAAAGGCCCACCTACGGATCCGGCCACGGGGCCAGGCTGCCGGCTCCGACCGTCAATCCCGTTGAGGCGTCGGACAGTCAAAGCACCCAAGCGTATCCGATCTTAATGAACACCGTCCTGTTGTTCTGCGTGAGCTGGACATCGTTGTTCCCGAAGTAGTCGTCGGAGTATCCCAGATAGAGTACGGTTCGCGGGTTGATCTTGTATGAGAACAGAAACTGCGTGAACAGGCTATTCGACATGGCATCGACTTCGTCCAAGTACAAATCCGGATTGCGGTTGTAGTGTTGGTACTGCAGGATCATCCGCACGAAGGTACGCCTGCTGAAGCAGTATACGACCCGCATCTGGCTGATGTTCGCGTCGTACAGCCTGCCTTCCTCCACGTTCAGCCGCTCGAACGTGTGGTTGAAGGTGAGGGCGAGGCGCCGACCAAGATTGAGTTCGGCGTAGGGATCGATTCGAATCCGGGTGCCTGGTCGTATGTTGGCATAGTCGATCTGGTCCCCGTAGGTCGCATCGATGACGAAGAAGAGCCAAGCCGAGGGGCGGATACCGAAGTCGGCGTTGATATATCGATTGTCGAAGTCCACTCCGTTGTAATGCTGCTTACCGTAGGTCCCGCGCAGGTTGAAGAAGGACTGGGTAAGACCTGCGTAGTTGAACCAGAACGAGTACCCTTTGCTGAGATTGGTTCCATTCAAGTCCCATTCCCCGTCGAGTCCGGACCCGAAGTTGAGCATGTTCCACCAGTTGTCCCCGTCGTTGTTCCAGGTGTGGCCCCATCCGACCGCACCTGACCGGAAACCGGCCTGCGGCATGAAACCCAGGTCGCTCCGAAAGTCGCGGTCCACCTGACGGTAACTGACGTACCAGTCGTGGTTCCGAGTGTTGTGTAGGTAGAAGAAGTCGTAGGCGCCTCCGGTGAAACTCCCACTCGGCTGGTCGTAGTCTTCTTGTACCGTCGCGGGATAGCTGGTCTGGGAGCCGAGGACCTGGAACATGACTTGGTCCTTGGGCGTCATCTTCCAGAGACCATCGGCACCGGCGACGCGATTGTGGTACTCGCTTCCTTCCCGGCCCGTGTAGAGCAGTCCCAGGTTCGAGGACCTACCCACATCGCGGCGGTAGCGCACCACCGAGCCGACGCTCTTCATTGCAACCGAGGTCATGTCGGATCCCTGACTCGTCGGGAACAGCAGGTTGGTGATCTCGTCCTGGGATGTGAAGAAACCGATCGCGCTGCTGCCCTCCTTGCCGCTCAGCTTGGCTCCCCATATCGGATCTGCCAGAGTACGGGTGTGGACGGCGCGGAAGCGTGTGTTGAAGAAAGTGGCGCCTTCCAGGAAGAAGGGCCGCCGCTCCGGATAGTACAGGGCGAATTGCGTGTTGATGTCCAGCTGTGCCACGTCCGCTTCGATGTTTGAGAAGTCGGGATTCACGGTCGCGTTGAGAGTGAGGCTCGGTGTGACTCCCCACTTGGCAGTTACACCGGGCTCAAGGGTCTTGTCGTCTTCCACGAATCGCCCGGTGGGGAATTCCTCGCGCTCTTGCGTGACCACGCCGTAGACGGTGGGGTCAATCTCGATGTTCCTCCCCGGAGAGGCTCCCGCAAAGCCAATCAGTTTCTCGGACTGGCACATGTAGCAGTTGTTGTTCCTGTCGCGAGGGAACATCCCGATGTGGTGCCGTACGGCTCGCGGATAACTGCGCACTCCGTCGACTCCCCAGATCTGGTCTCCTTCGCTAGCCTGAAACCTCATGGAGCTGAACGGGATCGCCATCTCTACCGTGTAGCCCTGATCGGTGACCGTTCCGGCGCAGTCCCAAATGGCGTCCCACTCACCGCCCCCATTCGGACTCTCGATCTGATCGCCCTGAACGCCGAGTGGATTGCAGAAGAAGTCGAACGTGCGGGTCTCGTCGTTGAATGTGTCCAGGATTAGGGCCACCCAATCGTCACTGTACATGGCGTCCCGGTCGGTGATGCGTGCTCTGATTGCCGACGGATCGGGGTCGAAAGCGCGAAATGCCGCGTAGAGATGCGTGCTGCTGTATGCGAACAGGAGTTCGGTTCGCACCGGCGCGTCGACGTTCTCGCTGGGATAGACCTCATAGCCCAGCTCGAGCAAGAGGGCCTGCCGCCACACATCCTCGCTGAGCTCGGCATCCACTTGGATCTCAGACTCCACTCGCGGCACTCGGTGAGGAATCTTCGGGTCCGAGCCGGCTTGGGCGGTGAGGGGTTGCCAGAACGGGAGTAGCAACAGAAACGGGAGGATGCACTTGGACCAGGCTGGCGGTCCCGAGGCTTGTATGACGGCGCGGTTTCTCATGGCGCAGACCGGCGCTGCGAGGTAACAGGTCGACATCTGGACTGGTCCGGCAAGACAACCAGTCGGCTCGTACAGTCCCACTACGTAGTTGGACAAACTAAAGGTTCGGATGGTTGTGTTCGGGCAGAGCTGCAAGACGACAGGAGTCGCGTCTTTCAGGACGCTGTGCTTGGCCGAGCCCGGCTTCAGGGGATAGAGGGAGCCTCGAAGGATTCCCACCGTTAGTATCTGAGAGGCGCTTCGTGGTAGCGCCGCCGCGACTTTCCCCCCGTGCCCCCAAGTCAAGCGCTAGGGAATCAAAGGGACTGGAGGTCTTGACGACTACAACATGAGTGTCAACCACCCGCCTGTTGGTCACACGGGGCAGTCACAGAACACCCCATATCTGGCCGTCCACTTCCTCACGACACTACCCACAGCGATAGACGGGTCCCCAAGACAAAGCCCCGAACGCCGCGAGACGCTCGGGGCCTCCGGCGCTATGGCGATGCTGTCCAGTCACCCGAACATGTACCGCCCGCTATCGAAGCCTCCCACGTGCCAGACGCGTCCGCACCCGAATCGGCAAACGTGCCGTCGATCTCGACGGGCCAAGGGGACCCGAATGGGTCACCGTTCACGTCCACGCTCATGCTGAAAGCCCGGTTCGTGATTGCCGGTGGGGTACCGGTGTATGTAGTGGCCACCGTCCCACTCAAAGTCGCGGACGCGCTACCACATCTCCAGCTGCTGAAGCCGAATTCGATCTCGCTTATCGATACGGCATCTGCACCCACGGTGAAGGTGAATGTGAAGGCGGATGTGCCTGTCGAGGCGGGCCACGCCCCCGTCTGTATGGCGCTCGGTTGGCCGTTTCCATTGCCGTTTGGCTCGGTGGTTGTATCATCTGGGCATGCCGTCAACGACATGAGGATAGCGGCGGTGAGCGCCGTCAGCACTCGGCTGTTCATTACTCCTCCCGGCTGCTGAATTGTGTGCCACACATTGGCGGTCCCGATTGCGACGAGTGACCCAGAGCTACACGCCCTCACTCCTATACCCTTTGGGCACCCAAGCGAACGAAAAGGTCACTCCGACCCCGAACGCGTTCCACGTGGGTGCATTCTCCCCCTTGTCTTTCATGACACCCCAATACCCATGCCCTGCAACGCCGAGCGCGACCTTACGAGAGACCAGCCAGTCCTTCCCGAGGGCGATTCTGGCGCCGAAGCCTGGATTGGTCTCTGCCTCTATGTTGCCGTCCGGCGTCCGCGCCTCGAAAGTCAAGTACGAGACCGCGACACTGGCCTGAATCATGAGGGCGTCCGGGCCTACGTAACCGATCCCAGCGCCGATTCCAGCTGCAGTTGCGGTGAAGTTGTCGGTTGTCGCGAACTCCACCGTGCCAACTTTGAGCGTGGGTCCGCTTAGGACATTCGCAATGATGTCCCCGAACAAGACCACGTTGTCACTGACGAAAGCCCCCAGCGCGACACCTCCAACACCGGCGACTCCTGATATCTTCATATCGCCAAGGGATGGATCGTCGGCCCGCATCTCTCCGTAGCCGACGCCGAAGTTCGCGTGGAGCCAGAACTTCCCTTTGCGGGTCCAAGTGCTTGTCTGAACTGGTGACGGCATAGCTCCCGATGGATACGATAGCGCGCCTAAATGACCCCCGGCGCTCTCTTCTCCGACAAATACCTGTTGGGCAACGCCGGCGTCTGGATAGGCAATCGTCCCACCCACCACGAGGCTCGCCACTAGTTGTGCGATGCGCATCATACCCCCCCCTTGTTGGACATCTGACTGTTTCTTCGATGGCCCAGGCGGTCTCGTCGTCTGGCGGGCGTCTTACTGCGGTGTCTACTGCGGCGTCACACTGCGGCGTCTGCTACGGCATCTTCCTACGACGTCTGTCTGGCGGCGGGGCCACGAAGGCACCGGCGACAATTATGCTCCAGGTTAAACCAACTGAGTCAGCTTACGATCAATTCGACCGTCACGGCATGAGCCGTTCGGAGGGGTTTGTTGAGACACGCTCTGAGGGACGATGGTAATGTGCTACGAGTATCGAAATTGGCAAGAGCGGTGGAAGACACAACAACCAGATAACCACATCCAGATGTGCGGTTCATGTCACGCAACAGGGCCGTTGAGACTTCTGTGAACACAGAAGCCCCGAACGCCGCGAGACGCTCGGGGCTGAGGCGATTGGGTCGGCTGCACTAAGCTTCGCTACAACCCAGAATGCTCAGGCATTGAATCGGAGGTAACACCGCACAACTCGTGGGCCGCCTCGACTTCTTCCAAAAGAGCCTGGAGTACACAGCCGATGCGCCGCACGCACGGTGCTATTCGCTGTGAGCACCCCTACCTCGGCCCGTTGCCTACAATTCCGACGGCAACTGCGTAGTGGCGTTCGAGAGCACTGATGCACTGGATGCCGCCCGCAATAACAAGGAGCCCGCAGAAGCAATGTGCTCTCCTGCGGGCTTGGTTGCTGTGAGGGGGGTCGACTAGCGGATTTGGATGTTGCCAGACTCAACGTCATTCAACGGCAGCACATATGGCTCATCATCCACGGCTGGGGTGGCTGTGCAATACGCAGACGCGAATCCTGGCGGCCTTCTTACCCACTTCAGACTAATCTGATCGGGTGGTGAACCGGCACCTTCGCCGTTGTCGACAACCGTCCAACCGACCTCACCGGCATTGGTGCCCTTCTCTGCGAATCCGCCGAGCCAGACCTGGTGACCCTCAACCGCGAAGCAAGTCACATTACCATGTTCTTCTGCACCTAAGGCCCGGTTGTTTTGTTGCCATTCTCCCTTTACCGCCCCGTCGGCATATTTGCGGGCGTTGAAGGAAAACGTGCGCAGCTCGCCGCCACTAGTGAAATGACCGCTTCCGCTCACGCGCTCCGTTACGGAACCGTTGGGAGGGCAGTCATATTCCACGACGTAGCCATCGACAAAGAAGCTTTCATTCTCGGCGATGTCGTTCCATCGACCAGGATCACTAGCATCGAACCAGTGAAAGTGGAGAAAATCTTCGGGTTCGCCGGGTAGGGGTGGGATGCGTTCGGGGTAGGCGTCTATGGAATTATTCGGCTCCCCACCGGCCCAGTTCGTGTAGATGAACGGCTCTCCGGTGATCCACCCCCAACCTCCGGCGGGCTCTCCAAACGCCGCGTCCTGGGCGCCACCAAGCCAATATCTGCCAAGGAGCGCATCTTCGAACGTCTCGACGATAAAGGCGTTTTCCGCCGCAGAGGTAATCGTGGCAAGATGCCCGATGCATCCTCGGAACTCCGTCGCCGCCGCCGCCCGTGCATCACTCCACGTGACACCAGGGTCTGCTACAGCCTGATAGTAGTTCCCGTTTCCGGCATTGAGGACCACCGACGGGACCACAGGCTTACCCCCGACTTTGTCAAAAAACACACTGTTTATCTGGATATTCGCATCGAGTATGGGTCCTCCTGGGCACGAGGGGTCACCCTCACACCACGCCTGGTCATTGAGCCAGGTGAATCTCACCGTGTACCAGCCGTGCGACGGTGCGTTGAAGTAGGTGAACCCGTGATTCACTTCGGTGTCACTGGCGGGTATTGTGATTATCTCGCTTGTCTGGTCGGTCGCAACCATAAACTGAGGGTACCATTCGGGGTCGTCGCCGAGACCCT
>JBDGZZ010000199.1:0-7465 GCA_039588335.1 Gemmatimonadota bacterium | reverse complement strand
CGCAGAAAACGGGTTATGTCACACGCCCAATGAACTTCATGTTCGGGTGTGGTCTCGAATACTACGTATCCTCAGCAGGATCTAACCCGCAACATCATCGGCGGCTTCTACGAGGTCTACAACACTCTTGGCAGCGGGTTTCGCGAGATCGTCTACAGACGGGCTCTGGCAATCGTGTTGGCCGACCGTGGCATGGAAGCGGAGTGTGAAGTGCCAACCATGGTCTTCTTTCGTAATCGCCCGGTTGGCAAATTCAGAGCAGATATTGTCGTGCACTGCAAGATCCTGTGGGAATTGAAAGCCCTACCACAACTCGAGCCGAGCCATGATGCACAGATCATCAATGCACTCCGCGCGACAGGGCTCGAAGTCGGATTGTTGTTAAACTTTGGGCCGAAACCCCAGATCAAGCGGTTGATCATGACCGCACATGAGGGCCGCAGATAAGGACGGATTGACGCAGATCCCCGGTTCAGCGCTGACGAGTCCCAGCGTCGCAAGACATGGCCCGTCCGCCTAGACAGACTCTACGGCTGAAGGCCGCCGACTTACAAAAAGTGGATGATTTATAACATTATGTTATATTTTGTCCAGTTATCCCTGGGGGCCTGGATGCCACGTCATACCTCGCCTACGCAACGCGTATACGAAATCGCCGAAGAGCAGTATGGCTATTTCACAACTAGACAGGCCAGCGACGCCGGAGTCGACCCTCGTAGCGTTGTCATGATGGCCCGCCGTGGAGCTGCCGAACGAGTCAGTCGTGGGGTCTACAGATTCCGCCGTTTTCCCGAGAGCGCTTACGGGCAATACATGCACGCGATTCTGTGGCCGCATGGAGTGCTCGGGGTGATCTCTCACGAATCGGCCCTTGCCCTCTATGGGATGTCTGACGTGAACCCGCCGAAGGTCCACATAACTGTGCCGCAGGGCCATAGAGTACGGCGTCGAGTGCCTCAGTTCCTTGTGATACATAGAACGGATCTGAACCGTAAGGAGATCGATACAGTCGAGGGGCTACGCACGACGTCTCCAATGCGAACCATCCGAGACTGCGCGGAAGAGCACCTGAGCCGTGCGTTGCTACGGCAGGCCATAACTGACGGGCGTCGAATCGGTCGTCTGACGGCGAGTGAAGCTCGGGCCTTGGAGTCCGAGCTGTTCGGGTCCGACGATGGTAGATCCAGGTCATGACCACCAAGCCACCGCCGCGGTCGGTGGGAGAGCTCGCCAAACGAGTTCGCGCATACGCAAATAGGTCGGGAATCGCCGAGGGCCGAGTTCGGCTGTGGATCGCGCACATGGCGCTGGCCGGGGCGTTCAGTGAGGAAGCGTCCGATGACACGGGGCCAAGGATCACCATCAAGGGCGGTGTTGCGATCGAGTTGCGTCTCGGCTCTCGTGCTAGGGCGACACGAGATCTAGACGTCACGGTGCACTCGAAAGACATGCCGCCGTTCCAACAGCCAGCCCCGTCTCAGTCAGTGTCTCACCAGCAGCGCTGGTGATCGCCCGTGCAATTCCAAAGTCTGCGACTACGGCTTTGCCGCCCGACAGCAGGATGTTCTCGGGCTTGATATCGCGGTGGATCACATCGTGTTCGTGCGCGTAGTCCAAGGCGCTCGCCACCTCCGACGTGATGGCAATCGCGTCTTCCACCGACAGCTGCTTTTCTCGGTTCAATCGGTCACGCAGAGTTTCACCCTCGACGTACGGCATCACGTAGTACAGCGATTCCGCGGCTTCGCCCGAGTCGTGCAGTGGCAGGATGTGGGGATGGGTGAGTTGGGCCGCGATCTCGATCTCACGTAGGAAGCGATCAGCTCCGACGGACGCTGCGAGCTCAGGTCGCAAGAGTTTGATGGCAACTTTGCGATTGTGCTTGAGGTCCGTGGCTAGGTACACCGTTGCCATTCCGCCACGCCCGAGTTCGTTCTCTACGGTATAGCGGTCTGTAAGGTTGGATCTCAGGCTCTCCAGGACATCTTCGGTCACGTCAATGACCTCCTGGTCCCGCGGCCAAATTACGCCTTTTGGGATTGGGTGGCTAGACAGCGCTAAGGTAGACCCTAGCGGTCAATTGCGAGTCAATCAGAGGGTTGAGCGGGCAATCCGGGGAGCGCGCTGGGCAAGCAGTCTAGAACGACACTGAATAACCACAAAATGCCGTGATTTCGCGGTGGAATGTCGCAACCTGCCGCAGTTGATAACCCCAAATGTCGTACTTTGCCGCACTAAACCGACAGACAAATCGACAGACATTGGGCACAACCTGAGTCCGAGAAACTGACCAACTAGTGACGTCTCCGAACGGCTCCTGCGAAGCGAACACATGCCTTTGAGTCGCCCCACCACATACCGGATCACTGTTGGCAGCATGGTGAATCTACCGTGTACAGCCCGGCGTTTGGTGTCGCCACGGTGCGTTCGTCGTCGTGCCCTGAAGCAGCTTATGCTACATGGTTCTGAGTGCATCCAATGGCTGGACATTCATCGCTCGCTTGGCCGGGAAGTAGGCAGCAGCCAGAGCCACAAGCGACAGCAGAGTCGGCGCAGCGACGAACGAGATCGGATCGAGTGGTGCGACGCCGAACAAGAACGAGGAAAGGAGCCGCACCAAGCCGGCCGCCAGGGCGATACCGCCGACCACGCCAATCGATGTAAGCCACATTGTATGGCGCAGCACCAATCCAAGCACATGGAATGATTCGGCACCAAGTGCCGAGCGAACAGCGAATTCGCGTCTGCGGTTGCCAACGACAAACGCCATCAAGCCATAAACACCGATCGCGGCGAGGATGACTCCGAACGCAGAGAAGACCATCGCAACCCGCATCGCCGTGGTCTCCTTCGTTGCCGTTTGGGCTGCCAACTCGTCTAGTCTCAGCAGATCACTTACCGGTGCCATGTCGTCAACGTCTCTTATTCGCTGCCGTGCCGCTCGAATGAGGGATGCGGGATCCGCCTCAGTTCTCAAAACTGCGGTCATGTTTGCCACCGGACGTTGCATGTACGGGAAATACACCCTTGGTTCGGGTCGGCTGTCGAATCCATCATCCAGTACGTCCTCCACCACACCGACTATCGAAGCCGTTGGCACCCGATCCGAGCCTCGAATGTACTGAACGATCTGCTGCCCCAGGGGCGACACCTGCGCCGCGTTCCGGTTCATCTTCGCCATCTCCCTGTTGATCACAACTACCGGAGACGCGTCCTGCCGATCGGTCGACTGGAATTCCCTACCCTCGAGAACCTCAATACCCATGGCCCGAAAGTAGTCTGGTCCAACCATTCTGTACTCAACGAGCGGAGTCTCTTCCATTAGACCCATCGACTCTTCGAAGGCGAAGCGGTTGTAATTGTTTGTTGGTCCGAAAGGCAGGTCACTTGCCAACCCGACGGTCTCCACACCCGGCAAGGCAGCGAGCTGCGCAGTCAGTTCGTTGAAGAGGCCCACTCTATCGATTCCGTCGGGATACCTGAACCCCGGAGCCGCAATGCGCATGGTCAGGGCGTTGCGAGCATCAAAGCCGGGCCGGACAGCTAGGAGGTTGAGGAAGCTCCTGGTGAGAAGGCCGGTCGCGATGAGTAGAACTATGGCAATGCAGACCTGCGTTACGACCATTCCACTGCGGAACCTATGGGTTCCACGGCTGGTGCCGGTACCGGCGCTCATTTCGTTCAAGACATCCTTGACATCAGCCTTTACTACCTCGGCCAGAGGCACCAGGCCTAGGAGCGCGCCAACAGTAGTCGAGACGACCACTGTGAACAAGACAACCCCAAGATCCACGCGAATGTCGGCAACGCGTGATAGCAGCGAGCCTTGCAGCGTATGTACGAGATCACTGACGAGGAGAATGGAGACTAGACCGATTGCCCCAGACACCACGGCAAGGACGGTGTGTTCTACCATGAGTTGCCGCACGAGCCGTCCGCGTCCAGCACCGAGGGCTGTACGAATCGCGATTTCACGACGTCGGTTGTGGCTGCGGGCTAGCACCAAGCTACCGACGTTAGCACATACGATGAGCAGCACGAGTGCCGCTGCAGTGAAGACCAAGAGTAGCGCTGGCCGGACATTCCCAAGGTGCTGGTCACGCAGACCTCTGACTACTGCAGTTTCGCCGGCATTCGTCTCTGGATACTCCAGCTCCAGTTGGCGGGCGATGGTCGACAACTCCGCATCTGCTTGCTCAACTGATATGCCCTCTGCTAGGCGCCCGACGACTCGCAGGTTATGACTGAAGCGACGCGCAGTCGCCGCATCCAGTGACATTGGCATCCATATTTGTGCATCACTCGACCCGAGGTTTGGCTCTGGATGTCGATACTCGCGCGGCATTACACCAACGATGTCGTGAAGCTCTCCATTGATGGTGAGCGTCTTGCCAACTACGTCGGCTTCATCACCAAACCATCGCCGCCAGTAGCGCTGACTCAATACAACAACACGATCGTTCCCTGGTAACCCGTGGTCCGGAGTGAATCCCGTCCCTATGATCGGACTGACACCGACGAGTCGAAATAGATTGGGCGTTACGATTGCTGCACTCACCCACTCAGCACCATCCTGGCCTAGGACGGCGGCCGACCAACGGTTGAACGCAGCCATGTCCGCAAAGCTCCGGGACCGCTGCTTCCAATCCAAGAAGTCAGCCTCAGTGAGCTCGAACGTATCGGGCTCCGCGTCAGCATTCCAAACCATCGCCAGTTCCTCGCCGCGGTAATACGGGAGAGGCCTCAGGAACACACCGTTGATTATCGTGAACACAGACGTTATTGCCCCAATTCCCAGCACGAGAGTGAGTACCGTTACGACTGCAAACGCCGGACTCCTAAGGTGTTGCCGCACGGCAGCCGCAGCGTCCTGACGCACTGCAGCGAGGATCTCGCTGATTAGCATCATCCTCTCCCTTCTCTTCGCAACCGCGCGACACTCCTTCGTTATGCGCTCGAAATCTCCGAACTCACGGAGCGCCTGATCCATTGCATCCCTTTCGACAACTCCTGCAGCAACCAGTTCCGTTACACGAGACTCGATGTGATACCGCAGTTCTTCACGGATTTCGCGATCCAACTGGGCCCGGCGGAAGGGCAACCTGAACACCCGCATCCGACTTGGTGTCTGTCTCATACGGGTTCCGGCCTTTTCAACGCGAGCAGCATCTCCACGGCTGCCACGTATCGCTGCCACGTAGATGCCTCAGTGTGCAGTGCCTTGCGGCCTTTTGGCGCAAGCCTGTAGAACTTTGCCCGACGATTGTTCTCGGAGAGTCCCCAGTCTGACACCACCCAACCGCGTTGCTCCATCCTGTGAAGAGCCGGGTACAGAGCACCCTCCTCTATCTGAAGCGTGTCTCCGGTAGCCTGCTTGATGAAGCGTGCGATGGCATATCCGTGTAGTGGCCCCCAGCTCAGAGTCTTCAGAACCAGAACGTCCAGCGTTCCTTGAATCAGGTCAATCTTAGCCATGAGTCGTCTTCCCATAAAGCGGTTATGGGAAACTAATCCACTCCCCTAAGATGTCAATGGGAACAGCGCCGCAACCTGCCGTGGCTTCGCCGCACTAAGCCGACAGACAAACTGACAGACACGGTTGGCGTGCATCGTTACCGACCACAATGCCTGCTATATGTACCAGACGTGGAATTCGCGCCCGGCGTTTCCACTTGGCCCGTCGCAGTGCGGTGCGGGGACCGTGTGGGCCCAGCGCAGCTGCGCGTAATCCTGGATGTCCGAGAAGCTCTGAACGGTGAATCAGTACCGAGCCCCTGGTGTGCTGAGTGCCCGCGCCCGGCTGCTCAAGGGAAGCACACCTGAACCCGGGGCGGTCAGCCCCGGGGAATTCCATGAATTACCCGCCGTGATGTGACCCTTCGGGGCGCGGTAGGGTATACAAAGTGATGCGGCGGGCAGGTGTCCCCGGGGAGTGCGTGTTGGGGGCCGGAGCTGCCCACCGGGCAGGGAGGTGCCATGGGCTCTCTTCCGCTTGCTACATGACGCACGACGTCACATATCGGGAATGGCTTTGGGCGGACACACTCGAATTGGGCGGAGACTGGGTGACCCGGCACGAACACGAGAAGGACGAGTCCCGCACGTGGGGACTTCATGCAGGCTACCAGCAACCCTTGGAGAACAGGGTGGCGCTTTGACGGAATCCTCACCGCGAATCTCAAATCGAACCATTGTGACCCGAAGCCAGCAAGCTTGCTGCAGGAGGCGTGACCATGGAGCATGCAAAAATGCGAAAAGCCCTTAGGGCGTCGCCCGTCTTCGCCGCGGTTGTCATCGTAGCGGCAACAGTTTTCGTTGGTACCGGTTGCTCAGATTATTACGAGGTACCGGTGTTCTCGCCGATCTACCTCAGTTATGCGGAGCTCCGAACGCCGGTCGAGGCGGAGGGCCCCGTAGATATCGGCACGACTGGCAAGATCTACGTCAAAGACAGCTACATCTACATCAACGAGCTCCACGAGGGAATCCACGTCATCGACAACGCCGACCCATCCTCGCCGCAGAGGATTGCCTTCTTCCCGATCCCCGGCAACGTCGACATGGCAATAAAGGGCACCACCCTGTACGCCGACAGCTATGTGGACCTCGTCGCGATCGACGTCGCCGAACCGTTGAATGCCGTTGAGGTCGCACGGATAGAAGACGCCTTTCCGTATATGACCCCATCGCCCTGGATCGCGGAAGATTTCGTCGCCGGTAGCCGAGTCGATAATCCCGATGAGAGCTTCGGCGTCGTCGTGGGATGGGAGCTGACGGGAATCGAGCGCGTGCAACGCACGAGAGCCCTGTCTGGTGTAGAAGTAGTTAATCAGAGCGGGGACAGGAGCGCGGCCCCCACAGCCGCGACCGGCACAGGCGGATCGATGGCCCGGTTCACCATTATCGACTCCTACTTGTACGCCCTGCACGAGTCGTACATCCAGCTCGTGCGGATTGACGATCCCGTCAACCCAAGTCTCTGGAGCAAGGTCGACGTCGGCTGGGGTATCGAAACGATCTTTCCGTACGGGAACTACCTGTTCATTGGATCCACCACGGGGATGTTCATATACGACAATACCAACCCTGAGAACCCGAGACAGCTCTCCGCGTTTGCTCACGTCACCAGCTGCGATCCAGTGGTGGCCCAAGGCGACTATGCCTACGTGACACTGAGGGCGGGAAGCTTCTGCGGGGGAGGCGTGAATCGGCTCGACATCCTTGACATTAACGACCTGACGAATCCGCTGATGGTCGAAAGCTACGCGATGCAGGGACCCTTCGGTCTGGGGATTGACGGCTCCACATTGTTCGTGTGCGACGGCGTCGCCGGGCTCAAGGTATACGACGCGACCGACCCCATGAACATTGACCTGATCGCATTCGAAACGAACAACGAGACTTACGATGTCATACTCATTCCGCCGTTGGCAATCGTGGTCGGTCCCGACGGCCTCGACCAGTA
>JBDGZZ010000198.1:0-7493 GCA_039588335.1 Gemmatimonadota bacterium | reverse complement strand
CGGAGGTGCTCCAGCGCCTTGATTGCCCCGATCACACCTGAGGCAACGCCCAGCAACGCAACGGGCTTACCCCGGAGACCGGATGGAAAGCCCATGTTGTCTATTATCAACTTGTTTACAGAGCTGAAGCTCCCGTGGTATTCGGGCGTCACAAACACCACTCCGGTAGCGTCCGTGACCTTCTGTTGCATCTCCCGGACCGCCGCCGAGACTGGACCGACTCCCGGAAGCGGTAGGTCGAGGCCAGCGGGATCGATCACATCGACGGCTATGTCCGGGTACTTGTGGAGTTCCTCCAACACCAGGGCGGCGGCCTTTCCGGTGTAGTTACCCGGCCTTACGCTCCCGCATAGCACTGCAATCCGAATATCCGCGCTATCGACCGACATATTCCTCCCCATTTCGGTGAGCCGCTGACTCACCGACAGGTCTTAGCTTCGGTTAACGATCAGAAAGGCCGAGCCTCGGGCCCGGCCTGTATCAACGCGGTCCAATTACCGCCGCAGGCGGAAGGCTCCTAAGATGTGTTTTCCGGCCAACATTGACAAGCGGAAGGCTGAGTCAAGACGTTGTCACAACATCAGATCCGGCAGGTCACATATTGAATCGAGGACGGCAGCCGGTTGCACCGGCGAGGAGTCCAGGTCGGCGTGCCTGAACTTTCCGGTCCTAACCAAGATTCCCCTTCCGCCGATTCGCTGAATGCCATCGACATCGTTCTCCAAGTCGTCACCGACCATCACCACATCACTGACTGGAACACCAAGAGAATCGGCGGCTATCTGAAAGAACTGTGGGCTGGGCTTGCCCACGGTAGTTGCGGCCACCCCGGCAGCGTACTCCAGAGCGGTCACAAAGGGGCCGGCGTCGAGGGTGAGACCGTCGGAAGTCCTCCAGTAGCGGTTTCTGTGCATCGCCACAAGCTGTGCCCCGTTCAACACTGCGCGGAAGGCCCTGTTCAAATGTCCAAAGGTCCAAGCAGTCCCCAGATCGCCAACTACCACAGCCTGTGGACCGTTGTCATCCATGACGAGGTCGGTGAAATCTTCGAACGTCGATTCAGGAATCAGGAGTGAAACCCGCTCGATGCCGTGGCCCCTCAGCCATGATGCGGCAGCCACTCCGGTGGTGTATACCTCGTCAAGTTTGGCCTGGACACCAAGTTCGTTCAGCCCTTCGAACACGGCCCTGCGTGACAGCCTCGAGGTATTGGTGATGAATCGCAGGGGCAAGCCGGATTGCCGGAGAGCATCCACCGCCGCGGCAGCACCGGGTATGGCTTGGTCCGCTTCGTATAGAGTTCCATCGAGGTCCAGAAAGACCCCTTCGGGAGGGGGTGTAAGAGCCACCCGAGTTACCTGAGCAGCAACAAGATGGTGAAAGCCACAACAGCCGACAGGACAGCCACCAGCGCCCACAGGATTCGGCGCAGCCTGCGGCGTCTTCGCTCCCCCCTGCGGGGCGGAACCACCAGGGACTGGCGACCGGTCGAACGCGGAGACATGCCCATGAGCTCAGCTGTGTGTTTGCTGCAAACTACGAGGAATGACCTGAGAGGGCGAGGTCGGCTACTGGTATGAGAACACACCCGCTTCAGAAAACACAAACCCCGGGGCCAGGCCCCGGGGTTCGGTCTCCTGATTCCATCGTGCCCTCATTATCTGGGATTGTCAGGTGTCAGGTGACGCGCCAGAAACGCCCAGATCTCGTGTCGCGACTCCTTGGCGAGTTGCGTATCCAACCTGTTGAACCCGTGGCCTCCGGGTGCGTCGTCATAGATCTTGTATTGAAAGCCTGTCTTGCCCTCTGATTTCAGTGCCTGGATCAGTCGCTCCACTTCCAGCACGTTCACATCCGCGTCGTTCGTCGTAGTGTGAATCAAAAGGGGTGTCCCGTCGTATTTATGAGTGTTCCACGACGGCGATCGGCTCCGATACTCCTCGACATCTTCGTATGCCGATTTTCCAATGTGGTAGTCTACTGAGTAGAGATCACGGTACCCCTGAGTCTTGTATCCCATGCGAGCAATGAGGTCACTTACGGGGACCCCGGCATAGGCTACGGCGTACGCGTCCGGATGTTCGAAGATGTTCATCAAGGCGTGCAGTCCGCCGTGGCTCCATCCGACGATGCCAACACGAGAATCATCCAAGAAGTCGTAGTTCTCCAACATGAAATTGCGAGCGGCGTAGGTGTCTTCAATCTCGAGGCCGCCGTAGTCGATGGCTCTGTATAATCCGCCTCCGTATCCGGTACTCCCCCGGTACTCCGGAGCCACTACAGTGTAGCCTTGCTCCAGCATCTCCCGGAGCCGGTTCGTGGTTCCCGTGCTGAAGTTGCTGTGGACTCCCCCGTGAGGGTACACGATCAGCGGTTGTCTCTTCGATCGATCGAGGTTCTTTGGAATGAAGACGTAGGCCGATATGCGGAGTGGATTCCCGGCACCCTGTGCGGTCGGGTTCGGCTCGTACCTCCGTGGAGGACCAGTGAAGGACACGATATCAATGTCCGCAATATCCCCAACCCGGTGGAAGAACATGACGTCGTCGATACGGCGATTTACCGCTGCGAGTTGATGCTGCAGACTCTCGATGTGCCGTTCGAGCAAGTTCTTGATCTCCTCAACGTCCCCCGACGCCTGTGCCGCCATGTCGGCGGGTAGGATCACACCGGCAAAGCCGAGCGCCAGCGCCAATGAGCGAAATGTGGACACAGTACACTTCATGGTCTGTGGCTCCTTAATCGTTGATGGTCTATTCCCCGTTCGCAACGTCCACCGCCACGTGGTCCGGATTACCTCTATCCCAGCACATGCAGCACTTCCTTGTCCATGCGGTGGCCTCCCTCGAATCGGATCAGTGAATAGCGAGTTCGGCTATCGTGCAGCCGCGCTGCCATCTCGCGCACCCTCTCATCGTCTGCATACTCGTCTCGGTCTCCCACGACGATGGTGAGGTCCGATCCGTCAAGCCACTCACCGTCGCCAGTCAGATCGACATCCGATGGGATCAGCCCACCCCACAGAATCACCTTGTCGGTTCGCACCTTGCTACGCGTAATCCAGCGCGAGATCGTCGCCGCCCCCTGAGAGAAGCCAAGTGCGACGAATCGAACCGACGAGCGTTCCACTCCGTCAAACACATGCTCGTACAGAGTGTCGAGATAGCGAACGTAATCATCGATCTCAGTCAGACGATCTTCCTTGGTCATCCAGCTCGCCCCAATCTTCCCTGTTGCATGGTCCACGTAGAACCGTGATAACCCCTCCGGTGCTACGATCAACCGGGTTCCGTCGTCCAACACCTTGAAGTACTTGATGAACTGCGTTGCTAGCTGGCTGTAACCATGGCAAACAAACCACACCTGTTTAAGGCTGGGGCCGACTTTGCCGAGCGTTAAATAGCGCGCCGAGCGGGGAACCTGAATGTGGTGCTGTTTCATTGTAGATCAGTGTCCCGTCCCTTCAGCCACGGCCTGTCTCATACGAGTCACATGTTCCGGCCCCGTGCGGCAACATCCACCTATGCATTGGGCCCCGAGAGAATGCCACTCGCGACCGGCTGCACCGAAGTCGACCGGAGCGGCGATACCGCGCCACCGTTTTTGCACCGCATCCCATTCTTCCCCCGAGTTGGGGTACATCATCACAGGTAGGTCCGTAAGCTTCTTGAATTCCCCTATGAGGCCTGGTATCAAGCGTGGTGACGTGCAGTTGGCGCCCACTGCAATCACTAGTGGCGATCCGGCGATTACCTCGAGCACTCTTCCGATCGGCTCGCCGTCTGCAATGTGCCTCTCATCGCGACAGTTGAAACTGATCCACGCCTGGGCGTCCGGAGTCTCCCGCAAGAGACTCGCTAGGGCTATTGTCTCCGGCCTGGAAGGAATTGTCTCGCACGCCATTACATCGGCTCCGGCCGCCGCCAGAATGGCCCACCTCTCCCTATGAAATTCGTAGAGGCCACCCTCATCGATATCATAATCTCCTCGGTACTCGGATCCATCCGCCAGGAAGGCACCGTAAGGACCAACACTGGCCCCGACAATTGGCCGTAAACGGCCCACGCGATTCGCCGGAATGTCCCAGAACTCGTCGCGGGCTTGAACCGCGAGACTCACCGACAGACGCAGCAGATCCGCGGCCTCGGCTTGGCTCATTCCGCGCTTGGCGAAGCCTTGCAACGATGCCTGATACGTCGTGCTCACGATGCAGTCAGCCCCTGCCTTGAGGTAGTCGAGATGGACTTCACGGATGAGATCCGTGTCCTCGAGCAGCACTTTGGCAGACCAGAGTTCGCCCTCGATATCGGCGCCGCGGGCCTCCAACTCGGTGGCAAGCCCCCCATCCAATACCATGAATCCCTGGTGTCGTATGAATTGGTCGATCGGGTTGGTCATCGTAATAGACGAGTGCATTCTGGTGGCACGCAAACGAGAAGCGGGAAATGGGAATCGAGCCGCCCACGGCTCTTGCTTCCCACTTCCCGCAGTTTGGTTTCCGGACGGTTCATCCGCCCGGTTTCTTCGGTACCTCGATAGGCTTTCCTGGATCGGGCCTGATACCATGCTCGTCACACGCACGGTAGAGGGCCGGTAGCCGAGTCGTGACCATCTCGTTTATCTGCTGCACCAGTCCTGGAACTTGCTCCCAGGCGCGGTCGATCTGCCACTCCTGGTCGGCGGTTGGGCGGGTCGTAGACCCGTCGATCGAATTCGCAACCCGCGCGTCCCGGCTGGCCTGGTTCAGTTCTTGGCGCAACTCCCCTATGGAATCGCTCAATTGCTCGGCCTCTTCCTTCAGTTCGTCCGGAGCGTTTTCGCTCGCCTCCAGCAGAGCCTGTATGTCCGACACCTGCCCGCTGATCCGAGCTACGGCTTGGTTGGCACTCCGAATGGACTTGTTCAAATCGTGCAGGCTCATGAGTGCCGCCTGCCGCGCCTGCCGGTCGGCGTCCGAAATCTGAATACGCGGGTCTCCGCGAACCTCGATCTCCTGTGAGAACGTCGCACCGGCTACCTGCAATCGCACCGTGTAGCTACCGGGCATTACACGCGGTCCTCGCGGCGGTCCGCCGAAACCACCACGTTGACCCGACGGTGCTTCATACGGCGGAGCGATTCGTAGATCCCATAACACCTCGTGGACTCCCGGATCACCCGGCCCTTCCAATTCGCGAACGACGTCACCGCCCTCATCTACGATGGTCAGCTTGGCCATGATTTCATCGTCGCCCTGGCCACCGCGTTGCCGCCCAGGTCCCTGAGCGTTGGGTCCTCTGCCGTCGGAGCCGGACTGCTCAGCAACCGGTGCCTCTTCGGCGGACAGCTTGTCCTTCAGGTAGTAGCGGATACGTGCGCCGATTGGCGGGTTGGGCGCTGCATAGGTCGCATGCCAGAATGGCCAGCCACCGGCGAGCGAATACATGGTCGCCGGTCGGACGGGAAACACTTGCGCCACAGATGTCAGCACGTCCTCGGTCAACAGTTCCAACGGAGTGATGTCGTCCATGATCCAGATGCTGCGGCCGTGCGTGCCTACCACCAGATCGTTGTCGCGCGCATGGATCACAATGTCATCAACCGGCACCGTCGGCATATTGTTCTTCAAGCGCACCCAACCGTCACCACGGTCGATCGAGAAGAAGAGACCCACCTCGTTACCGAGGAACAGCAAGTTTTCGTTGTTTCCATGCTCGGCGATGACGTTGACCGACCAACCGTGTGGCAACCCATCGGTGATGACCCTCCAGCCTTGTCCGTAATCCTCGCTGACGAAGACGTAAGGCATGTAGTCATCGTTGCGATGCCCGTCGAACGTGGCGTAGACTCTCCGCTCGACAAAACGAGATGGGACCACGCGGCTCACGTATGTCCGCTCCGGAAGACCCCGTAGCTTCGATGTCAGGTCGGTCCATGTGGTCCCTCCATCCCTGGTTACTTGGAGGTTGCCGTCGTCGGTGCCCACATAGATCAGGTCGGCGTTCAACGGTGACTCACCGACCGTCGTGATGTTGCCGTACGTCGAGGTTCCGTCGTTGGCGGAAATCATGGGCTCGGACCCTATCACCCCCATGATCTCCAGCTCTTTCCGATCGATCTGTTTGGTCAAGTCAGGACTGATCTCCTGCCACGTTACGCCGCGATCAGGTGACTTGAGCAGTACGTTGGCACCAATGTAGATCGTCGCTGGGTCGTGCGCGGAAATAGCTATCGGAGCATCCCAGTTGAATCGGAATGAGCGGTCCTCCTCTTCCTCTTGGCCCTCTACGGGTCGAGGGACTGGCCGTATACGAGTTCCCTCACCAGTCGTTACGTCAACCCGGCCCAGGTTTCCACCTTGAGATTCGGTGAACATGACGGTGTGGTCGGTTGGATCCACGAGGTTGAAGAACCCGTCTCCACCCCACACGTCGTACCAGTCGGCGTTTCGTACCCCGTATCGGTTAAGAGTCTGATTGGGGCCACACCACGAACTGTTGTCTTGCAGCCCACCGCAGACGTAATAGGGATCCCGCATGTCCACGCCGACCTGATAGAACTGACCGATCGCAAGGTTGTCGTACATTCTCCAGTTTTCTGAGCGATCGAATGACGCAGCCACACCGCCGTCGCTACCGATAATCAGGTGGTCGGAATCAGACGGGTCGATCCATAGGGCGTGGTGATCGACGTGGATTGCATTTGCCCCATCATTGCGGAAGGTCTTACCGCCATCATCCGACACCGCCAGCTGCGTTCCCAGTACATATATCCGCTCTGAATCGTTGGGATCGATGCGAATCTGGCTGTAGTACATGGGCCGGGGATTGGTGCTGCTCACCTTCTCCCAGGTTTCGCCCCGGTCTGTCGAACGGAAAACACCACTCTTGCGCTCACCGGCCGGCTGCTGCGGACCTCCGAACGAACGAACGGGATTGCGGGCGTCTGCCTCCACGACGGCGTACACGAGATTGCCATCACGCCGGTAGACGTCTAGTCCTATGCGGCCTTTGTCTCCTTCAGGGAGCCCCTCGGTCAGTTCCTCCCAGGTACTCCCACCGTCAATCGTCCGGTAGATACCGCTACCCGGCCCACCACCGTTGAATCCGAATCCCGTGCGGCGGCGCTGGTACATGGCTGCAAACAATGTGTTGCCATCTCCGGGATGCATGGCCAGATCGATCGCGCCGGTGTTCTCGTCTACGTACAGCACCTTCTCCCATGTTTCGCCACCGTCTGACGTGCGATAGACTCCCCGGTCCTCGTTTGGTCCCCAAAGGTGACCGACAGCCGCCACGTACACGACATTCGGATTGCTCGGATGAATGACGATGCGGCCAATGTGACGTGTGTCATCCAAACCCATGTGTTTCCAAGTCCGCCCGGCATCGGTGGACTTGTAGACCCCGTTTCCCCAAGGTGAACTCTGGCGATTCTGCGGCTCTCCGGTCCCGACCCAGATCACGTTGGGGTTGGATGGCGCTAGCGTCACATCACCGATGGAAGCCGTGGGC
>JBDGZZ010000197.1:0-7534 GCA_039588335.1 Gemmatimonadota bacterium | reverse complement strand
TCGTATGGACGCTCCTTTGACCGCTCCCGAGGCAAGCTTCACGACTATCGCCGATCGCTACGACGGCATGCGGTTCAGCAGTCCGAACGACGCAGTGTTCGATAGTAGGGGAACGCTCTACTTCACTGATCCGCCGTACGGGCTACCCGAGGGTCCCGGTGACCCGACCCAGGAAACACCGTTCCATGGCGTCTACCGTCTCGGAGTCGACGGTGAGGTGACCTTGTTGACGGACGAGCTGTCGCGCCCCAACGGCATCGCGCTGTCGCCCGACGAGAAGACGCTCTACGTGGCCAACTCCGATCCGGAGCGGGCCATCTGGATGGCTTACGATCTGTTGCCCTCCGGCAGGATCGCTAACGGCCGCGTCTTCTTCGACGCAACCGACCTGGTAGGAGAGAGCCCCGGCCTCCCGGATGGTCTCAAGGTGGATGCGGCCGGCAATCTGTTCGCCACCGGGCCCGGCGGTGTTCTCGTGTTTTCCCCCGATGGTCGCCATCTGGGTACCATCCGGACAACGCAGGCGACTGCGAACTGCGCTTTCGACGAGGACGGCGCCACGCTGTACATGACCGCGGACGGCTACCTGCTTCGCATTCGGCTCGAGTAGCGTGATCGTCGTTTTGATGGGCGTCTCCGGGGCTGGGAAGACCGCGGTCGGAGAGTTTCTGGCCAAACGCCTAGGTTGGCCCTTCGTGGACGGTGACGACCTACATCCGGCCAGCAATGTCCGTAAGATGACGGCGGGAGTGCCGCTCACAGATGAGGATCGCCTCCCCTGGCTTCAGAGCGTCCGTGACGCCATTGCCGAGCACGCCGGGTCCGGACGTTCGGCCGTCGTTGCCTGCTCGGCGCTCAAGAGGGATTACCGCAAATTGCTTGTGGAGGGGCAGGCCGACACCCGGCTTGTCTACCTGCGGGGCACCCCGGCTGTGTTGCAACGCCGGCTGAGTGACCGTAGTGGTCACTTCTTCGATCCCAACTTGCTCGCATCGCAACTCGAGACCATGGAAGAACCTGAGGACGCGTTCGTGGTCGACATCGATGTTGAGTTGGAGGGGGTGGTTGATGCGGTAGTGAATGGCCTGGGTCTAAGGATGTCCTGAGGGTCGCAGCTGCTCACAGGAAGAAAGACAGCAGCAGGACAACCCCGAAGCCGGTGAGACCCACCAGGGTTTCCATGACGGTCCACACGCGGAGGGTCTGCTTCTCAGACATACCGAGATAACGGCTGACCAGCCAGAAGCCCGAATCATTGACATGGGAAAGCACGGTTGCGCCCGATGCGATGGCGATGACTATTGCCGCGACCATGGGTGCCGACAGCGTCGTCGCTTCGACGATCGGGGCCATCAGGCCGGCGGCCGTGACCATGGAAACCGTGGCTGAACCCTGCGCGACTCGGACGACCGTTGCGATCAAGAAGGCCAGAGCTACGATTGGGAGTTTCGACGTGGCCATCCAATCGGCCACCGCGGTGCCTACGCCGGTGGCGAGCAATACTTTCCCGAACACCCCGCCGGCTCCGGTGACGAGGATGATGAGACCCACCGGCTCCAGGGATTTCGTCGCCATCCTTCTGACCTCGTCACGCGAAAACCCGAGCCGAGTGCCGAGGGCGTAGAACGACAGGAGGGTGGCCGCGATAAGGGCCGTGAACGGATGCCCGATAAAGGCTAGGACATCGCGCAGCCGATGCTCGTCGGGCAGTGCGACTGACGAGACCGTTCCGACAAGTATCAAGACCAGCGGCAAGGCAATTAGCCCCGCCGCCAGGCCGAACCCTGGTGCTTTGGCCGCCGTACGAGACTCCGCGTTCTCGGGCGTTAAATGCATGAAGTCGGGCACTTCTAGATGGATGCCGCTGGAGACATGGCGGCCGAACCAGATCCCGCCGACTATTGTGGCTGGAATGCCTGCGACCACACCGAGAGCGATGACCCAACCCAGATCGGCTCCCAGCAGGCCCGCGACTGCGACCGGTCCGGGTGTTGGCGGAATGAACGAATGAGCGACCGCGATGCCGGCGAGAAGTGGGATCGCGTAGTAGAGGAGCGAGCGACCGCTTCGCCGGGCCAGGCTGTAGATCAGTGGGATGAAGAGAATCAGAGCGACGTCAAAGAACACGGGTACTGCGACGATTAGACCCGTCAGTCCGAGCGCCCAGGGCGAGAAGCGGTCTCCGAACACGCGTAGCAGCGTGTCTGCGATGGAGCGAGCGCCTCCGGACCGCTGCAGCATCTCGCCGAACATTGCTCCGATGCCGATGACCACGGCGATGTAGCCCAGCGTACTGCCCATCTCTCTCTGGATCAGCCCCGCGATCTCGGCGAGCGGAATTCCGCCCAGGACGGCAACGATGAGGCTGGTTACCAGTAGCGCAATAAAGGCGTGGAGGCGGACGACAACCACCAGGACGAGGAGAAGGGCAACACCAAAGACCACGAGGCCGACAAGAGCACCTGTCGACATCAGCCGTTACCGTACGTTCGCCGGGGCGATCGATCGCGAAGAATCATTCCCTGCTCGTCCAGGCATGTTGGGTGGGCCGAGAAGGCTGGAAGGTTCTCCTCGCGGTGGCTTAGCGCAAGTCGACGGCTCATTGGCCGGTCACGGGCAGCAGTGATACTTACCGCAACCGATGCGCGTGGTCATCAGCCAAATCTCGCTCTCGCGCAGGTAGTCTGGCCGCTGGCGGGCTGTACTCTTCACTCCGCGCTTAACATAATTGGGTCAAGCGAGTCTCATGGATGGAACCGAGAGGTCCTAGGGTGCAGCACGCCCGGTCGGTGGCTAGTGTCGAGCGTCCTGCCGCCGGGTGGAAGCCTGTGGATCAGACCAGGCAAGAGTGGAGGTATTGAGAATGAAACCCACCGTCCCATTCCCAGTTCATCGGTGCCGCAGACTCGCGCTGGTTCCCGCGAGCGTTCTACTACTCGCTGCCTGCGGCGCTGGCCTCAGGGTCGACACCGACTACGATCCAGAGGCTTCGTTTGATAACATGGGCCGCTACGACTGGGCCGACTCGACGGACATTTTGGGAGAGTTCACTGCCGAGAGTCCGTTTCTCGAACGGCGCATCTGGAGAGCAGTGGACGAAACCCTGAATGAAAGAGGGTTCGTACGGGAGACGGTCGGTGAGGTGGATTTCCTGGTGACCGCGTTCGTTGTGGCCGCGAGTCAGGATCGTGTTGCGCAGGTGAGCCCCGCCGTTTCAGTCAGTTTTGGAGTTGGTTTCGGGTATTACCCCTTCGCCTACTACCCCGCCGGTTACTACCGCTACCACTACGGGTTCGGCTCTCCGTGGTACCGGTATCCTTATGGCTACGGTAGATACGGTTGGGGGTACGCACCTGGGCGGGGCGTGGGTGTTGGGACAGCTTGGGTCCCCGCTTACGGCCTACCCGGTGGGGCAACACCTGGGACCTTAGTGGTAGACATTTTCGATGCCGCGACCGGTGAACTCATCTGGAGAGGATGGGCCACGAGAGCAGTTGCAGAGCTTCCCTATAGGGACGACGCTCAGGAATTTCTAAACGAGACCGTCGGCAAGATCTTACAGGGCTTTCCCCCCGAAACACCCGACCAAGACTAGGGGGGCGTAGAACCTCCTGAACCTTGGGGCGATCCGGAACGTGTCGCCGACCTGGCGCACTATCTCTTCGAACGTCAGTTCGTCCGGTTCAAACTGATCATCGGCCGACCCGATCTTGTAGTTGGCCACGTAGAGATCCAGGTCACCATCTCCGTCCACGTCTGCCAGGCTCATGGTGCCGCTGGCCCGGCCGGAGATGAGGCCTGCTGCTTCGCCCATCTCCGTAAACAGTCCGGTGCCGTCATTCACGAACACCGGAGCCGTGGCCCACGTAATTCGCCCAAAGATGTGGTTCCTGACTCACGTGATTCATGAAGGCCAGGCCGGTTTTGGAGGACGACATCTGCGTGAACCCCACCGCGTCGCGGCCGTCAACGGCAAGCGCATGCCAGCGGTAGAGACCCTCATCGTGCCACTCGGCGTAACTCTGGGTGTTGCACCCCGTAAGGATGGACAGGATAGCTGCTACGAGGGGAGTTGCTGGATGCCGCGGGATGCTGCTCACCGAGGACGGGAAATTCACGACCGTAACCTAACACCGCCGCCGGTACGGGCGGCGGCCGCGACAGGGACGGGAGCCCGTGCTGCTGTTATTGACTAGGTCTGGGATCCGGAGCATGATGTGGATTCTGAGGGTCCGATAGGTGAGGTCAAAATGAGGAGAATGGCGTTGGCTGCCTTGGCTTTGTCGGGTCTCCTCTGCCTCGGAGGGGATCGCGTCTGGTCGCAGGAAGGCCTGGCGATCGACTCCATCCCACCATTGTTCGGCTCGCACGAGCTGCTGGAGCTGACGCTGGAAGCCGACTTCGATCAGCTCAGGCGCGACCGCAGCCAGGAATCTGAGTATCGGCCCGCGAGGATCTCCTTCGGCCAGTCAGACGGATCGGTCCTCACGCTCGACATCCAGGTAAGAACCAGAGGGGAATTTCGGCTGAGGCGCGACGTCTGCAACTTCCCGCCGCTCAGAGTGAATTTCCGCAAGCGGGAAGTCGAGCATACGTTGTTCGCGGACCAGGACAAGCTCAAGCTGGTTGGCCACTGCCAAGACAGGCGCGACGAGTACGAGCAATACGTGTTGCGCGAGTACTTGGCGTATCGCGTTTACAGCATGTTCACTGAGTTGAGCTTTCGAGTTCGTCTCGCCCGGATCACCTACGTTCAGGAAGGAGATGCGGACTCTCTGACCAAGTTCGCGTTCTTCATAGAGCACGAGGACCAGATGGCGGCCCGGAACGGAGCGATGGTGGTCGATTCGCTAAACATCCACCAGAGTGACCTGGACGAGGGACAGGGTACCTTGCTTTCGATCTTCCAGTACTTCATTGGGAATACTGACTGGAAAGCCTCGGCGGCCCATAACGTAGAGTTTGTCGTGAGAGCTGGAGATCCTTTCCCGTTGGCAGTGCCGTACGATTTCGATTGGTCGGGGGCAGTTGATGCGGCATACGCGGTGCCAGATAGGGATCTGGGAACGAAGAGTGTTACCCAGCGTTTCTTAATCTCTCCCTGTAGAACCGAATACGATCTCTCGCACGTCCTGAACTCGTTCCGTGAGCGCAAGGATGCCATCTACGCCCTTTATTCGGGACTGGAAGCCTTCAGTGAACTGTCGCTCAAGCACTCCCTGGAGTATTTCGACGAGTTTTACCGCATCCTCGAGGACCCGCTGGCAGTGCAACGGGTCTTTGTGAGGTCCTGCCTGGTCGGTTGATTCGTACCATAAGTTACTGTCTTGAGTGGCTTAGGCCCGTGCTACCTCACAGCGACGTTGGTCAACCACGTCGCGCTACACTAAATTTCTAAAACTAGGTCGATACAGCAGCCAAATCCCCGGCTAGGAGGCTCACATGCGTGTAGCCCTCACTCTATTCGCGGTCTCAGCTCTTGTGGCGCTAGCGGACGCGTCTGCGGCTCAGGCCCAGACCATCAAGGGCTTCGTCCGGGACAACGCAACCGGTCAGCCCATCGCAGACGCGTCTGTGATCCTGCTCGACGACAATGGAAGAATCCAACGCGGCACCCTCAGCGAGCCCAACGGCTTCTACGAGCTACTGGTTCCCAAACCCGGCAAGTACACGCTGCGCGTAGGCGCCGGGGGGTACGATGCGCGAGACATGCCGCCGGTGGAGTGCAAAGCTGACGAGATTTTGGAGATCGACATTACGATCTGGGCACCGGGCGTGTCGGGTGCGTTGCAGGGGTTCAACGAACGGAAGGAGAAGGGGGAAGGGGTCTTCGTCACGCGCGAGGAGTTGGACGAATTCGGCGCGTCCCGGTTTACCGAAGTCATGCGACACATCCCGGCCGTGGACGTAGTCCCACTGCCGGACAACGAGCGGTCCCACACGGTGCGGATCCGGGGGGGGAACTTCAGAACGGAGCGGATGGCGGGGGTGACGCAGCGCGCCGCAGGCGCCGTGCGGACCGGCGATCCGGACCGGGACTGCCCGCCGGTCTTGTGGATGGATGGCAAGTGGTGGGGCAGCATCGACGAGGTCCACTCCGCCGGGCCAGACGCCAAGTTGTTGCCGACCGACATACAGGGAATCGAGATCTACAATCACCCGACGATCCTGCCCGAGGAGTTTGATACCGGGCGCGACAGTCTGTGTGGGGTGATCGTGGTGTGGACCAAGCAGGGATCGTAGAGCCAGTCTGCTGGAACCCGGCTCGATGGTCTCGTGTCAATCGGTGGCAATGGGTCGATCGCTTCACGCCCGTGCCGCTCCAGGGGTAATCCCTCGTTAACGCTTACTTGACACAGCCGGGGGCGGCCTGTGGGCTGGCGTGTTTGACGGTGCCCGCCGCACCCCGTATCACCAGCCCGATGGCGGCGCACCTTGCGAGGCCGGCAGCAATTGGGGCATCTCATTCCGCGCTAGGCCGGGCTGTGGGACCGGCGCTTCCCGGGGTCGACGTAGGACCGGTGCTTGTGTTCGAGTGGTCGGAACCGTCATTTCACGAGCACCTTTTTCATTTCATCAGCCCTAGCCTCGAGTCAGACGATCCTCCTCATCGCCGGGAATGACACCGCTGGTTGAAGGAATCACGGAGTTCTCCCTCGAGGGAGGTACCCGAGCTGGTGGGTAGCGCCGGGGTTCCGTTTTACTAGTGCTTTACGCAGGACAATCCCGACCCGGGCGTCCTGTATTTGGGACACCAATCCAGTCTGCGCTGCAGGGTTGACATCGCTCAGGCCAGGGCTCAGACTTAGGGCACGTACAGCAGCTTCCGTTGACTCTGTTGGAATTCTACAGGGCCTATTGCCTTTCCTTCCGCTGAGGCTGGGTCCTGACTCATAAAGGACGCTAGAAGGTGCAGCAGCCCCCCCCTTTCTTGGGGCGAGCGTTTCGAATTGCGTCGCCCGAGGGGAGGTCATGGCGCCATTGCGGTTTGCAGATCACACACTCTCTCTATAAGGAGGGGTTTATGTTCCGTTCGTTGTTGTTTCGTCGCGGTAGGGTGCTTGCACTCGCCGCGCTCGCCCTCACCCTCGGCGTGGGTACTGCGTTTGCGCAGCAGGGCCGCATCGAGGGGACGGTGAGACACACCCAAACGCGCGACCCGGTTGCCAACGCGCGGGTCAGCGTCGTGGCTACCAACCTGTTCGCTCTTACGAACGAGAATGGCTATTACGCCATCGAGAACGTGCCGGTTGGGACGTACGACGTGCGGGTGCAGGTCATCGGTTTTCAGTCGGTGATCTTCACCAATCAGCGGGTGGCCGCGGGCCTGCCGACCAGCGTGAACTTCCAGCTGCAGCCCAGCATTCTGCGTATCGAAGGGGTTGTGGTGACGGGTGTCGCGCAGGCGACCCAGGCGGTGAAGCTGCCGTTTACGGTCGAGCAGATTTCTGGTGAGGCTCTTCCGGTGGCTATGCAGACGGCGGAGGAAGCCATCCGTGGTAAGGTAGCCGGCGCGCGTGTCATCCGCGGCGAG
>JBDGZZ010000196.1:0-7565 GCA_039588335.1 Gemmatimonadota bacterium | reverse complement strand
GTGCCGCAGCGTGGATGATCGACGGCAGTCATCACGCTGGCCAGCCACGCTCCATTGGAAGAGATACCCCCGTGGTTCTCCACGATCACATTGATGGCTCTTTCAGCGGCAAACTCCGTCAGTCTCCGCAATCCATCCACTGCGAGCTCGCGCTGTTCTTCCGGAGATCCTGTGGACCGAGCATTCACTCGAATGGAGTGACAGCCTAAAAACTTGGCAGCCTCAACCCAGCGGTAGTGGTTCTCAACCGCCTGTGTGCGGGCTGGGTCGTCCGGATCACCCAAAGCGCCCTCACCGTCACACATGATGAGTAGGCTCTGTACACCGTTGTCATCCGCTCGCTGCTTCAGCTCGCTCAAGTAAGTCCGATCTTCTGCCTTGTCTTTGAAGAACGAGTTGACGTACTCCACTGCCTCGATACCGTAGTCCTGCTTCGCAGTGGTCGGAAAATCCATATTCACCAACTCTCCCGCAAACAGCGTCCGGTGCAGCGACCACTCGGCCAGTGAGATCTTGTACAGCGGCTCGTCGATTCCAAAAGAAACGTTCTTGGAGAACGACGGCCAGAGCTTCCACAGTGCGGCAGTTGAAAGTGGGGCTGCTGCTGCCAGAACGAACTCTCGTCGATTGATGTTATTGGGCATTCTCTCGTCGCCTCAACTGTCAAGTCGTGAATGTCGGTTGCACAATCACCACCCCATCCTACGGTATCATTGCCCTACTCGGCACAACCACAGCCGGCAGGTTGCCGAGCATCTGGTTCAATTCCCGGATCGCTCCGTTGATGATGCCCTGGAGTTCCTGTTGCCGCGCGGCGACCTCGATCTCGAGTTCCGCAAGCACGGTCATCTGACCATCCGTCGGACGCGCCTGTACGTTCGCGACGCTACCCAGCAGCCTGCTGACTTCATCTGAGACGCGTGGGTACTGGCGATAGCTCATGCGCGGCGGTGGCCGGGTCAGCTTGTTCTCGAGTTCTCCCAGTTGCGTATCGGCCGTGTCGATCTGGGCTCGAACTGCGTCGATATCTTCTACTTGTGCCTCGCCCACGTTCTCCTTGAGACTTCCAAGCTGGTCTTGAAGGCTGCCCATTTGGTCCATCATCCGATTGCTCTGGGACACGAGATCGACGAGGTCTTGCGCGGCGTCGTGCCACGCCTGGTAATCGGCCATTCCCATCTCTATCCGGGGATCACCACGTACCTCGAACGTGGTGCTGCCTTCCATCGCTCCTTCACCAACTACCACTGTTGCCGTGTAGGTGCCCGGGACGGCAGGTGCTGCACTGCCGCCGAAACGGCCCCCGAAGCCTCCACCCTGCTGGCCTGCCTGCCGTGGAGTGGCTCCGCGGTGGCGCAAGTTCCAGCTGACTTGATTGACACCAGCGTTGACTTCCCGTACCGGCACTTCATTCACCAAATCTCCGTTCGCGTCGGCGATGCGCACTCTGACGCTGACGCCGTCGGCGGGTTTGTCTGCCAAGTAGAAGTTGATCACGGCCCCACTGGGCGCGTTCTCACCCATGTAGGTGCGCTGGCCCGCCGACGCGTCCGAGTTCCAACGCTGCCAGTGCGTTGCCCGACGAGCGGAAAATACATGTAACTCATGTTGCATGGCTTCGGCGAGTTGCTGTATCGGCGCCAGATCGTCGAGGATCCATGCGCCGCGACCGTGTGTGCCTATGACGAGATCATTGTACTCTGTCTGCACCTTGATGTCGCGCACCGAGACCCGGGGCAGATTCAGTCGCATATCCACCCAGTTCTCTCCACCATTCCAGGAGAAGTAGAGCCCCCGATCCATTCCCACGTACAACAGGTCGCGGTTGGTGGGGTCCTCGCGGATGACCTTGGTGTAGTCATCTTCCGGCAGGCCGTCACTCAGATTCACACAACTTTCACCGTAGCCATCACAGCGCCACACGTGAGGTGTGAAGTCGTCGAGCCTGTGCTGGTCGACGTTGATGTATGCGCGCCCGGGCACGTGATGCGATGCGTCGATCTTGGACACCCACGCCTCGTCCGGGAAGTTCGGAAGATTGTCGTTCACGAGCGTCCAGGTCGCACCACCGTCCCGCGTTACCTGGATGTTGCCGTCGTCTGTTCCGACCCAGATGACACCCGGCTCCTGCCGTGACTCGGCTATCGTCAAGATCGTGCAGTGAAACTCGGCCGCTGTGTTGTCGAGGTAGACCTCTCCGCCCGAGTCGAGCTGCTTTACCGGATCGTTGGTGGTAAGATCCGGACTGATGACGTCCCAGCTGTGTCCGTAGTCCGTACTCCTGAACAGCACGTTCCCTCCCCAATACACAGTGCCTGGGTCATGCGGCGATATGTGAATGGGGGCATCCCAGTTGAACCGGTACTTCGCTTGGTACATACCCTGGCCCTGAGAACCGTGCATGCGCGGATACGGTTCGACCGATTGCGTCACACCGGTCTGCGTATTGGTGATGCGGAGGTAGCCGCCTTGGGCATTGGAATAGACCAAGTGCGGGCTCCCCGGTACCGGTACGGTGTAGAACCCGTCCCCGCCCGACACAGTGTACCACTCGTCTTTGCGGATGCCGCCGCTCGAGGTACGGCTCGGCCCGCACCAGTTGCCATTGTCCTGCAACCCACCGCACACGTAGTAAGGGTCACGGTCGTCGACAAAGATCTGGTAGTATTGCGACAGCGTCACATTGTTGATGATATCCCAGTTCGCGCCGCCGTCGAAAGTTACCTGATAGCCGCCGTCGGAACCCGACAGCACGTGATCCGAATCCTCGGGGTTGATCCACAGCGTCTGGTGATCACCGTGCACACCACGGCCGACCGACTCGAAGCTGCGGCCCCCATCGGTGGATTTGTAGAGACCGCCGGACAACGACCAGACCACTTCCGAATTGCTCGGATCGACGTGGATTTCGCTGTAGTAGAACGGGCGGAAGTTGATGCTACGGTTGTCACTCACCATACGCCACGTGGCGCCGGCATCGTCGGAACGGAATAGCGTACCCTTCGTGGGCGTCTCGGTAACCACGTAAACGGTGCTCGGACGACCCTGGGCGATCGCCAAACCGATCCGGGCCATCGGTTCGTCCACGACGTTGAGTTTCTGCCAGGTGTCTCCTCCGTCAAGCGACTTGTAGACGGCGGTTTCCCGGCCACCTCCGTCGAAGCGCCACGGCCGACGCCGGAAGGTCCACATGCCAGCGTAGAGAATGCGTGGGTTGGACCATTGGATGTCCAGTTCAGAGCAGCCGGTATCCTCATCGATGTAAAGCACCTTCTCCCAGGTAGCGCCACCGTCCCTGGTGCGAAATACGCCGCGTTGGTCGTTTGCGCCCCACTCATGTCCCATTGCACAGACGTACGCTATGTCGGGATTGCTCGTGTGGACACGGATCCGCTTGATGCGCTCGGTGTCATCGAGGCCCAAGTGCTGCCACGTGGTACCCATATCCGTGGATTTCCAGACACCCAGGCCATAGCTGACCGAATTGCGAGGGTCTCCCTCGCCTGAACCCAAGTACAAGACATTGTGATCCGACGGAGCCAGGGCCACTGTGCCGACCGAGTAGGCCTCTGCATCCTGCCATTGACCTTCGAAAGTGGTACCGCCGTTGCGGGTCATCCACAGACCGCCGTCGGCACCACCGAACCACCAAGTCCGTGTGTTGCCCGGAATTCCCAGGATGGCACTAACGCGGCCTCCCATGTTGGCAGGTCCGATGTTACGCCACTCGAGCGCACTGAGTGCCGAAGCCTCGGTTTGACTCGATGCAGGAGGCGTGAATGCTGCCGCGGCGATGACCGCAAACACCGACGGCGCGACGTAAGAGCGGGGGGATCTCATCGTCGTGTCTCCTCGAGATTGAAAAAGTCGGCAGAGCCCCTAAACATGTTGACTACGCAAACGGCTGCTCGATTGACGGACTCTGCTGGGAGAACAGCTTCGCGCCGTTCTCGGTTATGTACATGTCGTCCTCTAGACGCACACCGAACTCGCCGTAGATGTAGATGCCAGGTTCGTTGCTAAAGCACATGCCTGGTTCGAGCGGTGTCTTGTTGCCGCGCACGAGGTATGTCCACTCATGCCCATCCAGGCCAATACCGTGTCCTACCCTGTGGGTGAAATAGGCGTAATCAGGACCGAATCCGCCATCGGCAATGACTTGTCTGGCTGCCGCATCAACATCCTCACACGGCACACCCGGACCTGCGGCGGCAAGGGCCGCGTCCTGCGCCTCACGCTCTAAACCCCAAACCTCACGCTGACGCTGACTCGGCTCGCCGAACACAAACGTGCGACTGATGTCTGAACGGTAACCATCCACGTTGCACCCGCCGTCCATCAGCACGATGTCTCCTTCTGTCAAATACTGGGGCTGGTTGCTTCCGTGGGGAAAGGCCGATGCTTGACCGAATTGGGCCCCGGCCCCACCAGACACGCCCAGCGCAGAGAACGCGGCAGCGCAGTTCGACGTGAACTCATCCCGCGGCATCCCCTCGTACACGGTGTCCACAGCTGCTTTATAGGCCTCAATCGTTATGTCATTCGCTCGTTGCATCAGAGCCAACTCCGCCGGCGACTTGATGACACGGCACCCCACGGTCACCGGGTCTGCGCTGACATACCTCGCTCGAGGCGCATCCTTGCGGATGCCGTCGAACAGGAAGAACCGGACACGTTCCTCCATACCTATGGTTCCTGTCGCTACTCCTCTGTCTCTGAAGATCTGCGCCACCAGCGCGTGCGGACTCTCGTGCTCATGCCAAGGGCGCACGTCGTCGCCAAAGCGGATTAGTTCACGGGCCCGTTCTTCTTCGAAAGCCGGTGTCACCATTGCGATCTCTCCACGGGCCGGTATGACGATACCGAACATGCGCTCGCTCTGACCCCACCTGACGCCCGTGTAGTAGAACATGCTCGTGCCAGAATCCAGAAAGATCGCGTCAATGCCGTTCTCCACCATGAGGCTTCGGGCCTGCTCGATGCGTCCCCGGCGCTCATCATCCGAAATCGGCGTGAACTCACCGGGATACGGCTCGAGCCTCGCGATTGGCTCTGGCAGATCCGAACCCTGACCGGTACAGGCAGCCGTCGTTCCCAAGGCCGCGGTACCGGCTGCACCGGCTGCCAGCTTGAAAAAGCCCCTTCTGGTGGTGGTCATATCGTTGCACTCCTTTATTCCTCAAAATGACGTGTCTGCATCAACGACGAACGATCCAGTGCTACGACGAAAGGTCCACCTGTCCCCGGGGCGTGTCCAGCACTGCCTCCAGCCGCACGTCCGGAGCTTTCCGCAATGTGGCAGAGACACTCAGGTGAGCCAGGAGTCGTCCTAACATCTCAGGATCAGGGTGCTCCAGCTTCAGCCCTAACAACGTGCAATCCGATGACGAGCCGTCGGCCGGGTGCACCGAATCACGATCCCACTCAATGACGAACGGGATTCCAGGTCCCGTCTCGGCCAGGAAACCTATCTGTCGCCACCGGAGTATCCGGTTGTCGGACGTGGTGCGCGTTCCGCTCTCAATCTCGCTATCGGCAAACCCGCCAACTCTCAGCATATCGAGGACTGCATCGATGCCGGTAGTCGCGACCGCCCACTTGATGAGCCTGGGTGATTCGACCGTGCGCAGGCCAGTGAGTGGCTCAATCAGGAAATCCTGCGATGGGTCTGGGGCGAGAACCTCCAGATACTGTCTCGGCCCTAGCGGCAGCAGCGCGTTGTGTGTCCCGAGTTGTGTGTGTCGTCCACCGATGGCGGGCTTCACGCCCGTCAACCGTTCGACGAACTCGATCCCATTAGAAAGATCGGAAGCGCCGAGCACTAGGTGGTCGATCACCGGCCGGTTTCGATGGCCTCAGATGCGGGCACACCCTCGTCCAGCTGCGAATAGTCGAGCTGGCTACCACGCAGGCTATGGGGTATCAGGTATACAACGACCATTACTACGGCCGCACCGATGACAGCCATCCTACCCACCAGCTGCCTACCTCTGAACCTCTCCAGTACCACAAGGGCAAGTACCCAGACCGCCCACATGATCAGCGTCTTGTTGTCCGTCAGATCGAATCCGAACGGGAAGCCGGTCCAGTACTCTCCGAACGCAGTCTTCTGCACTATCGGTCCCAACATCAAACCGCCGATTGTCACCAACACGAACGTAGTCCAGGCAAGCTTCCGCATCCCCGAAGGAGAGAGTAACCCCGCCAGTCCGGCGCGCATCCCGATCAGGACGGCGAAGAACATCATCAGCACGTGCGGGAGAAGTATGAAGATCGAGGTTGGACCCTTGAACCTAATGATCACGGTTCCCTCCGGTGAATCCGGAATCCTCACCGCTTCACCTCCGGCTGTTTCCAACGTCAGGTAGTATTCAAGTTTGCCTGCTGGCGGCTGGGCAGGCAGTCTCGCCCCCATTCCCGATCCATGGACCTCCAGCGGAACCGAGACGAACTCGTCGGTCGTGGGATATCTCTTGTAGCTGAGACTTCCGCTGATTTGGCCGCGGGGTAAGGGTATTGAGACCAAGGTGTCTGCGGTCGAAAAGGCACTCCGAATCAGCCTGTACCGATAAACCTCCCCGGCAACACTGAACTCACCACGCAAGCGATAAGTAGGTCCAGTGAGTCGCTGGTAAACGGCCGACGTCATCATCAACACGACAGCGACCACCCACAGCGTGACGTTGAGCCAACGTCGAGCCTTCTTGTCTGAAAGTTGATCGTTCACGTCCTTATCCTCTCCTCTACCTTCCGTCCCGGTTCTCCGGATCAATCAAGGCATTTCAAACCGGGAGGAAATCTATGCGAGCCTCGACCATACGCGAGGCGGCCGATCCCGCGAGTAAGGAGCTCAATCACCCGCGCGTCTTGACTAACAGGCTCTTTCGCTTCCGCTGCGGAAAGCGCTCTATGGCATATCGGACGGTGGTCCGGGGGATCCGAGGCCCGTGGATCAGGAGGAATTGTTCGAGTCTCCTCGCATCGGCCTTGCCAGTCTCCCGGAGCAGCCAGCCACAAGCTTTGTGCATCAGGTCGTGGACGTCGTCCAGCAGGTCCTCCACGATCATATAGGCCCGGTCGAGTTGCATGCCCTTGCGAGCAAGGGGCACGAAAGTCACCACGGCGGCCCGCCGCAGCCACATGTTGCGCGATGAGGTCCACTCCCCAACTCGAGATGCCAGATCCGGATACGTGGTCACCAGTGGGGTAAGTAGGGTCGGAGCCAGCCCGTCGATTGCGGCCCAGTTTCGAAAGCGGCCATCCGTTATCCACCGCTTGACCGTCGCCAGCATTCCCTTTCTGAACTGCGACTTGAATCTGCCCAGCAGCAGGACACCTACCATCGTTCCCTCGAAGTGGGTATCTCGAGACATGAGATCGCAGAAGGCAACCGCATCTTCCACGGACCACTCCTCCCTTATCTTCCCATAGGCCTCTTTCTCGATGTTCCGCACGCAGCTAGACTTGATACCGTAGAGTCGGACGTCATCATTGGGCTTGAAGAAGGTCAGACCGCGTGCTGCGGTCCGGGCGTCTCCCGCCTTCGCGAGGGCGGAGCGGACGTC
>JBDGZZ010000195.1:0-7598 GCA_039588335.1 Gemmatimonadota bacterium | reverse complement strand
GGATAGCCCTCGGCATCGCGTACCACATGCTTGGCGACTACGAGGGAGAGTGGGAGGTCGCACAGCTGGGAAGGCAGCGGTTTCCCGAGAGACCGGAGATGCTCGCCTTCGAAGCCCGCGCATTGGCGGCGCTTGGCCGCCTCGATGACGTCGCGGCACGCGTGGTAGCAGTGCGCTCACTGGCGGCACGGGGAGGCTTGGGGTACCTCCTGGTCGGCGTTGCCGACGAGTTAAGGGCACATGGCCATCTTGCCGCAGCCCGCGAGGTAGTCGACGAGTCAATTGCATGGTACGAGTCGCAGCCGCCTGACACCGAGGAGCTGCGGGTGGAGCTGGCATCGTGGTTGTATCGGGCAGAGCGGTGGGGCGATGCCCTGCGACTGTATAAAGAGCTGGCCCAGGAGTATCCGGAGAATACCGAGTATCTCGCCGGGCTTGGCAGGCTGGCCGCGAGACGCGGTGATCGCGAAGATGCATTGAGAATCAGTGAGGAGCTCCGATCGGTTGAGCGCCCCCACCTGGACCCGATTCATGCTCTGGAGCGCGCCAGGATCGCGGCGTTGCTCGGGAACCGGGAAGAGGCGATGACCCTGCTGCAACAAGCGATTGACCAGGGAGTGAACTGCGACAGGCGCCACCCGATGGTAGGCGATCGCCTCTTGGGTCACCAGGTGCATCCGCACCGCGACATCGACTTCGAGTCCCTGCGCGACTACCCGCCGTTCCAGGAGTTCTTGAGGCCGAAGGGGTAAGCCGTAGCCGGTTCCGGTTGCCCCCAAGAACCACCAGAAAATTCCCGCAAAAAAATATCTGAAACCGAACTCAGAAAACATTGTCTCCAGTGCAGATGCCCGGGGCGGGATTCGAACCCGCACGGGGTTACCCCCAAGGGATTTTAAGGATCGTAATCGGTCCGGACCATTCGTAGCTATCCGTTATCATCCGTGTGTAACGTCAACTTTCATTACCGTTTAGACGCTTGTTTCTTCTGCACACGTATTTGCTGTTTCACGAATAGTCACGCTCAGACCGCTACAGAAACCGCTACAGTCTGAGAACTTGGGAGGGATGGCTCTGAACCCACGACCTATTCGAGTCGTGGCAACTGCGGCTCACCAAGAAAGTCTGCCACAACGTCGTCGAGGTCGAGCACACGTCCTGCAAGCATCAGGCAGATCGCCTGGACGAAGTACTCAAAGTAGAGCCCTAGTTTCAGAAGCTGCTCGTAATGCGGCCTGCGGTCAGGATCTAGATGGAAGATCCCGCCATACATCCAGTGTTCGAACACGTCACGGGGCAGGTACTCAACAGGCTCACCGTTTACCCATGTCTTGAACCGCACGGTTGGTTCATCAAGGACATATCTAAACCGCTTGCGAATCTTGCTTGTCTGCTCTTTGAGGTCGTCTGGTACGTCATTTGTGAACAGGATGTCGCATATGTGGTCCAGATTGGCAGGTTCCTTCTTCTGGTAGATGAGCCGGAGCGAAAGCGCGAGAGATCGGAACGGCTCGTGTTCTAGTAGGTCGGCTGTTTCCTTGGCTTGTCCTCCGGACCGCTCTACTCTGTATGAAACACGGTGTCCACGCTCGACCACCGAGGCTTCCCGCACTTGCCGGGCAGCCTCCCTGAATAGACGGAGATGGGCGGCATCATGTGAGTCTAATGGAATTGCGGAGGATGGATTTGTCACTTCGCACCATCACGCCAGCGAAGCAGTTTGGGCAGTGAAGCGTACATTGTCTTTCGCGGCCCTATTTACTGGAGTTCCCATGTCGGAAGTACTCACGCACCTTCCTTAGTGTGCCCTGTCCCATCCCCTGGACCTTCAGGAGGTCCTTGTCTGAGGCCACTCTCAACTCCTTGGTCGTCCTAACTCCAGATCTGTAGAGATTACGGGCAGTCCCAGGACCTATGCCAGGAACGTCAGCGAGTCCCATGTAGAAGAACGACTCTGGGAAGTCCGGTATGTTCTCCTTCAATTTCTTCCAGAAGGCTGCGTATGACGAACTGATATGCGAAAGCCTTTCGAGTCCGGCAAGTTTGTCGTCAATGCCGTTTGGCTGTTCGACGATCCGCCTGAAGTCCTTGAGAAACGGTAGATAGCGTTGCGGCCTTACGGGTCCAACATCTGAGGCGCTGGATGATTCAGGAGGAGGGGCTACTCCGACACTCGCCCACGCAACCTTCGGCAGCCATATCCCGTCGGCTTCAGTACCATACTTGGGTGCCTGACTTGGTGGACCGCTGAATAGTTCCCCGTGATGTTCCAGTATCCACAGCGGAGTACGGATCTGTAGTGTCGCATGGAACTCAAGAGACGGAGCAACATCGAAGTTCCGATGATAGGCGTCGTCGTCACCAAAGAGGCTGCGCTCGGCTCTTGAATCCACTACAGATTCCTGCTCTCGCTTGCTCTTACCAAGCCAGTTAAACAACCCCATGCTCTCTCCCCGTGGTTATCACGGACGTTAGACAGCTTGGTGTGTCTGCTACGCCGCTCCCTTCAGGGAAACCACTGTTGGGTTTGAGGAAGCCACTCTAGCCTTCTCGGGGGTTGTGAAGTGTAGCTGTGAGGTCTCCGCCTCTTGTCGCCTAGCCACCTGCCAACAACCGACAACCCCCTGGGAACCACCCGGCACGGGGTTGAAAGGTAGCGTATACACCCCGGCCGGAGGGACCCGTGGCCCTGGGGGTTGGTCGGTTGGATAGACGGTCGCCAATGACAAAACCTCGACACCCTTGATCCTCGTTCATCTCCGGCTTCCCGAACAGCATCTCTGCATACGCTGTCAACGTACCCTCAACAACTCCGGCGCTAGTCTCAACGGCGGTGTGGCGAAGCCGCCACTCTTGCAGGGCTACGTACCTCACCTCACGTTAGTAGCCTCGCCCTCAAAGCCGCAGTAAGCAGTTACAACACGCCGGTGGCCTAGCGGCCCCGCCGCCAGACAGACGCCGTTGCAAGACGCCGCACTGTGACGCCGCAGTAAGACGCCCGCCAGACGACGAGACCCTTTGGGTTGCTGGCCTGCTCCATTATCGACGGAAACAAGGAGGTGGCCGGATGCGTTCGCCAATAGCCCCCACCACGCCAACGCACTTGAGCGTGCATCAACTAGCGGCAAATGTCCCATCTACGTAGGTCGAAGCCTCCAGGGGTTGCTTTCGGACCCGTTCAAAAGGAGATCAGCTATGATAAGAAAGAATCATTCAGCAATCTGGGCCTGGGGACCAATCGTGCTTCTCGCGGTGCTCGTTTTCACATCAGTGACTGGCTGGGCGAAGGCCGAGAACACTCAAGGGAGAGAGGATTTCTTCGTCATTCAAGGAGTCGTGCTCGATGCAGAAGGCGTCCCTCTGAGTGGAAAGAGCCTAACACTGTGTAGGAAGACCACTTCCCCTCCCCCTACGAACCTAATCATTGGAGGTGTAGAAGCTCCTTGGACAGATCCAGAAGCGCCTAGTGTCCTCTATTGGGAAATCGAGGGCGAGTTCGGCGGGGAGGATCCGTTCGTAATACTCAATCCGTCTGCTAAGACCGACCAGAACGGGCGGTTCAGGATCGAGGTGAAGCCCTCCTTTCTCGGCGATGCGGAGGATTGCACACTGACGGTGACACTCCCGCGTCCTACCGGCGGGCTAGCCCCCAACAAGATCCTTCACCGAGGGGAGGCTCCGCTGGTCTTCGAGTGTCCTAGCAGCGCGAACTCCGAAATCGACTTGGGCGAGCTGCGAGTCGAGTGAGCTTCGGCTATCCGAGGTTCTGCGACTTAGGTGAACCACCAACGAACGTGACAACAGCCCCGAGCGTCTAGTGGCGTTCGGGGCTTCGCTCTCAATGCATCAAATGTCCCACAAACGTGGTCAGGTGTCCGCAGAACATCCGTCACACCCGTCACGTCACGATGTCACACGTATCACGGGGTGGCCGGTTGGCTCCAAGCCCTGGGGGTGATGGCTACGGGCGGAGCAAGCTCGATCCTATCTGAGTAGCCTCACTGAGCAGCAACGAGTTCTTCTGGCCTCCGTGCCTATCAAACCCTACCTTATCCCTTGGGACCACAGGGAGGCTGTGTATGGCTGACCTGTTGGAACGCTTGAAGGCTGCACTGGCTGACCGCTATCAGATCGAGCGTGAACTCGGTAGCGGTGGGATGGCTACCGTCTATCTAGCTCGCGACATCCGCCACGAGCGAAACGTAGCAGTCAAGGTCCTCCGACCCGAGCTTGCTGCTGCTCTCGGTCCTGACCGCTTTCTGCGCGAAATCAGGATCGCTGCCAACCTCCACCACCCCCACATTCTGCCACTCTACGACTCCGGTGAAGCCGACAGCTTTCTCTATTACGTGATGCCCTACGAGGAGGGCCAGTCACTGCGCGACAAGCTGGCCAAAGAAGGCGAACTGCCTATCACCGAAGCTGTGCGGATTCTGAGGGACGTGGTTGATGCGTTGGCTCATGCTCATGAGCAGGGTGTGGTTCACCGCGACATCAAGCCGGACAACGTGCTGCTGTCGGGTCGTCATGCATTGGTGACGGACTTCGGCGTGGCGAAGGCCGTGAGCGAAGCGACAGGGCGAGACAAGTTGACTACTGCTGGTGTTGCGCTGGGCACACCCGCGTATATGGCACCGGAACAGGCGACGGCGGACGAGCACATCGACCACCGCGCCGACATCTACGCTGTTGGGGCTCTCGCCTACGAGTTGCTTGCGGGCAGGCCACCGTTCCTCGGCACGACTCCCCAGATGATCCTCTCGGCGCACGTCACGGAACACGCAGAGCCGGTAACCAAGTACCGTGACACCGTTCCCGCTGCTCTGGATCAACTGGTCATGAAGTGCTTGGAGAAGAAGCCTGCCGACAGATGGCAGAGTGCCGAGGAGTTGTTGCCGCAGTTGGAGGCGTTGGCGACGCCGAGTGGTGGGATCACGCCCACCGGGATGGTGCCTGTGGATCAGGTTACAAAGCGGCGGTGGATGATGGCAGGAGCAGCGGTGGCGGTCGCTGCAATCATTGCCGTGATCATGGTGATGGCAGCCTTTCCTCGCGGCAGCGAAGTGAGACTCGATCCTGAGCGAGTGGTTGTCGCGGTTCTCCGGAACGAGACAGGCGATCCGTCACTAGACCAAGCAGGCAGACAGGCAGGCCATTGGATCACGCAGGGTCTACAGCAAACGGGGATCGTGCAAGTAGTGCCGTGGGAAGCGGCGCTGCAATCTTCGCAATATGTGAGGGCTGAGACGGAGGCGGGCCGCGTCCCGGATCGAGTGCAGGCATTGGCCGAGGAGACAGGGGCACGGACAGTGATCTCCGGTGCCTACTATCGGCGCGGGGATGCCATTCAGTATCAACTTGAAGTAACCGATGCAGCGAATGGCAGGTTGCTCACGGCTCTCGATCCTGAAGAAGCGTCGTTTGATTCGCCCGACGAAGCCATTGAGCCGTTGCGGCAACAGGTGATGGGGTTTCTTGCCATCTCCTTCGACGAGCGAATCGCCGCTCAGGCCAGCAGTGTGGCTCAGCCGCCGTCTTTTGACGCCTACCGGGAGTTTGACCAAGGCCTTGAGCTTTACCTGAGGTCTAACGGAGGCGACCCAAACGCGATTCCTCATTTCCACCGAGCATTCGCCCTCGACACCATGTTTGTGACGCCTCTCCCCTACGCGATTCTCACTCACAACAACAACGGTCAGTGGGCACAGTCGGACTCACTGGTAGGCATCCTCGAAGGGTTCAGGAACCGGCTGAGTGAGTACGACCGACACTGGCTGGACTACTTGACGGCACGTGTGGCCGGTGACTATCCGGAAGCGCTCCGGGCAATTCGCCGAGCAGCGGAACTGGCACCAGGCTCCAAAGCGGCATACAACCGAGCACTCATGGCAGTGCGCAACAATCGTCCGCAGGAGGCACTTGATGCTCTCCTGAGTCTCGATCCTGAACGAGGGCCGATGCGCGGGTGGAGGTCGTACTTCGAGGTGCTTGTACGGGCCTATTGGGCTCTAGATAAGCACGACAAAGCACTCGAGGTCGCGCAGAGGTATCGAGAGGCGTACGGTGATGATCCTTCGACACTCGGACGTGAAGGTCTCGCTCTGGCGGGGCTAGGGCGCGTCGAGGAGGTCAACGCGCTGCTCGACGATCTAATCGCCTTGCCCGTACAGGGTCTGAGCCAAGGAAGCTGGATGAGGAATATCGCCGTGTACCAGCGCCGTCACGGCCAGACCGCTGCTGCGCAGACCACAATAGACCGGGCGATACAGTGGTACGAGACCAGGACACCTGAAACACAGGCCAGGGCAGCGTGGCGTCTCAACTATGCCTGGGCGTTGTACGTCGCTGATCGCTGGGACGAGGCTTACAGTGTCGTGAAGCCACTGTCGGAGGAGTTCCCAGAGAACTTCATTTATCGGGGTCTTGTCGGTGTCCTCGCTGCTTGTCGAGGAGATCAAGAGGAGGCTTTTCAGATCTCCCAGTGGCTTGAGGCATTGGATAGGCCCTACCTGAGGGGAAGCCACAAGATTTGGCAAGCGTTGATCGCAGGAGTGCTCGGTGACGGTGAGAGTGCTGTGGCACTGGCGAGACAGGCGGTGGCAGAGGGAGTCCAATACGCGCCGCCATGGAACGTCTTTCATATCGGCTTCGACTCCCTCCGCGACTACCCGCCGTTCCAAGAGTTGATGAGGCCGAAGGGGTAACGGCGGCCGGTTCCCTTTTTCTGCAAGAACCACCAGAAAAGTTCCGCAAAAAATTATCTGAAACCGATTTCGGAAAACCGCTTCGGGTGGGCTTTCGGTCTGTATACGACACCGGCCAAGGGACCCTACCCGCCTGGGGGGCGATGGGTTGGATCGGGTAATCGGCTGGAGAGGTCCCGCTGAGCTGAATGGCTACCGCTGATCTCGTCGCTCAATGTGAAAGCTGAAACCCACCGTGATGAGCACTAAGTGGTATGTCGACGGAAGCGTCTCGCTCGAGGAGTATTTCTGAATCAGCCAATCTGCACCTGCCGCGAGCGAAACCGTCTCATTGATCTGCCAGTCGTAGTCGACCCCCGCCGTCATCCCAATCCCTACTCGACTGTATGTAAGGGCAATGCCAGCACCAGCCTTGAACGAAATCGGATAGCGAAACGGACTCACGAGTGCGATCAACGAGGTGTTGTGGCTCCGGTCATCAATGTTGATCCACGCACCTTCTAATCCGACCCCGACCGTACTGTTAATCCGAAGGCCACCATGCACGAGTACAGCTCGACCAAGTGCTCTATCACTGCTAGCTGGGTAAAGTCTGGCCCCGAGACCGATCTTGACGCTCGCCCAATTCCCGGATTGGGCTTCTTGTCCGTGCAGAGCGGACGAACCCACCACCGCCAGAACGCTCGCGCACAGAAATGCGCGAGCGCCTTTGTGATTCAGGACGCGGTGGAAAGCCATCGAGTTGATACTAGTGCAGATCATAGCCGTTTCAACTCGGAATCCATTGGAAGCACATCGGAGCACTATACAGCACAGCCCGTGAGACCCAGGGGTTTGGGGGGGTGAGGGTTGGTGGTGGTCGTTAGTCTAACGGCATGTCACTCACCGTGCCCC
>JBDGZZ010000194.1:0-7679 GCA_039588335.1 Gemmatimonadota bacterium | reverse complement strand
ATCCAAGCGAGCGTGGCGGCTTCCGTGGCACCTGGAGTAACGGAAAGTGTTGCCGTAGGTATCGAGTCGGCCGTTGGAGTCAGGCCTATCCTGGTTGATTCAACGCTCGATCTACCGGTCGCGCTCGACGTAGAGGAGCCCCTGCAAGTGGGGGCCGACCGCATTGTGAACACGCTGGCCGCTGCCAGACTGTACGATCGTGATACGATCGTGGTGGACTTCGGAACCGCTACCACTTTCGATTGCATCACTGCCGACAGTCGGTTCATTGGGGGTGTGATAGCGCCCGGCTTGGAAGCAGCCGCTGATGAGCTGAGCCAGCGGGCAGCCAAACTGCCCGCGACCGAATTGCTTCCGCCGCGTCAGGTAATCGGAAGACGCACCGAGGATTGCATCCGGTCCGGCGTGTTGTATGGTAGCGTGGACGCGGTAGACGGAATCGTGAGGCGCATAAAGGCGGAGTGGCCTGACGGAGGTTCGCCTTACGTAGTGGCTACGGGTGGGCTGTCGGAGAAGATCGTGCCATTGTCCACCGAGATCGACGCGACGGAGCCCCATCTAACCCTGTTGGGCCTCAAATACGCGGCGGAATACCTGAACCTCAAGTGGTAGGCGGTAGCAGGTTCGGGGCTGCGCCGGATCGTGCCTTCGTCGTCAAGTACACCAAACAAATTCACACTCTTTCACTAGCCGTACGAGTACTACCGCTGCGGCCTCTATGATGAATGGCCAATGACCGACTCGACAGCGGTGCCTCGACCGACCAACCGACTGATTCACGAGACGAGCCCATACCTTCTTCAGCACGCTCATAACCCGGTTGACTGGTACCCGTGGGGTGATGACGCTCTGGAGCGGGCGAGGCGAGAGGATCGGTTGATTCTGTTGTCGATCGGATACGCGGCATGCCATTGGTGCCACGTGATGGAACGGGAATCGTTTGAAGACGAGGCAACCGCAGCGTTGATGAACGAGAACTTCGTGAACATCAAGGTCGACAGAGAGGAACGTCCTGATCTCGATGACATCTACATGGCCGCGACCGTTGCAATGAATGCAGGGCAGGGGGGATGGCCTATGACGGTCTTCCTTACACCGAACCAGGAGCCGGTGTTCACAGGAACCTATTTCCCGCCTGTGGATGCATTCGGAAGGCCAGGGTTCCCAACCGTGCTCAGAGCCCTGGCCGACGCATGGGAGAACGACAGGGAGAAGTTGCAGGGGCAGGCCGATGGAGTAACTGAGTTCCTGCGCAGGCAACGGTCCGAGATCGGACCGGTGAGGGCAATCGGCAAGAAAGAGCTCCAATTGGCCATGTCTCAATACTCCGATCAGTTCGACCGGGTCCATGGAGGATTCGGAGCAGCGCCGAAGTTTCCTCCCGCCACGAGCCTTGCGCTATTGTTGCGGCTGCACGATCGCCTGGGCGAACCCAATGCGATGAGAATTGTGTGTAAGACCCTCGATGCAATGGCAGCCGGTGGTATATACGATCAGTTGGGTGGTGGATTTGCCCGCTACTCGACCGACGGCCGATGGCTCGTCCCCCACTTCGAGAAGATGCTCTACGACAACGCCCTGCTGGTGAGCGCGTACTTGGAGGGGTATCAGGCAACCGAGAATAGCACCTACAGAAGGATTGCAGCTGAGACGCTCGACTTCGTGCTACGCGACATGACCTCGCCGGAAGGCGGATTCTACGCGTCGTGGGACGCGGATTCGGAGGGAATAGAAGGGAAGTACTATGTGTGGTCCCCTCAGGAGATCGATCAGGTGCTCGACAAGACGGCAGCACGTTGTTTCAACGCGTATTACGGCGTTACCGCCGCAGGCAATTGGGAAGGGAGCAACGTACTGAACGTGCCGCAGCCGCTGGAGAGGGTGGCGCGTGAACTAGAGGTCGAAGCCGACGAATTGGTGGGCACTCTAGAGAAGGGAAGGATGCAGCTCCTCGCCGCACGAGCGAAAAGGGTGGCACCAAGGTTGGACGACAAGATCCTGACGTCGTGGAACGGACTCATGATCAGCGCTATGTCGTCCGGCTACAGAGTCCTCAGGGACACCTTGTACCTGGAGGCGGCGCGGAGCGCTGCAGACATGGTCCTCGGAGCTATGTCTGATGGGGATGGTCGGCTGCTGCGAACTCGGCGAGGCGGAAAGGCGCATCTGGATGCCTACCTCGAGGACTACGCGTACCTGTCGGAAGGCTTGATCGATCTGTACGAAGCGAGCGGCGATTACAAGTACCTGCAGGAGGCGGACAGGCTGGCAGGGATCATGGTCGACGACTTCCGGGACCCTGATTCGGGCTCGTTCTTCAGTACGTCGCGGCATCACGAGCGCTTGTTGATCAGGCACAAGGACGGCACAGATGGGGCCACGCCATCGGCCAATGCAGCGGCAGCAGGGGCGTTGGCCCGATTGTCCTACCACTTCGACAAGCATGACTTTAGAGACATAGCAGTCGGTGCGTTGCGGGCCTACGGTACGGCCGTGGGCCGGTATCCGCGCGCCTTTGCCAAGAGTCTGCTCGTCACCGATTTCCTGATGGAGGGGCCGGTGGAGATCGCGTTGGTAGGCACAGCCGGGTCAGCCGACTTGGAGGACCTACGACGGGCAGTGGGGAAACACTTTGTGCCCCGGCGGATAGAGGCGGTGGGCGAGCCGTCGGGACCGGGTGAGGCCTTGCCGCTGTTACGGGGAAAGACCCTCGTGAGCGGCAAGGCCGCGTTGTACGTGTGCCGTAACTTTACGTGCCGGGCGCCGATTACGTCAGCCGATGACGTAACCGGCGCCCTCGTAGCTAACGCTTGGTCCCAGACATGAAGCCAGCGGCCATTCCCTCAGCGTCCCACTCGCCCGTAAACGAGTCTCCATCGAACGCAAGTATGAACGACACCGCTGCATCCGGCAAATCACCCATGAACGTGAGTTCCATGCCATCAGCCGAGATGTTGCGCAACGGAATCGTACCCATCTCGCTCGACATGCTTCCTGAGTATGCGCCGGGAGATCCGGTGATCGTAAAGGAGCCGGTCATGGTCTGTCCCTCGACCGACGTTGTATAGTCGTAGACTCCCACTGGGTCTAGCGCGGGTGCTGGTTCCGGTGCCGGTGGCGGTGCGGCGGCCGTATCTCCTGTGGATTGAGAACAGCCAGCCAGCAACAGTACGCCGGCAACTAAGATTCCTAACCGTTTCATTTCAACAGGCTCCGTATTGTTGACCAGGTTGTATAACCAAGGTACTCTGACCCCTTATTGGGCGCCAGCGAACGACCGGGCGCGGCCAGGACTGTCGAGCGCTGCTTGGCTGACTTGAACTCGGACCCTAGTTGTGGGTATTCATCACTTGGCCCCGTCCAGAGCCGTGGTCGGGGATCGGGGCCCTGACCCCTACCAGAAAAGACCCTCAGTATCGCTATAGACGGAGCCGACGGCCCGTGTGTGTTTCCTCGCCACGGAGCGCGTTTCCTACTGATTTGACCGGTTTGTGAGGATGTGAAACACACCTAGATGACGAACGGATAGCCGGTGAACCGCAAACTCAGTCTGCCATCTCTGTTGCCGCCAGGGCTCCACAAGCTGCTCAGGATCTGTCTCGTCTTGGCGGGGTTCATGCTCGCCAACGCGGTGTACCTGTTGGTGAATAGGCTGGCGGACGGTCTGAATTGGCAGTTCTTCTCGGCCGGCGAGACGTCGCTGCCCAGGTTCTTTCAGGCGATGGTCCTGACACACACCGGCATCGGTTTGGTCTTGGCCTCCCTGTTGTTGGCATTCTTCCTGTTTCACCTGCCCCGCGTGTGGAAGCGCAATCACAAATCCAGTGTGCTTTCGGGAATCGTGTTTGTAGTGGTGGGCCTGGCACTTGTTGTCACCGGTCTGCTCATTCTTACCGATGCTGCGAGCAGAGACAATCGTTGGGCGTGGTGGACCCATGTGGTGTGCGCTGCTCTGCTCCCGGCTGGATACGCGGTGCATCGCTTGTTCAGCCACACCCGGCCAGCGCGCGCGGTGAGGAGAAGGTTCGTTGTGATCGCCGGCTCCACTGTCGTTAGCTTAGTGCTCGTGCACGGGCTCACGATGGGCGGGGGAGAGTCTACGGTCGTGGGCCAGGAGCAAGATCGAGGGGATCCGCCTGCGCGCTTCGTTCCGGTGGGATCGGTCTCACCAGAGAGCCCCTTCTTTCCGTCAGCGGCGACCACCTCTTCTGGTGGTTTCCTGGAGCCGGTGACTATCACCCGAAACGAAGTCACATCTTCGGAACTGATGGAACGTGAAGTCGCAGATTATGGACATGTTCGCGACGCCCTGATCGGTGCTGAGACTTGCGATCGTTGCCATCAGGACATCGTGCAGCAGTGGGCTGCGTCGGCACACCGGTTTGCGTCGTTCAACAACCCGTTCTACGAAGCCACAGTGAACGATTTGCGGCAGAACTCCAGCCAATCCAACGCCTGGATCGATTCGCATCTGGCGGAGTATTCGAACGCGACGTCAACAGCAGGAAGAGTAAAGAGCAAGTGGTGCGGTGGGTGTCACGATCCGGCGCTGATGCTGTCGGGCCGGATGCTTGACGATGTAGACAGAGGGACGCTAGAGGCCCAAGCGGGCGTCACGTGCCTGGCTTGTCATGCGATCGACCGCCTTCACGATCGAACCGGTAACGGCAACTACAACATCGCCGACGATCAGACCGACCCGTACCTCTTCTCTGGTTCTGAGCGCGGGACTCTCGGTGCCTTCCTACACGATGCGGCGGTAAGGGCGAAACCAACGGTACACAAGCGGCAGATGCTGAGACCGTTCTTTCGCGACGGTGAGTTCTGCGCGACCTGTCACAAAGTCAGCTTGGCCGAACCGGTAAACAACTACCGCTGGTTGAGAGGCCAGAACGAGTTTGACAACTGGGACGACAGCGGCGTCTCGCTGAACGCCTCGCGTACTTTCTACTTGCCGGCAGCAAGGAGGGTGTGTCAGGAGTGCCACATGCCCTTAGAACCGGCACCGCTTGGCGACGTCTCGGCCAGAGACGGCCTCGTCAAATCGCACCGGTTTGTGGCTGTCAACACCGCACTCCCGTTTGTCCGGGGCGACGAGGAGACGCTGCGTCGTATTGAGGCGTTCGTGCAGGACGAGAAGCTTAGTGTAGACATCTTCGCTCTTTCGGCCAACGGCGGTGAGCCGATCATGGCTCTTGATCGGACTCAACCGCCGTTAGCCATCGGGGATAGAGTAACGGTGGATGTGGTCGTGCGTAATCGGGGAGTGGGGCACACCTTCCCCGGTGGCACGAACGACTCCAATCAGGGGTGGCTCGAGTTCACGGTTCGAGGCGACGACGGCAGCATCCTGGCCCGGAGCGGTTACCTGGAAGACGGAATGCTGCTCGATCCCATGGCTCACGCCTACCGTGCTGTGCTAGTGGACCAGGAGGGCAAACGGATATCCAAGAGGAATGCTCAGGATATTCATGCGACGGTATATGCCAACGTCATTGGACCGGGCAGTGCGGACATCGCGCATTTTGAGTTCGAGGTGCCGGAGTGGTTGGCTAGCGCTTCGGTGACTCTCGAGGCCCGGCTGCTGTGGCGGAAGTTCGATCGCGAGTACACGGAGTTTGCCTTCAACGCCAATCCCGCGGGGTTCAGACGGTTCTCCACGCCCCCCGAGTTGCCGGTTACGGAGATCGCATCTCACAGCGTTTCGCTTTCGGTGAAGGTGGATACGACACGAACGAGTGGATCACTCGGTGACGGCATTCCCGAGCAGTGGATGAGATACAACGATTACGGTATTGGACTTCTGCAAGAGGGAGACACACGGGGAGCCGCCCGGGCTTTCTCACAGGTCAGTGTGCTCGCACCCGACCGGAAGGATGGCCCCATCAACCTCGCCAAGACCGCCATAAGCGACGGGAACATCGAGCGGGCCTATGAACACCTGCGGGCGAGTGAGGCCATTGCGCCTGGTGATGCTCAGGCTGCGTGGGTGTGGGGTGTGCTTCGGCAAGAAGACGGTCGCTATGATGATGCTGTGTCTGCCTACCGGCGAGTGCTGGAGGTCTTCCCCGGAGACCGTGCTGCGTGGCGCAACCTAGGGCGCAGCTATTACCTGAACCGTCAGTACGAGGATGCCATTGGGGCTTATGACGAAGTTCTCGCGATCGATCCTGAGGACCGCATTGCACACTATCATCAAATGCTGTGCTATCGGGCTTTGGGTCGTGACGTGGAAGCGGACCGGGCTGCCTCTGCCTACGCCTACTACTCGATCGATGAGTCTGCCCTGGAGATCACCCGGAACTACAGGCTAGAAAACCCGGGTGCGAACTTGATGGCACAGAAGATTCGCACGCATCAGATCACGCTAGTTCGTGGCAACGGAGAGCAGAGATGAGGAGAGAAGGCTGTTGCTGACCTGCAAGCATTCTGCGCCGCCAATACACATCGGGAGCTTCCGGGTGGGTCGCATGGTGTTCCCGGCGCTGATCGCTTGCGTGCAGGCGTGCGGAGAGAGAGAGTCGTCTGCTCGCGATGCGGATCCTGCGTATGCAAGTGCCAGCTATGCCAGCGTCGACACGGTTGGACGTGAAACCCTGCTGCGTTTCACAGACATTGCCGCCTCCGCTGGTATTGACTTCGTTCATGAGACTGGCGCATTTGGAGAAAAGTGGATGCCCGAAACCATGGGCAGCGGCGGAGGATTTCTGGACTATGATGTCGACGGCCTGCCAGATCTCTTCTTGGTGAACAGTTCGGAGTGGCCAGGGCATGCCCGAGGCGGGTTGTCTGCAACGCCTCGCCTATATCGCAACCTGGGAGACGGGACGTTCGAGGACGTGACACGCTCCTCCAATCTCGATATCACTCTGTACGGGATGGGAGTAGCATTTGCCGATTTCGATGGAGATGGAGATCCGGACATCTACATCACGGCGGTCGGTGACAACAAGCTGTTGCGCAATGATGGCGGGACGTTCGTCGATGTGACGGCGGGAATGAAGGTGACTGGACATGCTGCCGGTTCGGGACAGCCGCCGACCTGGTCGACAGCGGCTGCGTGGACAGACGTTGACCGTGATGGATGGGTCGATCTGTTCGTCTGCAACTATGTGCAGTGGACTCCGGAGACGGATCTATTCACTACGCTGGATGGCAAGAACAAGTCATACGCTACGCCACAGCAATATCAGGGGGAGTCGTGCCGGCTCTATCGCAATCAGGGTGGAAGTTCGTTCCGTGACGTTACCAGAGAAGCCGGGGTGTTCAATCCGGAGGGAAAATCACTCGGCGTCTCTATTACTGACATAAATGGCGACGATTGGCCGGACATCGTGGTCGCAAACGACACCGAGCGCAACTTTCTCTATCTGAACGATGGCGATGGCAGCTTCACGGATGTTGGAATGCGAGCCGGCATTGGATTCGACGAATTCGGTCGTGCTCGGGCCGGAATGGGTGTGGACGTAGCCGACATCAATGGCGACGGCAAGTTGTCGATTGTCATCGGCAACTTCTCACGGGAGCCGCTATCGCTCTACACGCAGATAGGCAGCGAGCTATTTCAGGACTTCGCCGGTAGCGCAAGGCTCACCAGAGAATCGATGTTGATGCTCACCTTCGGCGTTGTTTTCGTCGATCTCGACTTGGACGGATACGTGGACCTGGTGACAGGGAAC
>JBDGZZ010000193.1:0-7709 GCA_039588335.1 Gemmatimonadota bacterium | reverse complement strand
CGGATAGGATGTCACCGCGCTGTGGGATCATTTCCTTCGTGAGAACTTGTGAGCCCTGGTGTGCCCTCCATTGCCGGGTAGGGCGCTCGCCCGTTACTTCGATGCCCTCGAGTTGGTATAACACGGGGGCGAGTCCAAAGTCCACCTCTTCAGTGGAGTCCGGAAGGACTGTGTAGTAGTCGGTCGTTATGGGTACGTACCCTAGGATCTGAGCCTTGACCCTGACCAATCCGGCCGCAATGCTGTCGATGGTGTAGCGACCGTCCTTGTCGGTGCCGGTGGTCAAATCCGAACCAACAACGCTTATTATCACGTCGGCTATCGGTTCGCGGGAGATGGCGTCGAGTACGCGACCTGAAATCGTACCGACTGCCTGTGCGCCGAGGGGAACGGGGGTCGACACTACTACAGCGGCCAATCCGAGGGCCATCCTTTGCAGCCGACCAGGGTGCTTCGACATGGCTTGCCCCTCCACCTCGGCGAGTCCACTCTGCACCTGCTATCCGCCACTCGTCGAGACTGACTAGGTTGCTGCTGACCCGGGCTACACAACCGCATTATAAATATACACCGAATCCCCATACCGGACCGGTTTGGAGAGACTACCCCCTCAACAGGTAAACACTCGCCACCTCCAGCAGTTCCCTGATGCCTGTGGGAGGGCTAGCTTCGGTTTCTCATCTTGGAATCCTCCGTGCCCATATCGAGACGACAAGGGCGAGTTCATGAATGCGATCTTATCAGACCTAGCGCGGACACGATTCGCAAGACTGTTCGATTACGCCCCGGAGCCGATGGTCGCGGTGGCACCGGGTCGCGTGAACCTCATTGGAGAGCACACCGACTACAATGACGGGTATGTGTTGCCAATGGGGATCGAGCGATATGCGGTAGTCGCGATTGCTCCACGCGGCGATGACGTTTTGCGTGCCCATTCAGTGGGATTCGCGGAGACCGTGGAAGCTCCACTGAGCGGTCTGCGGCCAGCGAGCGATTCGGGATGGTTCGGCTACGTGGCGGGAGTAGCTTGGGCCCTGCGTGAAAGAGGCGAGAAGGTCCAGGCGGCTGACCTAGTAGTGGCCGGCAACGTTCCGATCGGCGCGGGCCTGTCATCTTCTGCCGCGCTGGAGATTGCGGTTGCCCGCGCCCTGTGCCATGTGTCGCAACTCGAGTGGGACCCGGTCAGGATGGCGTCCATCGCTCAGTTGGCTGAGAACCAGTATGTCGGGGTCCGCTGTGGGATCATGGACCAATTCGCAGCTGCAGCTTCCAGGCTCGGGTCCGCTCTGATGCTCGATTGTCGGAGCCTGGAGGCAATTCCCGTTCCGATCCCAGATAGTCTCAAGATTGTCGTAATGGACACCGGTGTGCGCCGCTCGCTTACTGCCAGTGAATACAATGACCGGAGACAGAGCTGTGAAGCTGCGGTCGCGGCCGTTCGGAAGAAGCACCCGGATGTCCGAGCGTTGAGAGATGTTGATCGAGACCGCTTGGCTGAGATGGAACATGGGATGGACTCTATGTGTTATAAGAGGGCCATGCACGTTGTCGTAGAGACAGGGCGGCCGGCGGCTTTCGCGGCGGCAGTCGCCCAGGAGAACCCGACGGAGGCGGGACGGCTGATGAACGAGTCGCACGAGAGCCTGCGCAATCTGTACGAGGTGTCGAGCGAGGAACTAGATGTGGTCACGTCGGCGGCTCGCGAACATGCCGGATGTTTCGGTGCTCGCATGTCGGGAGCCGGCTTCGGTGGCTGTGCGGTGGCCCTGGTTGCATCTGATCAGGCTGAATCGTTCATCTCTGAGGTTCAGGCGACCTACTCCGCTGCCGTTGGACTGAATGGCAACTTCTTTGTCAGCCAGCCGGCGGCTGGTGCTACGTTGGTGTGACGACTTTGAAAACTTGTGGAACATCGGCGCGAATCGGCCGCCAGGAGAGACTATGCTGATTAGACACCCGAGTGACATCAAGACTTCCGAGATCACTGACGAGTCGGTGTACTGGAACAGACGACAGTTCTTGGGTGCTGCGGCAGGCGCTGCTGCAATTGCAGCGGTGGGCCCGATCGGCCGGCTGGCAAGGCCAACGACGCAGGATGACGAGCTGACACCGTACGACTCGGTGACGAGTTACAACAACTTCTACGAGTTCGGGACTGGCAAGGAGGATCCTGCACGCAACGCGCACACGCTGCGGACACGTCCGTGGACACTGGCCGTAGAGGGCGAGGTAATGAAGCCCAGGGTATTCGATATCGACGGGGTCATGTCGGCCCATCCGACGGAAGAGCGTGTGTATCGCTTGCGCTGCGTGGAGGCGTGGTCGATGGTGATTCCGTGGCTTGGTTTTCCCTTGGCAGATCTCCTGAAAGAGGTTGAACCGACGTCAAAGGCGAAGTTCGTCCAGTTCGTGACCCTGCACGATCCGGAACAAATGCCTGGTCAACGGCGGGCCGTTCTGCCATGGCCCTACCTCGAAGCTTTGCGGATGGATGAGGCAATGCACCCGCTCACGATTCTGGCCACGGGGCTCTACGGCAAAGAGCTGCCCAACCAGAACGGTGCTCCGATCCGGTTGGTCGTGCCGTGGAAGTACGGCTTCAAGAGTATCAAATCGATCGTGAGAATCCGCTTGGTAGAGACGCAACCGGTGACGACCTGGAACGCAGCGATCCCCCGTGAGTACGGCTTCTATGCGAACGTCAACCCGGACGTAGACCATCCGCGGTGGAACCAGAGGCGCGAGCGCAGAATAGGTAAGTTGTTCAAACAGAACACCCTGATGTTCAACGGTTATGCAGACCAGGTTGGGAATCTCTACAATGGGATGGATCTGCAGCAGAACTACTAGGTAGCCTCGTGACCAGCGGCGAACTCACCAGATGGGTGGTCAAACCCGTGGTATTCTTCGCGTTGCTGGTGCCGGCGGCGTGGCTGTTGTGGGACGGACTCAGCGGCAACCTGAGCGCCAACCCCATTGAGGATGTAACACATCGTACCGGTCGATGGGGCTTGACGATACTGCTGGTGACACTGGCTGTGACGCCGATCATGCGGCTGAGTGGCTGGTCTCAGCTGATCAGGTTGCGGCGCATGATCGGCTTGTTTGCGTTCTTTTATGTCGCACTCCACTTCGCCACGTACATCGTGTTGGATCAATTCTTCTCCTTCGCTGACGTAGCCGACGACGTATTGAACCGGCCGTACATTACTGTAGGGTTCACGAGCTTCGTCCTGCTCATTCCGCTCGCACTGACCTCGACAAAGGGGATGGTGAAACGCCTCGGAGGCCGAACGTGGGCCAGGCTGCACAAGCTGGTGTATGTGGCGGCGGCGGGGGGGGTCCTCCACTTCCTTTGGTTGGTCAAGGCCGATACCAGAGATCCGATCCTCTATGGCGGTGCTCTGGTGCTGTTACTAGGCGCGCGCCTGGAGCGGCGGCGAGGGAAGTCCCGGCGCGGGAAAGAAGGGCAGCGAGCCGGCAGCAGCCCCTTATAGGCCGGTTCCCGCCCGGTTACTTTTCCAACACCGCGCGTCGTGTGGTACGCCGGTCTCGATCCGACATCCCACCCTCCCGAATGAGGGACACAATGAAATTCTCGTTGGCAGCAAATCGTAGATGCCTACTCTGGTTTTCACTGCTCGCGGTGGGTGCGTGTGGTGGTGACCGGCAGCTCGAAGCCGCGTCGGAAACCATCACGGTGGATGATCTCACCGCTGACATCCAGGTGCTTGCCTCGGACGAGTTCGAGGGCCGTGGACCTTCGTCACCGGGCGAAGAGAAGACGATCAACTACTTGAAAACGGAGTTCGAGAAACTCGGTCTTCAACCCGGCAATGGAGACAGCTACTTCCAGGAAGTGCCGCTGGTCTCAATCACGGCAGATCCAAACACCTCGTTGCTGGTGCAGGGCGGTGGTGGAGCCAACCGATTCGGTTATGGCGATGAAGTCATGGTTTGGACCCAGAGAGTAGTAGGGCGAGCCGCGATTACGAACTCGGAAATGGTGTTCGTCGGCTATGGCATCGTCGCGCCTGAGTACGATTGGAACGACTACGAAGGTCTCGACGTTCGCGGAAAGACGGTCGTCATGTTGGTGAACGATCCGGGCTACGCAACTCAGGACCAAGCGTTGTTCAACGGCAATTCGATGACGTACTACGGCCGTTGGACTTACAAGTTCGAAGAGGCCGCCAAGCGGGGCGCGGCAGGTGCACTGATCGTGCACGAGACCGAGCCGGCAGCCTATCCGTGGGGAACGGTGCAGGGAAGCTGGTCGGGGCCTCAGTTCGGGCTCGTTGCCGAGGACAACAACATGTCGCGGGTGGCTGTGGAAGGGTGGGTATCACTCGAGACAGCAAGTACCATCTTCGACCAGGCTGGCTTGAGCTTCGACTCCCTGAAAACCCTGGCGGTCCAACAGGGCTTCAAGTCAGTACCGCTCGACTTGAGGGCATCACTGTCGCTGCGGAACACGATCCAACAATCGACGTCTCACAACGTGGTGGCGTTGTTGCCGGGGAATGAGCGTCCCGAAGAGTACTTCGTCTACATGGGGCACTGGGACCATTTCGGCACTGATCTGAGCCTCGAGGGCGACCAGATCTACAACGGCGCTCTGGACAACGCTACGGGTACAGCCGCTCTCCTCGAGTTGGCGGAAGCGTTTGTGTCGTTGGCGAATCCCCCCGCGCGCTCCGTAGTCTTCCTTGCGGTAACCGCGGAAGAGCAGGGCCTCCTCGGTTCAGCGTATTACGGCGCGAACCCCATCTTCTCTCCGGAGAAGACAGTCGCTGCGCTCAATATCGATGGACTCAACATCCTGGGCCCGATGCATGATGTAACCATCGTGGGTTACGGTAACTCGGAGTTGGACGACTACCTCGTAGAAGCCGCGGCCGACCACGATCGTGTCGTCATTCCCGACCCTGAGCCTGAAGCCGGTTATTACTATCGCTCCGACCACTTCAATTTCGCCAAGGTGGGTATACCGGCCCTGTATCCCGGTGAGGGCACGGACCACGTTGAACACGGCACGGAGTGGAGCCAGGAAAAGAGAGATGAGTACCGGGCTCAGAATTACCACAAACCGTCGGACGAGTATAGCAGTGACTGGGATCTCACCGGTGCCATCGCTGATCTGCAGCTGTATTTTGCCGTTGGCTACCGCATCGCGAATGAATCGACCTTCCCGAATTGGCGCGATGGCACTGAGTTCAAGGCGTTGAGGGACTCAGTCATGGGTGGGTCCTAGCCCGCTGGCCTTACCTCGAGCAGACACATGACGTCAATCCCCTGGGTAAATTGCCCGGGGGGTTTTCGTTTCTTCAGGTACCGCTGGCTGAAACAGAGACGCGGTGTTTGCCAGCAGGAATCTGGAGATGCCGCCCAATCTGATCGGTCGCCTTGCCATCGAGCACCAGCCTCACATGCTCGGTTCCCAGGAAGACAGCCATGGTGACTGGTTCGAGAGACAGTGTGTCCGCCGCGAGCATATTGCCGTCGAATGCCGTCCAACGGAGTACGATTGGTCTGTCAGCTTGTAGAAGCTGTCTCCGATTCACTGCCACACTGATTCCTGGTGACAAGAAGTCCACGTCGTACTTGTTCTCACGAATCGTAATGCTATGCAGCGAAGTAGATGGGGGTGGTGCCAAACTTCCGATTCGGAGGCCCTCCCAGGGGGTGATGTCAGTGAATTCTTCCACTCCCATCAGGGCGAACAGCGGGCCCCAGCTCTGGTATGTGTGCCCGCCTCCTTCGCCGGTTAGACTGTCGTAGTTCTCGCGGCAGAGTTGGTAGTCCCTCCAACTCCGCAGGAACAGGTCTACGCTCCTCGATGCTAGCTCGCCAGCAACCTCATCGAACCGGTAGCGCCGCAGTCCTTGATAGACGAGATAGTTGGGAGGTGGCCATATCGTGCCCCGCCAGTACTGCTGATCGTCAAAGGCGGAGTCGTCTCGACTGATAGTTGGCAGAACATGGCGTCCCCAGAACTTTGTCTCGTTCAACAGCGTCTCGAGCATTCGGTTGGCTTGTCGGCCGTCCGGTACGCCGGCAACCAGCGGATAGAAGTTTGACGCAGCCATGCGAGGCGAAAAGTCACCGTTCCAGAAACGGTCCATGTACATCCCATGTTTGTCATCCCATAAGACCTCGTTGATCCGGGCCGCCAGTTCTGCATGCAGAGTGCGATAGCGCTTGGCGGTAGCTTCCTGTCCCAATTCACTCGCTATCAACGACAGGCAGTCGAGGTCGAGAGCCAGTAGAGAGTTGAGATCGACGCAGTCGAGATCGAATGTCTGAGCGTCTTCTACCCAGCGAGCGTCATCCCAATTGGGGAGATCGTCTTGTCCCGATTCCCACGCTGCCATCTGGTGGTGACTTGCCTCGTTCTCCCAGGAGGCGGGAGATTCGAGTAGCAACTCGACGTCGCATCCCCACTCGAACAGCCCATTTCCATTACCGTCACGCCGTGCTCCCCTTCTCATTGGTGTTCTCCACCAGTCCGACCACCGTTCGAGGTAGGGGAACGCTTCTTCCAGCAACGAGGTATCACCGGTGCGCAAGTACTGCTTGAGTACAGCGAATGACCCCAGCGGAGGTTGAGATCGATCGGGGGTACCCGCGTAGCGGCCACGCCAATTGGGGACATTCCCGTTTTCGTACTGTGTTTCCAGAACTGCCAGCAGAGTATCACGAGCCTGCATGGGGCTCTCAACGCCCAGCTCGAGGCCGTTCAAGAAGCTGTCCCAACAGAACGTGGTCCAATGGTCGCGCTCGCCATCGGGACTGGGGAATATCCACCGCCGACCTGCGGGAGTGTAACGCCGACCTGACTCGGGCTTGATCGATACCATCCAATTGAGATTGTTCGAGATCGAGCTAGCCAATCCCTCCCAATGGCCGGTCACCTTGACCCTCGACCTTTGGTATGAGTTGAGCGCATCCGTGAGGGCCACATCTATTGCGTCGGGATCTGCAGACAGCAGCGGTGAAATCGGTATGTCAGTTTCGTCATCGGAGAGGGTGGCGACGAAATAGAGCCGGTCGCCGCTCGTCACGCCAAACGTGACTAGTGCATCTCCATTCTGGTCGACCGCTACCTCCGCCGTTCGGGGCTCTCCGGAGCCTGCTCGATGCCGCAGCGTCACCAACAGCGACGACTCACCGTCTCCGGTCACTCCGCGCAGACTTACGCGCTCGGCATCTGTGGTGGTTCCGCGCGCGTTTGGCGCCATCAGCCATACGCCCGCCCAATCCCACGGGTAATACCCGCGCATCTCCAGCGCTCCCGAGTACGAGATATCGAGCTTCCCAATTACCGTGTCGCGGTCAACAACAGACCACTCGAGAGTGAGGCCGGCGACTCTACCTGTCTTTGTCACCGTTGCGGTGTCATGCCCTTTGCCAAGCGGAAGGTATGTGTCGAAGGAGATACGGGCGTAGCTGTGATCGGGAGCGTGTGGCCCCACTTCGTGGACGATGTGCATGAGGTCGTATCCGTCGGCACGCTCACCGTCTCGTTCAATAGCGAATCTGATGGCAAATCCGCGGCCGGGGCGATCCGAAAGGACGATGCCACTCCAGGCAGCCGGGTCAAACGCTCCGATGGCCATGGCCACTAGCGGCTTGTAGCCTCCAACCCGATGGAAATCACGCCACGGCCGGAGCCGGGAGGAATGGACACAGCCAGTATGTTGACGTCG
>JBDGZZ010000192.1:0-8634 GCA_039588335.1 Gemmatimonadota bacterium | reverse complement strand
CGTCCGGTCAAGGGTTTCGGCCGCGGATTGACCCAGAAACAGGCTGATGAACGCGGATGCAGATGGTTTCGGCCGCGGATTGACGCGGAAAGTGGCCGATGAACGCGGCCGCATCCCTTCCCATCCGTTGCCACTCGCGCAACGGGATCGAAATCTTATCTTAGTCAATCCAACGGTAGTACCGGGGGGGTCGCTGTGCAGATTGATCCAGCCAAGTGTGTAGCCTGTGCCAACTGCGTCCCAGTGTGTCCAATGGGCGCCATTTCCATTGATACATCGATCAACCGAGCGACGATTGACTACGATGAGTGTGTGGAGTGCAGCACCTGCTACCGTGGCATGAGTCAGGAGCACTTGAACCCGATGATGGTCCGGGCAGTTCGCCGCATCGCCAAGTTCTTTCGGTTCCGTTTCGAGCCAGAGCCAGACGTTTGCCCTACTGCGGCATTCGTAATGGAAGACCTGTCGTGGCCGCGCATAGTGCGGCGTGTGTTCAGCGACCCGCTCGTGGAGCACACGTCTACCGGAATCCACGGCCGTGGCACGGAGGAAGTGAAGACCAATGACGTGTCGCACCGAGTCGGCGTCGGAGAAGTCGGTTACGTGATCGAGTTCGGACGACCTGGCATCGGTGTGCGGTTTTACCACATCCAGACAATGACCACCGCGTTGGCCGAGATTGGCGTCAACTTCGAGGCCAAGAACCCGATCACGCACCTGATGACAGATCAAGAAACGGGGTCGCTGAAGGAAGACCTCCTCGATGAGAAGATCCTGTCAGCTATTGTGGAGATCAAAACGACAGTCGACGAGGTACCGCAGGTACTCAGCACAGTGCACGCCGTGGCGAAACGCATAGACACGGTAATATCAGTCGGTGTGTCTACGCGGTGCGACGAAAGCGGCAACGACACCACGCTCGCGCCGATTCTCGCTGACCGCGACTACACGCTCGAGCGGGCAAAGACAAACGTGGGTCTCGGTCGGGTCACCAATGTCCAACCGGCCGGGGAGGTCCAATGACCAATACCCTGCACCGGTACGGCGAAGCAGAGAGTTTTCGCGACGACTACATCATCTTCGCCATTGCATGCAAGGGCAAGAACGAAGAGGGAGCAGTGGAGAAGTTGCGTACGTTCTTGCGCATCTGTGCCAAACATGATCCGGTCAACCTGGGCAACTCGGATTTTGGAAGTTACCGGCCGTCGGCCAAGCTCAAGCCTTCGGTCCATTGGAACCGGCCGGTCAGTTCAGATCAGGGCAGCGTCATCGATGGTGTGCACAGAACTGCGACGACCGCGGCCGTCTTTGACTCGCGCGAAAAAGCGGCAGCGTGCTTGGGCGACCTGGTTGAGGCCGACCTCGGCCTCTCCATCAACGTGGCGACCTCAGTCGACGGCGCCAAGGAGATAGCAACCGATTGTGGTATCCAACGTCACAGCGTCGAGTACTCACTTGGCTTTGACGATCCTCACGATCGCTTGCCCGACAGACAAGTTCTCATGCTGTCGACAATGTGCGGGCACGGAATGGTCTCTTCGAATCTCGCCAAGAAGATGCTCGACCTGGTCAAAGAAGGACGCCGCAGTCCGGAGGAGGCAGCGGCCACGTTGGCACGCTTCTGTCCGTGTGGTGCCTACAATCCAGTGCGGGCTAAGAGGTTGCTCGAAGGGGGATGAATCGGGACCGGCTTTGCAGTCGCTCGTGCGCTTCGAGGACCAACGCCTCCGTGGCTTCCCACGAAATGCAAGCGTCCGTGATCGAAACACCGTACTCCAGGGTGTTTGAGCCTCCAGACAAGTCTTGCCTGCCCTCATGTAAGTTGCTCTCCAACATCAATCCGATTATCGAGTCGTTGCCAGCCACGCGCTGATCAACCACGTCGTTCCACGCTACTGTCTGCTCGTGGTGTCTCTTTCGAGAATTGCCATGCGAACAGTCCACCATTATGGCCGGTGGCAATCCGTTGTCACGGAGCATCTCCAAAGCTGCTCCAATGCTGGCAGAATCGTAGTTTGGCCGGCGACCTCCCCGCAGGACGATGTGTGTGTACGGATTCCCTCTCGTTTGCACGATGCTCGACTGCCCGTTTGGGTCGATGCCCAGAAAGCTCTGCGGCGAACCCGCCGCTATCATGGCGTTGATCGCGGAGCTGAGGCTCCCGTCCGTATGGTTCTTGAACCCCACAGGCATCGATAGACCACTGGCCATTTCCCGATGAGTTTGGGACTCGGTAGTGCGGGCGCCAACGGCAGCCCAACACACAAGGCCGGCAATGTATTGCGGAGTGATCGGGTCCAGCAGCTCGGTTGCTGTGGGCAGACCCATACTGGTTATTTGAAGCAACAGACTCCGGGCAAGACGCAACCCTTCCATCATATCACATGATCCATCCAGGTGCGGATCGTTGATCAATCCTTTCCATCCCAGGTTGGTTCGAGGCTTCTCGAAATACACGCGCATCACTAGGTACATCGTATCCTGCACCCGATCTCTGAGTCTGCTGAGTCTCTCGGCGTACTCGAGGGCTGCGTTCGGGTCGTGGATGGAGCAGGGACCTACTACCACCAGCATCCGCGGATCCTCGTGCTCAATCATGCCTTGGATTACGCGTCGGCCCGCCACCACCGTGTCCCCCGACTGGGCCGTTTCAGCCATCTCTCGCTGCAGAACCGCTGGTGAAATGAGAGGGACGAATTCTCTTACACGTACATCATATGTCTTCATGCTCAGATCCCTCCGCAATGAAAAAGCCGCGAGTGAATTGCCCGCGGCTTTGTTGAAATCGATTGAAGAAGTGAATCAGTCAGCCTCAGGCAGCCCCATTTTGAAATGTGGATCGCACCAATAGTAATAATACCTGCCCTCGGCCTTACCGATCACAACGACCTGCCTTTCGCCCGTTAGGAACGTGCTACTATGTGTAACCGGACGCATCCGGACAGTCAAGCAAAAAGCGGGCCGCTGCTGGACCTCGGATCGAGCCGGCGAATTTCCGGCTACTGAGGCGGCATTTGAGATTCCTCTAGGATTAGACCATTGTTATCACCTCATCTAGATCATAGTCATCACGCAACTGATACGCGCAGCGGTGGGGTCCCGCCGCCACGCCCCGCTGGAGATTGATGGATGACTGACTCGGCACCGTCCAAATCGGGACGCCATTTCCTTCAGATACCCGGACCATCCAACACACCTGAAGCGGTTCTGCGGGCGATGGCGCGGCCGACGATCGACCACCGGGGACCTGAGTTCGCGCAGCTTACCCTGCAGCTCTTCGACCGCCTAAGATTGGTGTTCCAGACGTCCGGGCCGGTGTTGTTGTTCCCGTCGTCCGGAACCGGCGCCTGGGAGGCAGCACTAGTCAACACAACCTCACCAGGCGACCGGGTACTAGCATTCGAGACCGGACAGTTCGCCGTCCAATGGCGCGACGTCGCTACTCGACTCGGTCTGGAGGTAGAGTGGGTCGAGGGTGACTGGCGACGTGGAGTGGACCCGTCAGTCGTGGAAACGAAGCTCCGGGATGACGGGAACCGGACCATCAAGGCCGTGATGGTGGTGCACAACGAGACCTCCACCGGTATCACCAGTCGAGTGGCCAAGGTGCGCGAAGCAATGAACGCGGCAGCCCACCCTGCCCTTTTATTGGTAGACGCCGTCTCTTCACTCGGTTCCATCGACTACCGCCACGAGGAGTGGGGCGTCGACGTTACAATCTGTGCATCTCAAAAAGGATTGATGCTACCACCGGGACTCGGGTTCAATGCCGTGAGTGACAAGGCTGTGGCAGCAGCAGAATCGGCAAAGTTCCCGAAGTCCTACTGGGACTGGGGACCTGTGCTCAAGATGAATGAAGGCGGGTTCTTCCCGTATACACCACCCACCAACCTGCTGTTCGGACTAGACGTCGCCCTCGACATGTTGTTGGCAGAAGGGTTGGCAAACGTGTCCGATCGCCACCACCGCTTCGCACATGCCACTCGTGCGGCTGTACGCGAATGGGGGCTCGAGATCTGCAGCCTCAACCCGTCTGAGCACTCTGACACACTCACAGCGGTATTGATGCCTGAAGGCCATGACGCCGACAAACTGCGTCAGTTGATACTGGAACGCTTCGACATGTCGCTTGGCACCGGCCTGGGTAAGGTGAAGGGACGGGTGTTCCGCATCGGACATCTAGGGGACTTGAACGACCTGATGCTGGCCGGCACACTATGCGGTGTGGAGATGGGATTGGAACTAGCCGGTGTACCGCACAAGAAAGGCGGCGTGAACGCCGCACTCGAATACCTGGCATATTGCCAAGCCGACTAGCCCAGCGACCAACCGGAAAGCTTCATGGATCCATCTACTGCGGTAACTGCTAATGTGGTCCTCGCACTCGTCGGTTTTGCAGGATGCGTAGTGCTACTCATGTTGTTGATAGCCAGATGGAAGTGGCACGTCTTTCTGGCATTGCTACTGCCAATTCTGTTGTTCGGTGTACTCCCGGGAATCCGGCGGAACAACTTCATCGATGCGTTTGAGCAGGGTTTCGGCAACACGCTCGGAAAGATCGGCATCGTGATCGTGCTGGGATCGATCATAGCCGAGGCGTTGCGTCACACCGGAGCAATAAAAGTCATAACAAGGTCGATGGTAAAGCTGGTCGGTGCCAAGCGGATGCCCTTCGCGTTGACTCTCACAGGATTCATTCTGGGCATAGCGATTTTTTCCGACGTTGCCTACGTGATCCTGAATCCGTTGGTGCACTCCGCCGCGCACGCAATGGGTGTGGGCATGGGCACGATGTCGATCGGACTGGTCGGGGCGCTGCAGCTCACCCACGCCATCGTTCCGCCGACACCCGGGCCGCTTGCAGCGGCCGCCCTCGTAGGTGCCGATATAGGCAAGACCATCATCTTCGGATCCATTGCCTGTCTGGTAGGCTCGGTGGCGGGCTGGATCTGGGGCCAGTATGTCGCTGGGCCCAGAATCAAGACGCAACCATCGGAGGAGTACAAGGACAACGATTTCCTCGAAGCTGCAGCAGGTGAGCGGGTTCCGTCGACCCTGAGTTCCTACGCGCCAATCGCCATTCCGGTCGTTCTCATCAGCGGGCAGAGCGTTGCCAACCTGCTGCTCGATGAAGGTCACGTCGTGCGGGAGGTCCTGGGATATATCGGCTGGCCGGTGGTAGCCCTTACGATCGGGCTGTGGCTTGCCTATCGTAACATCGGAGGCAAGGAAAAGAAGACAGACACGGTGAATGCATGGGTCAAGGATGGCCTCAAGACCGCTGCCATGATATTGGTCGTCACCGGTCTCGGTGGTTCACTCTCCGCCATACTGAAAGGCACTCCAGCCGTCGATTTTGTTGCCGACATGTTCGCCGCCTACGGTCTGCCGTCTATCCTGCTCCCGTTCATGATCGGCGTCATAGGCAATATGCTCACCGGCTCAACGACAGTGGGTGTAATCACCGCCGCTTCTCTGGTTGCGCCCATGCTCGGTGCTCTCGATCTCTCTGCTGAAGCCGCAATGCTCTCCGGCGCGTCGGGGTCGGTGATCATCAAGTACGTCAACTCCAGCTATTTCTGGGTCTGTACTTCGCTCAGCAAGCTCGAGGTCAAAGAAGCGTTGCTTGGTTACGGTGGCGTGACGTTTGTCGGTGGGACAGCATCGTTTGCAGCAGTGTGGGTGATGTGGACGATGGGTCTCATTTGACCGTGAGGTAGGCAACGGCGTCCCCACCTCAACAGGTGGGAACGCCGTTTATTGCCTCCGAGCCTCTTCTAACTCCCGCGCTCCAGCAGGATGTCACCGTCCACGGTAGCAAGCAGTAGCATCCATCCGCCGCTCCCTATCGTACCACGCTTATCACCGGATGAGTCTTGGGTAAGCGGGAAATCGGACGTAATGCTGCCAGATTGAACGCTAGCCTCCACATCGGCGTTGGTCTCTGAAGGGACGGTCACGTATATGTCGCCGGCCACGGTCAGGAACTCTAGATTGCGACCCCAATCGGCCCCGCCGATTGATGCGCTGATCGACCCTGACACGGTCATAGCACTCGCTATACCCGTCGTGGACACACGTGCGTCACCGGAAACCGTGCTCAGAAACGCGTCACTCAGCATGTCCAGCGCCTCCACGTCACCGTTCACAGTCCGACCCACGAACGTCACTCCTTCGGGTACCAGTACGGTGAACTCAACTCTGACTCTACCTCCAGCGCTGTCTCGCACCGAGACGTAGCCGTCGTCGCCGGCTCCACATTGGTTGGGTCGATGCCCCGGGACATCAGGATAGACAGCGCAGATCGTGACACCACCGGCGTGCACGACAACCTCGACGTCCACCTCTGAAACGTCATCCCAGGGACCGATCTTCCTAGCGGTGACCGACACGTCGCTCCCCGGCGTCGAAGCCGCCCTAATTCCTCCGAACACACCCCTGATTTCAATCTGATCGCCCTGAGCGATCCGCCCACTCCACTCGAAATCGATTCCGGCTGTATCGAACGGGAACTTCCAATCTGGACCTTCTATCATCGGTCCGCTGACTTCTACGCAACCGATCGACCAGGCCGCCGCGAGCGCAGTCGCTGTGGTGGTTAGTATCCGTCTCATGGTATCCTCCCTTATGTTTTCCGGTTCTTTTCTGTGCCGGACCGGGGAATTTGCCCGACCTGCCCGTCCGGCCTACCTTTGCGACAGGATAGGCCGGTTGCGTCTCCACGCTGTCTCCCTCCCGTCTCCCAGGAGTTGTACCAGAGTGACCCACAGCCTATTTGATCGATGATCGAGTTTCGCGCACTTGGTCCGGCCGAGCTTGCGGGACCTGAGGGTTCCGATCCGGGGGCTGTGCTTGCCCGACCCAAGCTGTTCGGGCTCATGTCCTACCTATCCGCCGGCCCTGCGCGAGGCTTTCACCGACGGGACTCGCTGATCGGACTATTCTGGTCAGAACTCGACCAGGATCGGGCGCGCAGCGCGGTGCGCCAATCGCTCTACCGCATCCGCCGTTTCCTCGGCGAGAGGGTTGTTGTCACCCGGGGCGATGACGAGGTCTCCTTGTCGCAGGACGAATTCTGGTGCGACGTGGAGGCATTTGAGGAAGCTCTGGACCGGGGAGATCGAGAGACAGCGCTGGGATTCTACCGGGGAGATCTGTTGCAGGGCCTCTACGTACCGGATGCTCCGGAGTTCGAGCGCTGGCTGGACGAACGACGCAAGCAGCTCAGGGAACGAGCTGCAGCTGCCGCCTGGGAGCTGGCTAACCACCAGGCGGCCAGGCACGACACTGTCGCCGCCGGTCATTGGAGTCGCCACGCCCGCAATCTGAACCCGTTGGACGAGAGGCTCCTTCGCCGGGTGATCCAGCTGCTGGACCAGCTAGGCGATCGATCAGGAGCAGTCCGAGAGTACGAGGCCTTTGCCCGACGGCTGGCGGACGAGCTGGAGTTGGAACCGTCCCCGGAGACGGTAGCACTCATAGAGAGCGTGCGCTCACGCAACGACGTTGCTGTTAGGGAGGCGGTTCCCTCGAGCGGTTCGGACCCGGCCGAAGCGACGGTAAGTTCTCCCTCTCCGGTTCCGCTACCGCATAAAGAAAGAGATCGGGGCCGGAGGGATGGCAACCGTGTACCTGGCTTGGGATCTCCGCCATGAACGAGACGTCGCAGTGAAGGTGATGCGGCCCGAGCTGGCCGCGACGCTGGGCGTTGAGCGCTTCCTACGAGAGATCAAGATCGCGGCGAAACTCAACCATCCTCATATAGTGCCGCTGCACGATTCAGGTAACGCCGAAGGATACCTTTACTATGTCATGCCGTACATCGCCGGCGAGTCCTTGCGCGACCGGCTGGAGCGAGAGAACCAGCTGCCGCTGGACGAGGCGCTGACCATCACTCGTGATGTGGCAGGCGCTCTCGCCAGCGCGCACGACAAGGGAGTAGTGCATCGGGACGTCAAGCCTGAAAACATCCTATTGCACGGTGGCCATGCCCAGGTCACCGACTTCGGAATTGCCCATGCCATTACGGCGGCGAGCGGCACTCGGCTGACCCTATCGGGAATGGCCATGGGTACTCCTCCGTACATGAGTCCAGAGCAGGGGGCGGGCACGGCAGAGTTGGATGGACGGAGTGACATATACAGTCTGGGATGTGTGCTATACGAGATGCTGGCGGGGACCCCACCTTTCACCGGACCCACCCCCGAAAGTGTGGCCAGACAGCACCTGACCACCGAACCACGGCCCATCAGGAACCTTCGCCCCGCGGTTCCGGAACACATTGCCGCGGCAATATCGCGCGCGTTGGCCAAAACGCCGGCAGATCGGTTCAGTAGGGCACACCAGTTAGCCGAGACCTTGGATTCGGGAGCGGCACCGAGCCCGACTCCAACGCATAGGACTCCAACGCCTAGGCGGTGGCGCACCAAAGTAGCTATCCCGTGGGTCCTTATTGTGGTGCTCATAGTTGTGGTCGGGATCCTCAGCGAACTTGACGAGGATCCTGACCTCAACCCGGACCGGGTCGTCGTCCTACCGCTTGCGAACCGTACCGGAGACACGGCGCTGGCCCTGTTGGGTAGCATGGCGGCGGATTGGATCACCCAGGGACTGCAGGAAATAGAGGTAATCGAG
>JBDGZZ010000191.1:0-7777 GCA_039588335.1 Gemmatimonadota bacterium | reverse complement strand
AGGGGTTCCTTCTCCTTTCGCTGATAAAGCTCGCGGTGATGTTCGGCAGCTTGTTGCTGGGTGTCGCTCTCGTTACCTGGCTCGAGCGGAGGCAAGCCGCATTTCATCAGGACCGGCTTGGACCGAACCGAGTGGGCCCGTTCGGCTTGTTTCAGCCGGTCGCAGACGGGATCAAGAACTTCATCAAAGAGGAAGTCGTGCCGTATCAGGCCGACAGGGCACTCTTCCTTGTCGCGCCGGCATTGACGTTCATTCCGGCATTTCTGTTGTTCGCTGTCATCCCGTTCGCCGCACCGATGCCCGTCTCGTTCGACTTCGAACTGCCATTGCTGGGGCGGTTCACACACGACGGTGCGATGCCAATGATCGTTGCCGACCTGCCTGTCGGAGTCTTGTTCATTCTAGCGATATCCAGTATAACGGTGTACGGCATCGTCCTGGCTGGGTGGGCATCCAACAGCAAGTACTCGTTCTTGGGTGGCCTGAGGTCGTCGGCGCAAATGGTGAGCTACGAAATCGCGCTGGGGCTCAGCGTGATAGCAGTACTGTTGGTGGCCGGAGATGTAACGCTCACTCGCATAGTGGCGAACCAGCAAGTCGGAATCTGGTACGCGTTCCCGTTGGCAGTGGGATTCGTGTTGTTCTTCATCTCGGCGCTGGCTGAGACGAATCGGCTACCATTTGACTTGCCAGAAGCGGAGTCGGAGTTGGTATACGGATACCACACCGAGTACAGCGCCATGAAGTTCGCCATGTTCCCGCTCGGTGAGTATGCCGCGTTGATCACGATGGCAGCGTTGATGTCGACATTGTTCCTGGGAGGGTGGGACATACCGTTTACCAGTTGGGATGAGGGGGAGCCGAGCGTACTGCGGTCACTGACGACGTTGGGAGTGTTCGTAGCCAAGACGGTGTTCTTCATCTTCGTCTACATCTGGATTCGCTGGTCGTTGCCGAGGTTTCGGTATGACCAGCTGATGACGCTGGGATGGAAGGTCCTGCTGCCCGGCGCGCTGGTCTATCTGATGGTTCTGGCGACGGCGATCTGGGTCCTCGACACAGTGGGAGTTGAGAGCCCGATGCTGTTTGGCTGGATTCTCTTCGTAGTGAATCTGCCGTTCGCGTACCTCCTGTTCTGGGTGCTTGACTCAGGCCGCCTGGTGTTGGGACAGCAGGCACGCAGGAGGGTGAGCAGCTGATGGCGATAACTGTGAAGGTGATGAGACGACCCGAGCGCAATGTGAGCTACCTCAGGGCGAGTCTCAAAGGGATGGCACTCACCTTCAGTCATCTCTTTCGGAAGAAAGTGACCATGCAGTACCCGGAGGAGACGAGGGAGGAGGATTGGACAATCTCACCACGCTGGCGGGGTACGCACCGAATGCTCACCGACGAGCAGGGACGTGCCAAATGCGTGGCTTGCGGATTATGTCCGCAGATCTGTCCTGCCAACTGCATCAAGCTCGTGCCTGGGGAAGATGAAGAAGGCAATCGATATCCTTTGATTTACGAGATCGATGAATTCCGCTGCGTCTTCTGCGGGTACTGTCAGGAGGTCTGTCCCGAAGAAGCGATACACGTTGGGGTGCACTACGAAAACGCAGAGTACCAGAGAGAACGGTTCGTATACGATCTGGAGCGGCTGTGTGCCCAAACCCATCCGGTCTCTTCTTTGTGGGATCCATCCGATCCCAGGGGTGAGTAGGGATGGAGGTAATCAGTTTTTGGGTGTTTTCAGGCATCGCAATTATCTCTGCTCTGCTTTGCATAACGCGGAAGAGCGCGGTCGTGAGCGCGCTCTGGCTCGTGCTCACGCTCTTTTCGATCGCGGCACTCTTCGTGATTCTCGACGCCCATTTCATTGGCGTGATACAGGTGCTGGTCTACGCCGGGGCTATCATGGTCCTGTTCCTGTTTGTGATCATGTTGCTCAATCTTGGGCGCGGGGGTCCGACGGACCTGCCGGGATGGTTGGGGCACGCGGTCACACTCGGAATTGGCATCGTCTTGGCTGTCGAGCTGTGGGCCGTGACGAGAATCGTCCCGGCGACTGAGATCCGACTTCCAGCAGGGACGCTCGATCGCGTGAACGAGCAGGAAGGGGCGGTGGCTATGATAAGCGGCCCTCTGTTCCGGGAATATCTGATCCCGTTTGAGATCACGTCGGTGTTGCTGCTAGCGGCGATCATAGGTGCGGTCGTGTTGGCTAAGAGGAGGCTCTAGTGCAGGCCGTTCAGGGAGCAGAACTGCTCGGTCCGGCACTGGCCGTATCCGCAATCCTCTTCAGCCTAGGTGTTGCGGGTGTTCTCCTTAGGAGAAACGCAATCGTCGTGTTCATGTGCATCGAGCTGATGCTGAACGCGGTCAACCTGTCATTCATTGCCCTGGCGCAGCAGTTGGGCCGTGATGGACACATTTTCGTGTTGTTTGTGATGGCAGTTGCCGCCGCGGAAGCGGCAGTCGGACTGGCCATCATAATTGCCATCTACCGTCACAAACAGACGGTCAACTTGGACAAGGTCAACCTACTGAGCGGATGATGCCGGCTTCTGTCGGATGGGTGTGGTTAGTAGTCGTTCTCCCGTTTATCGGGTTCCTGGCTAACGGATTGATGAGCTTTATCAGACCGCAGGCCAAGAATGCGGTGACGTTTGTCGGTGTTGGAGTATTGGTGGCGGCGTTTGCCGCTGCCGTCGCGGTCGTTGCAGGACTCGCGCAAGACCTCCACGCTGCTCCATTCGTGTTCACCTACTGGTCATGGATGCCGGTCGGTGAACTCGAATTGGCGGTCGAGCTACAAGTAGACCAGCTATCCGCGGTCATGCTGATGGTCGTGACAGGTGTCGGTGCCCTGATTCACGTATTCAGTGTGGGGTACATGCGGGATGACCCCGGCTATCCCCGATACTTCGCCTATCTAAATCTGTTTGTGTTCTTCATGCTGGTGCTCGTTCTAGGCGCCAGCTTTCCCGTCATGTTCGTCGGATGGGAAGGTGTCGGATTGTGCAGTTACCTGTTGATTGGCTTCTGGTATCTGGACAAGTCCAACGCCGACGCGGGAAAGAAGGCGTTCATCATGAACCGAATTGGTGATTTCGGGTTCTTGATCGCCATGTTTCTGATCTTCCAGGCCACCGGTAGCCTGTCGTTTGTGGAAGTGTTTGAACACGCCCCTAGCACCTTCGCGATCAACGGCGGCATGATCACGCTGATCACCCTGGCCCTCTTCTTGGGATGCGCCGGAAAGTCAGCACAGATCCCGCTGTACACGTGGTTGCCCGACGCAATGGCCGGCCCGACTCCGGTGTCGGCACTCATCCATGCCGCAACTATGGTGACGGCCGGCGTATACCTGGTGGCGAGATCCAACGTGCTGTTCGCGATGGCGCCCATTTCGAGCGTCGTCGTGGCTGCAACTGGTGCGGCGACCGCTCTGTTCGCCGCGACCATCGCGCTCAAACAGTGGGACATCAAGAAGGTGCTGGCGTACTCAACCGTCTCACAACTCGGGTACATGTTCCTGGGAGTGGGCGTGGGTGCATATGCAGGTGGAATATTTCACTTGGTGACCCACGCGTTCTTCAAGGCACTCCTATTCCTCGGCTCGGGTAGCGTGATCTTTGCCTTGCATCGTGCCTATCACGCTACACACAGTCATGAAGACGCACAGGACATGCGCAATATGGGTGGTCTGCGAAGGTACATGCCGTGGACAGCGACACTCATGTGGATCGCGACCCTGGCTATCGCAGGAGTACCGGGGTTCTCCGGATTCTTCTCGAAAGACGGGGTTCTCGCTGCCACGTACGCGCGCGGTCACGACCATCCCGTATTCTACTTCTTGTGGGTTCTGGGCGCCGTTGCGGCCCTGTTGACGGCATTCTATATGACCCGCTTGATGATCTACACCTTCCACGGTCCGAACCGGACTGGTAAGCATGAGGAACCTCATCTGGCAGAGGCTCCGTGGGTCATGACTGCGCCGCTCGTGATTCTCGCTCTGGGCAGCATATGTGGCGGTGTGATCAATCTGCCCCACGTCTTGCCTGGAGCAGGCTGGCTGGAACACCTGTTCGAACCCGTTACGGAGCTGAGCCACCGCTACTTGCCCGAGGTGCACTTGTCCGCGAATACCGAATGGATGCTGATCGGCATCGCCACTGCAATAGCGTTCGTCGGTATCGTGGCGGCATGGCAACTGTTGAAACCGGCAGTTATCCAGCCTGCCAAGGAGGCGCCGGTGGAGGCGGGGATCCAGAAGGTGCTCCTGAACAAGTGGTACGTAGATGAGATCTACAGCGCCTTGTTTGTGCGGCCAACCGTTTGGCTGTCGCGCCATATCCTGTGGCGGTTCTTCGATGCCGGCGTGATCGACAATGCCTTGGTCAACGGATCAGCCTGGACAGCGCGCGCGTTTGGGTTCGTTGGAAGCGCGGTGCAGACTGGACGCCTGGGCTGGTATCTCTTGGTGTTCGTAATTGGAACCCTGGTGCTGCTACGCACCGTCATGTGATCTCGGAATGACCGAACTCTTAGCCAATATGGGCTACGACAACTGGGTGCTAGACGCGCTCCTCGCCCTTCCACTTCTTGGGGCGCTGATCGTGCTGTCGTTCCCATCCAAGGAATCGAAGAAGATAGCGCTCGTCGTTACGCTCCTCGAATTCTTGCTCTCGGTTCCGCTTTGGTGGAGGTTCACCATCGGGACAGCCGCGATGCAGTTCCAGCACTCATATCCATGGATCCCCGGTTGGGGCGTCTCCTACCGTGTAGGACTGGATGGCATCTCGCTGTTCATGGTGTTGCTCACGACCTTCACGATGCCGCTGGCAGTGCTGGGCAGTTGGAACTATATCAAGGACAAGCTGAGCCCGTACTACGCCCTCCTTCTCGTGTTGACGACCGGGATGCTCGGGGTATTCGTCGCGCTCGATCTCTTCGTGTTCTACGTGTTCTGGGAGATCATGTTGATCCCGATGTACTTCCTCATCGGGGTCTGGGGTGGACCGAGGCGTCTCTACGCAGCGATCAAGTTCTTCATCTACACATTCGTTGGTTCGCTATTGATGCTGGTCGCGATCCTCGTGATCTACGTAATGGTAGGACGAGCCACGGGTGTGTACTCGTTCGCCTACGACCACCTTCTAGCCAACATTTCTGCGGTAGAAGCCTGGGCGTTCTGGCTGTTCGGTGCGTTTGCGCTCGCGTTCGCCATCAAGGTTCCGATGTTCCCGTTCCATACGTGGCTACCCGATGCGCATGTGGAGGCTCCAACGGCTGGCTCCGTGATTCTGGCGGGTATCCTGCTGAAGATGGGAACGTATGGTTTCTTGCGTTTCGCGCTTCCACTCTTTCCCGCTGTTGCGTTGCATCCGACAATCGTCAACATCATGGTCGGGCTGGCTATCGTCGGCATCATATATGGTGCGCTTGTGGCGATGGTCCAACCTGATTTCAAGAAACTAATCGCGTACTCCTCCGTGAGTCACTTGGGGTTCGTGATGTTGGGAATTTGGGCGCTGACCGAACAGAGTGTCGCCGGCGCCATAATCATCATGATCAATCACGGCATCTCCACCGGCGCCCTCTTCTTCATGGCCGGGATGCTGAGCGAACGAAGGCACACCAGAGAGATTGCCGCGTTCGGAGGCATCGCCAAAGTGGTGCCTGCCTTCGCCGCGGTTCTCACGGTTGTGTCATTGTCATCCGTTGGACTGCCGGGTACGAACGGATTCGTGGGCGAGTTCCTGGTCCTGCTCGGGTCCTTCGGCACATATCCTTGGGCTACTGCAGTGGCCGCCACGGGAGTAGTCTTTGCAGCCGCCTATCTGCTATGGGCCCTGCAGCGCATCATCTACAACAAGCTGGACAAGCCAGAGAACGAGAATCTTCCGGACCTGTCGGGCCGGGAGTACCTGGTTCTGATTCCGTTGTTGGCGTGCATCTTCTGGGTCGGTCTCTATCCGAAGCCCTTCTTGGAAAGGATCGAAGCATCGGCCAAAGCATTGATAACTACTGTTCAAGGGAGCCCAGTGTCGACAGTCTTGGACGCCGGCTCTGAGGAGCAGCTTCCGTAATGGGCATGGCGATCGACCTAAGTACCTCGGGAGGTATTCTCGTTGCATTGCTTCCTGAGCTAGTACTCACTGGTTGGGCACTGGTGCTGCTTCTGGCAGTGGCGTGGCGTCACAAGGACGACAACGACCAGTTGTTGGTGGGCCAGCTGGCGTTGATGGGTCTGGTGAGCACGCTCCTGGTCGTGTTGTGGCTGTGGGTACGGGATGCGCATCCGTCCGGCCCGGCTTTGATGATCGCGCTCGATCCCTTTCGCTATGCCACAGCGGCGATCTTCCTGCTGGGTGCGATTCTCGTCGTCATGCTGTCGCTAGGCTACCTCGGCCGCGAACGAGTCGCCGCGCCCGAGTATTACGTGTTGGTTCTACTGGCAACCGTCGGCATGATGTTCATGGGCGGTGGTGCAGATCTAATCGTCATCTTCCTCGGTCTGGAACTGATGTCAGTATCGATCTATGTGCTTGCCGGTATAGATCGACGGAGCGCATTCGCAGCGGAAGCAGCGGTCAAATACTTTCTGCTGGGTGCGTTCGCGTCGGGTTTCTTCCTGTACGGTGTGGCATTGATTTATGGGGCCACCGGCACCACTAACCTCACGCAGATCCATTTGCAGATCACGTCTCTCGGGCTCGAAGCCAACCTGATGTTGTTGATCGGAATCGGACTACTGCTGATCGGTTTCGGGTTCAAGGTCGCCGCAGTGCCTTTTCATATGTGGGCGCCGGATGTGTACGATGGTGCTCCAACGCCGATCACCGCATTCATGGCTGCCGCAGTAAAGGCGGCGGGCTTCGCTGCGCTGATACGGGTACTACTCCACGCGTTGGGAGCCAGCGACGGTGTCTGGACTGAAGTCATCTGGTGGCTCTCGGTGATCACTATGATCGTGGGTAACGTCGTGGCATTGGCGCAGACCCAGCTCAAGCGCATGCTGGCCTATAGTTCGATTGGCCACGCGGGATACATCCTCGCAGCGGTGGCCAGTGGCAGTGAGGGCGGTGCGGCTGCGTTCTTGTTCTACGTCTTGATGTACACACTGATGACTCTCGGTTCTTTCGGAGTTCTAGCTGCCGTCGGACGCCGTGGGGAGCGCGACGTTCGAATCGACGACCTGAGTGGACTTGCGTCGCGGCACCCATGGATCGCTTTGGCCATGACAGTGTTCATGCTCTCTCTGCTCGGCTTCCCTGGCACAGCCGGTTTCGTCGGTAAGTGGCTCGTACTATCGTCGGTAATTCGAGCCGACCAGATCCTGTTGGCCGTGCTCATGGTACTGGCCAGCGTGATATCGGCTGGATTCTATTTGCCTGTAGTGATGGCCATGTACATGAAGCCGGCGCCGTCCGCGGAAGCGCACGAGGGAACTCAGTTGGTCGGTGCTGCACGCTGGGTGGTCGGAGTGACGGCCGTGCTGCTCCTGCTGTTCGGCGTGTGGCCGAACCGTGTGATGGATGTGGCCGCAGACGGAGCTGACGGACTGCGCCCGGCGCCGACACGGATCTTCACGGACTGACAGTTTCATAGGTCGGCGGACCTCTCCGCCTTTTCCCAGAGGTTTAGATGGAAGTTCCTGTTGTGATTTTCCGGCAGTACGACATCCGGGGTGTTGTTGGCCCCGAACTCTCGCCTGAGGTGGCCCACGCGATCGGGCGGGCAGTCGCCACCATGGCCCGGGCCAAGTTGGGCCGCGACCCGCGGCTGG
>JBDGZZ010000190.1:0-7902 GCA_039588335.1 Gemmatimonadota bacterium | reverse complement strand
CGATTCAGATCTACCCACTCGTCACCACGCGGGAGATCGCTCACCAATGTCGCCGCCCGCTCAAGCGACTCGGCTCTGCTTTGATCGACTCCGAACAGGATCTCTCTCGGGTTGGCGCAGAATCCAATGACCGCCGAGCTGATGCTCTCGTATCGGATGAGCGGGTGCAGAGCCTGATCCCCCGCAAGGCTCAGTGTCAGTGAAGCATCCGGTAGGGCACCGGCGACATCGATCTCGTAGCGCTGGGAAACGACGGACTCCCGCAGCACGTGCACAGCGTCGCTCAGTACTCGTCCCTCCTCCGTCAGGCTCGACGCACCCGCAGCTTCTCCTATGCGGGTCAGGATCTCGGCACCCTTTGCGACAAAGTCGGCGCCAAGATCGTGGCCGTACCCCCAGGGTTCCCTGAGCAGATGCCCTCCCGCGGCAATCAGTTCACGTGTGAGTATTTCTGCTGCTCGGAGGTCACCGGCCTCGAGGGCCATGGCCGCGTCATAGGCGGTTATCTGTGCCACCTCCCGCAGCTGCCAAGATCGTGCAAACGCTACGCCCCATGGGCTGGTAGCTCCCGGCAGACCGGCCTTCGCGTACCACAACGGGGGTAGCTCTGCGGCGGCTGTGAAATCCTGCCAAAAGCGCCCGGCTGGATGGGGAGGGAGGCGACCGATGTTCGCTTGCACCGAATCCGGGATGGGGCCGGGAATGTGCTCCCAAGCAAGCGCCAGGTACCCCTTCACCTCGGCCCCAACGAAGTCCCAATACCAGTCCCAATCGATTTCCTTTACTCCGTCCAGGTTCCAGCCAGGTTGGTTCTGTGTGTCCCAACCGACCATCAAGCTGCGGGCAGCGCCTAGATCCGGAGAGTCCGTGGTAAGCTCAAGCCTTGCCGCTGCCTTGATTGTGGAGTCGATCTCGGCCCACTCCGGTTCCGTGCCGCCGTCGATGTATTGTGAGAGCCAAGTGCCGGTAGCACTTCGAGCTTCAGCAGTAGCGTACAAAGTCAGGATCGTGACGCCGGAGCTATGGCTGGCGGCGACGGTCAGGAGACCACCAACTACGATCGCAGCCACAACGGGGGCGACGGCCAGCAACGAGCCGAACTCATTCCGCTGCCGCGGGGCGTCGCTCGCCCCGGCTCGGTGGGCTTCGTCTTCGCGGTCGTCGGAGTGACGACCGCCGTGGTCGGCCGAGTCGCGACCGCGACGGCCGAGGACGAAGGACAGCCCTGCGCATAGCAAGAACGGCCCCACCACGAGCACGGCCTCCGAAGTCGGAAGCACTCCACCGCGAGGCGAAGCCCAGCCCCCGATTACCCCGAACGTCCACAGCGCAGGCGCCAGAACGCCCAGCGCCAACGCAAGGAGAGCGTAACCCGGGTGGAACCTTCCGAGGGGAAGCCTACCGGACTCGGCAACATCCCACACCGCACGCGTCATGGTCGTCCACGTGTAACCGGCGAAGGCGGAGGCTCGGGCGTTCCACCAGCATCGTACCGCACGCCAGAGCAGGACGACTGCGGACAGGAAGGTCGCCAACACCACCGCAGCCAGAGCTACCATCCACACCTGTTCCAGCGTGACGGATGCTCGCACGTCCATGGGCGGCTGGAGCCAGAGAATGACAAAGCAAAAAAGGCCGACACCTACGGTAGTCGACGCGCTCGAGAACATGCCTGCAGCGCATTCACGCAGCCGCTCTATCTGGGATGGCTCTGCTGCGGGCACTGGCTTCTCGCTGGATTGGATGCTCATCGGAGGCCCTCATGTCGGAGGAGGGTGCTACAATTCTCAGTTTGCCGAGGTTGCAAGACGACTTGGCCTGAGGGTTAAGACCACAGATCCCTGGGGCTGCAAGCCGCCTTGCAGACCTCGGATTCAGAGGATAGTGGTCTTCCGATGGGGTCGTTGTGATGATCATCACTTGGTTACGAGAATTGTGGATCGCGGGCACCGTCACGCCTGCTGCAACTCGAGGGTGAAATCGCCAACCCGAAACTTCGAGTGGGTTACCCGGGGCTTCGAATCGTCGAAATCGATTCCCGCCGCGAGTAGCAGCATTGGTCGTCTTCCCAGATCGATTAGATGTGACCCGCAGCGGACCCTCAGGGTATAGAAGGTGTCAGCCGGGCAATTAGCCGGGATCCGAAACCGAGACAGGAGGCATCGACATGCGCGCTCTGTGGCTCTTCATCCCCTCCCTCGCTCTTGGCTGTGCCTCGCCCGCAGCCCCCGACCTCGACCTCGACCGCCTGGAGGCCACGCAACCGAATCTCGGGGAGCCCTTTCAGCTCCGAGTCGGCGAGCGGGCCGTTATCGAGGGGGTCGATCTCGACGTCCGGTTTCTAGAGCTCAGCAACGACTCCCGCTGCCCGAGCAACGCGCTCATCCTCTGTGTCTGGGAAGGCGATGCGGCGATCGTCGTCGAGACATCGCCGAAGAACGCCGACGCCCTGCAGCACGAGTTGCACACCAACCTGGAGCCGACGTCTGTGAGCGTGGGATCCGTGCGGCTGACCCTGCAGCGGCTCGACCCGTATCCCCAGGACGTGACGCCGATTTCGTCAGACCAGTATCTGGCGACCTTCGTCGTGGAGACCGTCAACTGACGACCGCACCCTGCTAGGCGATCTCTCCCGGATTGCATCCCGTACCGTCACGGCGTTCATCCGCGCCACCGTGGGCGAGCGCGTTCTCGCGGGTGGGTTGTGATAGAACGTATGCTTGCAGGACGCGCGTCGCCGCCCAAGCGCCGCCCAACCCGAGCAGCACGCCTACGGAGACCGGTCAAATTGAGCCAGAAGTAAGCTCACGTACGGCCGGCGCTCCATCGTCGCTCCGGTGCTGGTTGCGGGTTCGCTTTCTCGTTGGTCCCAGAAACCACCTAACGTCTTACGTCACACCGGCACGTCGTCGGGGTCGGCGAGCCGGTAGCTCGTACTGCGCCCCCCGCCCGCGTTCTTCACGATGATGCCGCGCTCGACCAATTCGCGGATGTCGCGCAGAGCGGTATCGCTCGAGCATTTGGCGAACTTTGCGTACTTCGACGTAGTGAGATGCCCCTTGAAATCGTCCAGCATCCTGTTGATGACCGTTCGCTGTCGCTGGCTCACCGGTTGTGGGTCGATCCGCTGCCACAGCCTGGCTTTGCGGAGAACCGAACTGAGCGACGCGTCCGCGTCGTCGATCGTGCGGTCAAGACAGTTCAGGAACCACGCGAGCCACGCCGTGATATCGAGACTGCCGCGCTGTGCGACTTCGAGCTGCTGGTAGTACTCGTTTCGGAGCGCTTCAATCCCGGTCGACATGCTGTAGAAGCGGTCCTTCGTACCGTCTGCTTGCGATAGCGCCATGTCGCCGATCGCGCGAGCGATGCGCCCGTTGCCGTCGTCGAAGGGGTGAATCGTCACGAACCAGAAGTGCGCGACCGCCGCCTTGAGCACGGGGTCGATGGCTGACGGCGACTCGAACCATTCAAAGAACTGCTTCATCTCGTCGCTGACGCGCTTGGCAGCAGGCGCCTGAAAGTGCACCCTCTCCTTGCCGATGGCGCCCGAGACGACCTGCATCGGCCCGGACTCGCCCGTTCGCCACCCTCCCACGGTGATCGGCGTCATCCCGCTTCGCCCGGTAGGAAAGAGCGCCGCGTGCCAGCCGAAGACCCGCTCCGCGGTGAGCGGCCGGTCGAAGTTGCGCGTCGCGTCGAGCATCATAGCAACGGCGCCTTCGACTTGCCTCCCGGGCTCCGGAAGTCCCGCGACGTCGAGTCCGAGCTTGCGGGCAATAGACAAGCGGACTTCTTCGGGGTTGAGGTGCTCTCCCTCGATGGCCGACGACTTCACGACCTCATCGGTCAGCACCGCAAGGCTCGCTTCTCCTCGGAGGTTGAACCCGAGGGCCTGCATTTTACCCAAGTGCTTTCCCTGCTTGTGGCGCACGGCGGCCAGCGGCCCGGCCAGGGCCTCACTATCCCATCTGAACTCCGGCCATCCGGGCAGCTCGTGGATGTATGTCATAATCGCCGCACCTCTTGCGGTGAATGTACGGCCTATTCACCGCATCAGCAAGTATTCGCCGCACATCGTGCGGTGAATGGGCTTGGTATTCACCGCGGCTGGTCCGCACAATCTGAGTAGTGTCTTTGCCCATCTGAAGGCTGACGCCGGGGCCACGAGCGATGCAAGGCACTACGGGCCTTGACACTCAACAGATTAAGTACCACTATTATGGCGATTATAAGCTATTAACATTGTCATAGTGGTATTTATATGTCGAGTCGCAAGCCCAATCTGCCGCTCCGCGCGCGCCGTGCCCTGCTCAAGCTGGGCGGAGATATCCGTGACGCCAGAAAGCGACGGCGGATTCCCATCCGGGTGATGGCGGAGCGCGCTCTGATCTCCCCGACCACGCTGACCAAGATAGAGCGAGGTGACCCGGGCACTGCAATCGGGTTCTACGCCAGTGTGCTCTTCGTGCTGGGCCTCGAGGAACGGCTTAGCGAGGTAGTAGACGCTTCCACCGACAAACTCGGTTTGTCCCTGGCTGAGCGAGAGCTGCCCGAGCGCGTGCGTTGGCCCAAGCGTGGTGCGTCAAGCAACGAACCAGACAAGCCATGAACGGTGCGGACTCCTTCGTCTACATAGATCACGATGGTGAGGCCCGCTTGGTCGGTTCACTTTGGGTCAGTCGCGACCGCCGTGGAGGCCTGGCATGCACGTTTCGCTATACGGAATCGTGGATGGAGTATGGGAATGCGTTTGCCTTCGACCCCTGGCTGGATCTCTCATCCGGCGGATTGTCTCACAAGGACCGGCTGTTCGGTGCGATCGCCGATTCGGCGCCGGACAGATGGGGCCGCGCTCTCATCGCGCGGGCCGAGCGTTGGCGCGCCCGCAAGAGTGGTCGAACGCCACGACACTTGAGCGACCTCGACTACGTCCTGGCAGTGTCCGATCTCACCCGCCATGGTGCGCTGCGTTTTGCGGTAAGCGAAGGTGGGGAGTTTCTAGCATCACCCTCGAGCAACGAAATACCACCGCTGATTGCTCTGCCCCAGCTGATGGCTGCTGCGCAGGGGTTCATTGACAATCCTGACAGCGAGGAGGACCTGCAGATCCTGCTTGCGCCGGGATCGTCACTGGGTGGCGCACGACCCAAGGCGTCGGTAATGGCCGATGACGGCAGGCTCTCGATTGCAAAGTTCCCCAAGGGCGATGATGCCTACTCGGTGAGCGCCTGGGAGCATCTGGCACTCGAGTTGGCGCGTGACGCTGGCGTGAGTGCCGCTGAGTCGCACTTGTTGTCGCTAGATGAACGCGACGTGATACTGTTACCCCGGTTCGATCGTGACGGTGACAGCCGCGTTCCCTTTGTGTCGGCCATGAGCGCGATGGATGCAGTAGACCAGGAGCCGCGCAGTTACCTCGAGATCGCCGAAGCACTGCGCCGTTTTGGCGCCTCGACACGGGACGATCTGCGTGAACTGTGGCGGCGGATCGCATTCAACGTGCTCATCTCCAACACGGACGATCACTCGAGGAACCACGGCTTGCTGTATGCTGGTGCGGGCGGCTGGCGTTTGTCGCCCGCCTACGACCTGAACCCCGTCCCAGCGCAGATGAAGCCGCGCTTTCTCTCGACGGCCATAGGTGAGGACCCGGAGGACACGACCGCGTCGCTGGAGCTCGCGTTCGAAGTTGCGGAGTACTTCGACCTGGAGCGCGACGAAGCGCGCGGGATTGCACGCGAGGTAGCGGAAGTCACCCGCTTTTGGGCCGATCGAGCGCACGCTGTTGGGATCGATCGCGGCGAGGTGGACCTAATGAGGACGGCATTCGAGCATGAGGACTTGACGCTTGCGCTGGAAGGGTGACGAGGACCTCCTGATGCGAAGCTCCATCTCAATTGCATGATGCGCTAGATCTCCCCCCAATCCTATCGGCAGCCCGCGAGCTATCGTGAAACGGGGGAGTTCAGCTTAGCAAGAAGACGGTCTAGCTACTTGGGAGTCAGCATCTAGTACCACATCTCCATCCGCAACCCTCGCGGATCGACGTCAGGCGTACCCGAAATCCGACATCCCACGGCGCCAGCCGATAAGCAACTCGATTGCTCGTTGCTGTCAGTCAGACCGAAATCGCAGTCAGTGAACTCGTCTGATATCAGCTGCTCAATCGCCATGTGGAATCTTGCGTGTTTTGACCTATCTTGGCTCGCCTACCCACCCGCCCTCCTCGCCACGCTCTCCATAAAGTTGGTGAACACACTCACCAGCTGATGCAACGCATCCGAACCGCCGCAGGGTCATGGAGCTGGCTAAGGGTTCCTGCGACAGCGGGCGATCACGCCAAATCTAGAACAACTCCTCCATCCTTCCCCCTTGGCTTTGCCACTGCCGCTTTGCCTTCTTGCCGCGCCAGGGGCACCGTGGGCACCTACCTGCACCGCGCGCGCGCGGAGTTGAAACGGATGCTGCAACCAGCGGCTTGAGCCGTCGTCCTTCAGTCGTCCTGCTGCGGGCTTCACCCGTCGTTGTTCCCACTCACCCTAGTTCACAGTGCGTTCCAGCTGTACACCGACACCGCTCGCCGCACAAAGCTTTTGTCACCTCCATAAACCAGTGCAGCTGGCGCCTCTGGATCCTCCGTGAGCCGCCTCCAATAGTCCAGACCAGAGAAGAAATCGCTAGCCACCGTCTGAGCCGATTTGACCTCGATCGGCGTCAAGGCTCCATCGGTCTCCAACAGCACATCTACTTCGTGACCCGCCGAGTCTCGCCAGAAGTACAGGTCAGGCTCTTGTCCGGCATTGGCGAAGTTCTTCACGAACTCCGACACCACGTAGCTCTCAAACACCGCGCCTCTCGAACCGTGAACATGGAGATCCTGGGCTGAACGGATTCGTAGCAGGTAGCAGAGCAGTCCTGTGTCGAGAAAGTACAGTTTAGGAGTCTTCACCAATCGCTTGTTGTAATTGCGATAGTGTGGTCTCAAGAGCAGCAGCAGAAAACTCGTCTCGAGTATCGACAGCCACCGTTTCGCTGTCGTGTGTGTGACCCCCGCGTCGCTCGCAAGGGATGAGAGATTCAGCAATTGACCGTTGCGGCCAGCACACAAACGGACGAACCGACCGAACGTTTCCAGGTCCCCGACGTTCACGATTTCTCTCACATCGCGCTCGACGTACGTTCTGTAATAGTCTGCCAACCACCGGCCGGGATCGAGGCCCTTGTCATGGATTCGCGGGTAGAAACCGGTGAAGAGGACATTCATCAGGTCGGCGTCATTCCCTGATCTCCGACGCGGAACGGTCTTACCGATACTGGACAGCGGGAGTGGCTTGCGTCCCTGTATCTCGCTCCGGGAGAACGGATGCAGGTGGAAGATCGCAGTCCTTCCGGCGAGCGATTGGCTGATCGAGCGTAACAGCAAGAAGTTCTGGGACCCACTCAAGATGTACTGCCCTGCGGAGCCGTCTTCATCGACCCTGGTTTGCAGGTACGAGAACAGCTCGGGACACCGCTGCACCTCGTCGAGCACAACCGGGCCCGCGAAGTGAGACAGGAACCCCCGCGGATCTTCCAGAGCGAAGGATCGAAGATCCGGGTCCTCGAGTGAAGCGTACTCATAGCCGGTGAATACCGCTTTCACCAACGTTGTCTTGCCGGACTGCCTCGGCCCTGTGACGGTGACGATTGGGTAGCTCTTCGCGGCTCTTCTCAGGTTGGTAGCTAGACGGCGCCTAATCATGCCAACAATTTGAACATTCCATGTTCAAATTGCAAGCCTCATGGGCATGTGACGTACTCTGTCTTGGAAGCTCACCGCCTGAGCAGTTGCTAGTGTCTACCCCTCTCTTGCCAAAGCGGCAAGTGCCTCCCGAGCTTCGATGACCATGAACCCCAGCT
>JBDGZZ010000189.1:0-12813 GCA_039588335.1 Gemmatimonadota bacterium | reverse complement strand
CATCCTGGGGATTCACCGGCGTCCGCCGAGAACCGACCACGAGAAGGTGCCCAAGATGTGCGAGATTCCGAACGTCTCGGCGTCTTGTCCGACCGCGGCCATCAGGCCGGCCACTATCGACGGGAATCAGTCGGTCGAGGTCATCGAAGAGTTGTGCATGTTCTGCGCGAACTGCTTCACCGTGTGTCCGGCCATGCCCATGAACGACCCGCTGAACGACGGCATCTCGCTATGGGTGGGCGGCAAGGTGTCCAACGCCCGCAGTGAGCCGATGTTCTCGAAGCTGGCGGTTCCGTACCTCCCGAACAATCCGCCGCGCTGGCCGGAGACGGTCGAGGCGATACGGAACCTGGTGGAGCTGTGGGCCAAGAATGCGAAGAAGTACGAGAGAATGGGCGAGTGGATCGAGCGCATCGGCTGGCCCAGGTTTTTCAAGATGGCCGACATTCCCTTCGAGAAGGCACATATCGACGACTTCAAGCATGCCGGCCTGACGTTCAAGCGTTCGACACACCTGAACTTCTAGCAAAGGGGTTTCGTATGGCGAAGACAGTCGACGAAATAGCCGAAGCCATGTTCAAGATGGTGGAAGACGCACAAGGCGTGAAGAAACTCAAGGCCATGGATCTCACCAAGGCCATGATCGGGCACTTTGGCGACGAAGTGGACAAGAAGCTGTGCAAGGCGGCCATCAAAGAGCTCATCAACTCCGGAAGATGCGTCTACACGTATTTCGGGGGCAGCTACGTCGAGATTCCGCACAGAGAGGCCTCTGCCAACGATTAGTGGAGCTCGCGCGGACCCGAGGCGACAATGAAGACGAGTTCATCGAGGCTCGTAATCGCCGGCCTGTCTGGCGATGCGGGCAAGACGATCGCGAGCTTGAGCATTCTCACGGGGCTGAGAGCCAAGGGATTGTCAGTCTCCGTCTTCAAGAAAGGGCCGGATTACATCGATCCGGCCTGGCTTTCATCGGTGAGTCAGACGGCCTGTCGCAGCCTGGACACCTTCATGGTGGACCCCGAGGCCGTGGTCAGGAACTTCGTCGCCAACGCCGACCACTCTGACATTTCGGTGATCGAGGGCAACCGCGGCCTCTTCGACGGCAGGGATGTATCCGGGACCCATAGCACTGCGCAGCTGGCGAAATTGCTCGAGGCACCCGTCGTTCTCGTGGTCGACGCCGCGAAATCGACTCGGACGCTCGCGGCGATCGTGAGAGGTTGCCTCGATTTCGATCCCGATGTGAACATCGCGGGCGTCATTCTCAATCGAATCGCCGGCAAGAGGCATCTGGGGATTCTCAGAGATTCGATCGCGAAGTACTGTGGGTTACCGGTCTTGGGCGCGATACCGAATCTGGGTGATGATTTGGCGTTGATCCCCGGGCGTCATCTGGGTCTGATCACTCCCTCGGAGTACGAATTCGGAGCGGCCCTCCGGTCCAGACTGCGCGATATCGCCGAGAACTTTCTCGACGTCGACGGCATGATCGAGATCGCGGAGTCCGCCCGGTCGGTTTCGTACGCAGAGCCAGATCCGTCCCGTGATGCTCCCCGCCGGGTGAAGATGGGCTACTTCAAGGATTCCATCTTCACGTTCTACTACCCGGAGAACCTGGAGGCACTGGAAGCCAACGGGGCGCAGCTCGTTCCGGTGTCTTCGGTGTCCGACGAGAGTCTGCCCGAAGTGGATGCTCTGTACATCGGCGGCGGTTTCCCGGAGACGCATGCCGAGCAGCTGGCGCGGAACAGGTCGATGATGAACTCGGTGAAGAGGGAAGCCCTGGACGGTCTGCCCATCTACGCCGAATGCGGCGGCTTGATATACCTCGCCAGGTCGCTCAGATGCAACGACGTCGTCTACCCGATGGCCGGCGTGTTTCCCGTCGATCTGAGCATGCACCCGAAGCCCGTGGGACATGGTTACACCTCGCTCCGGGTGGACACACCCAATCCGTTCTACGCAGTCGGCACTTCGATCCGTGGGCACGAGTTCCACTACTCGGGGCCGACCGACGGTCTGCAGCAGCTGGAGAGCTGCATGAACGTGGAGTCCGGGGTGGGGGTGGGCAGCAGAAGGGACGGGCTGGTGCATGCCAACACGCTCGCCTGCTACACGCACGTTCACGCAGATGGAATGCAGAGCTGGGCTTCCGCGATGGTATCCAGGGCCGCAGCTCACGCGGCAGGACGCCGGAGTCGAAGGATCCAGAACAACGCTACGAACGGCTGGTTTGAATTGGAAGCGATTTGATCCGCCCAGGAAGCTTGGGGTCATGGCAAAAGCTGTAAAGAAGTCAAAGAAGAAGAAGCGCGGGCTGAGGGGCATGAGCGGCGCCGCTGGCGCCGGGGCTGCCGGCTCGTCGCTGCGGCCGCAGTTCGTTAAGAAGACGCCGCCGTGCGTGGGCACCTGTCCCAACCAGAACGCGATTCGCGAGATGCTGATGGCGATCTCGAAGGCGGAAGACCTCGAGAAGTCCTACGAGCAGGCCTTCGAGGAGGCCTTCTACATCTTCATGGAGACGACGCCGTTTCTGTCGGTATGCGGGCGCGTCTGCCCGCATCCGTGCGAAGGCGAGTGGGCGAGTGCAACCGCAAGGAGAAGGAAGGGGCGGTCGGCATCAACAGCATCGAGAGGTTCATCGGGGATTTCGGTCTCGAGAAGGGCCTGAAGCCCAAGAAGCTCACCGATGAGGTCAGGTCCGAGAAGATCGCCGTCGTCGGCTCCGGGCCGGGCGGAATGACGGCGGCCTACCACCTCGCTCGGCGCGGGTATCCGGTCACCGTATTCGAGGCCTTTCCCAAGTCTGGAGGCATGCTCCGATACGGGATCCCCGACTACCGTCTGCCCGAGAAGATCCTCGACGCGGAGATCGACCGCATCCTGGACATGGGAGTGGAGCTCCAGCTGAACAAGGCGGTGGGCAGCGACATCTCCATGGATGAGCTGCGCAAGGAATACAGCGCGGTCTTCGTGGCGCTCGGGGCGCATCGGGGCATCGAGCTGCGGGTCGAGGGAGAAGACGCGCCCAACGTCATCACGGGTATCGATTTCCTGCACCGCATCAACGCCGGTGAGACGGTCGACATCGGAAACAAGGTGCTAGTGATCGGCGGCGGCGATACCGCGATCGACGCTGCGCGCGTGTCACGTCGTCTGGGCGCCGACGTCACGATCGTCTATCGACGCACCCGAAAGGAGATGCCGGCCATCGAAGAGGAGATCGACGGCGCCGATCTCGAAGACGTCGAGATCCACTACCTGGCCGCTCCGATCGAGATCTACAAGGACAACGGCAAGGCGGTCGGAATGAAGTGCCAGCAGATGGAGCTGGGCGAGCCTGATTCGTCGGGCCGCCGCCGGCCGGTCCCGATCGAAGGGGAGACCTTCGATCTGGACTTCACATGCCTGATCACCGCTGTCAGCCAGGCCCCGGACTTCTCCGGGTTCGAGTCCCTCATCGAGGGAAGGGACTGGATCAAGGTCGACGAAAAGTTCAAGACCAAGATCGACGGTGTCTACTCCGGCGGGGACAACACCAATCTCGGCCTGGCGATCGACGCGATCGCGCACGGCCGTATGGCCGCCTCGGCGATCGACGCGCTGATCAAGGGCGTAGAGGATGAACCGGCGGAATCCCCGCAGGAGGTGATCCGGGCCAGCAAGATGCAGCTCGCCTACTACAAGGAGGGCCAGCCGGTCGCTCGCAAGGAATCCCCTGTCGAAGGGCGGCTGAAGGACATGGACTCGGAGATCGTCTTCACCCACTCCGAGGAGGGCGCGATCGATGAGGCGCGGAGGTGTATGAGCTGCGGCATGTGCTTCGACTGCGCCACCTGCTGGAGCTTCTGCCAGGACAACGCGATCGTGAAACCCTTCGTCAAGGGTGACGAGTACAAGTTCAAGCTGGAGTTCTGCACGGGCTGCAAGAAATGCTCCGAGGTTTGCCCGTGCGGTTATATCGAGATGTTCTAACAGAGTTCGTGGACACGTACCACTGGCTCACAACTAGATTCCGAGGTATTGGAGATGGCGTTATTCGAACACGGCAATGTCAGTATTCAGGTCGATGAGGACGGCTTCATGGAGGAGCCGGATCAGTGGACCAAGGAGGTCGCCATTGCCCTCGCTTCCACTGAAGGCGTAGAGGAGATGACGGACGAGCATTGGAAACTCGTCGACTACCTGCGCGACTACTATGCCAAGTTTGGAATCGCCCCGATGATTCGAAAGCTCTGTAAGGAGACCGGCTTTCCCCTCAAGAAGGTCTACGAGCTGTATCCTTCGGGCCCGGCGAAGGGCGCTTGCAAAGTCGCCGGATTGGCCAAGCCGACCGGTTGTGTGTGAGCGGCGTATCGTTTCCGAGGTCATCGGTCCGGGAAACTTCGGTTCTTCGGGCCAGGTCTCGATTGCGTCGGAAGCCGAGAGTATCGAACCATGCGTCGACTGAAGAGAGCGGCTGCGTCTGGTGCCCACCGGGGCCGACGTTGCGGAGCTGTTGAAAGGCATCGTCACCTCGGTGGAGCGATGGTCTCGTTAGTAAGGTTACGGTGAGACATGGAGTTGGCGACTCTCCTGGAGCAGAACCGCGAGACGATTCTCGGCAGGTGGTTCGACCTGATTGCAGGAACCTATCCCGAGGTCACTTCCGCGTTCCTGGCGAAGCAGAAGGACCAGTTTCGAAATCCGGTGGGTCATGCGATTTCCCAAAGCATCGGGCCGATCTATGACCAGATTCTCTCTGCGATGGACACCGATGAACTCCTGCACGCCCTCGACGGTGTCATCCGGATCAGGTCCGTCCAGGATTTCACTCCCTCCGGGGCAGTTGTATTCATCTTTCAACTGAAGACCGCGATACGGGACGTGATGGACGCCCAGATTCGGGATTCCGAGCGGAATGCCGAGAGAAGCTCCACGAGATCAGAAACAACGAGATCAAGAGCAGAGCGCTGAAGCTGCTGGAAAGAGTGAACGTGAAATCTGCGATCTCACAGGATGAGGAAGAACGCATCGATGATGACGTTTGACATGTGCACAGCGAAGCGAGGTGTCGGCAGATGAGCGCTCTATACGCCTTTGTTGCAGTCGCTATTCTGTTCCTGATTGTCTCTCTGGGCGTTGGTGGAGCGGACCTGGAGTCCGTGTTCGGGGTAATGGTCCCGTATGCCGCCCTCGCCTTGTTCCTCCTCGGGTTTGCTTATCGCATCTTGAAATGGGCGACGTCGGCGGTTCCGTTTCGTATCACGACGACCTGTGGTCAGCAGAAGACGCTGGGATTCATCAAGAGCGACAACCTCGAGAGCCCGCACAATCTGCTGGGCGTCGTCGGTCGGATGGCATTGGAGATTCTGTGCTTCCGTTCCTTGTTCAGGAATACCAAGGCGAAGTTGACGGAAGACCAGGACCTCGTGTATGGCCGTGACAAGTGGTTGTGGGCCGCGGCACTGGCCTTTCACTGGTCGTTTCTCATCGTTCTCCTCAGGCACTACAGGTTTTTCGCGGAACCGGTCCCTTCGTTCGTGTGGGGCCTGCAAGCGGTCGACGGCTTCTTCCACATTGGCGTTCCGATACTATATCTGACGGGCATCGTCCTCCTGGCGAGTGTGACCTATCTGTTTCTTCGAAGGGTCGTCATACCGCAGATCAAATACATTTCGCTCACGGCCGATTTTTTCCCGTTGTTTCTGATCATGGCCATCGCGGTTTCGGGCATCCTGATGCGGCACTTCTACAAGGTGGACGTCGTCAGCGTGAAGGAACTGACCATGGGCCTCGTCGGTTTCCAGCCGACCGTTCCAGAAGGAATTGGATTCATCTTCTTCGTACATCTGTTCTTCGTCAGCGTGTTGTTCGCCTATTTTCCGTTCAGCAAACTGATGCACCTTGGCGGCGTCTTCCTGAGCCCGACCAGGAATCTGGCGAACGACAATCGCGCCAGACGGCACGTCAACGCCTGGAATTACGACGTGAAGACACACAGCTACGAAGAATACGAGGACGAGTTCAGAGACGTGATGCGAGAAGCGGGATTACCGTTGGAGAAGGCTGAGTGATGTCGGACGATATCGCAAAATCGGAAGAACTGTCGAAGGTAGACTACAAGCCCGGCAAGAAGGCGTGGATGGACGTGCCTGCGGAGTTCCGCAAGGGAACGTTCCACTACGGATCCAACCCGGAGAGCGTCGAGTATCTGGGATTGCCCTACGCCCGGAAGTTCGACGCGAGGGATGAGGATTGGAATCTGCCGGAGGACTGGAAGGAGATCATCCTCGAAGGTCTGAGAGTTCAGCTCAAGAGATATCGTTCGCTCCAAATCTTCATGGACATCTGTGTCAGATGTGGTGCCTGCGCCGACAAGTGCCATTACTTCCTCGGATCGGGCGACCCCAAGAACATGCCCGTTCTCCGCGCGGAATTACTGAGATCCGTATACAGGAAGGATTTCACGACGGCTGGCAAGCTCCTCGGCAAGCTGGCGGGCGCCAGAGAGCTGACTCCGCAAGTCCTCAAGGAGTGGTTCTACTATTTCTACCAGTGCACCGAGTGCCGCCGCTGCTCCGTGTTCTGCCCGTACGGCATCGACACCGCCGAGATCACCATGATGGCGCGGGAGCTGCTCCACCTGGTCGGCATAGGAATCGATTGGGTTACCACCCCGGCGGCGAATTGCGTCAGGACAGGCAATCATCTCGGAATCCAACCGCACGGGTTCAAGGACAGTGTCGATTTCGCGATAGACGACCTCGAGGAGCTCACAGGTATACGGGTCGAGGCGCCCGTCAACAAGAAGGGCGCGGAAATCCTGTTCGTCGTGCCGTCGGCCGACTACTTTGGCGACCCGCATTACTACGGTTTCCTCGGCTACATGGCGCTGTTTCACGAGATTGGTCTCGACTACACCTTCAGTAGCTTCGCGTCGGAAGGCGGAAACTTCGGTCTATTTCACTCGGCCGAGATGATGAAGCGTTTGAACGCGAAGATCTACGCCGAAGCGAAACGGTTGGGCGTGAAGTGGATCATCGGCGGGGAGTGCGGCCATATGTGGCGTGTGCTGCACCAATACATGGATACCATGAATGGCCCGGCCGACTTCCTCGAGGAACCGGTTTCTCCGATGACCGGGACGAAGTTCGAGAACGCCAAATCGACGAAGATGGTACACATCTGTGAGTTCACGGCGGATCTGATCCACAACGGCAAGATCAAGCTCGATCCGAGCCGCAACGATCGCTGGAAGGTCACCTTCCACGACTCCTGCAACACGTCGCGGGCGATGGGGATCCTGGAGGAGCCGCGTTACGTTCTGAGAAACGTGAGCAATTACTTCCACGAGATGCCGGAGAACACGATCAAGGAGCAGACATTCTGCTGTGGCGCCGGCTCCGGTCTCGGCACCGACGAGAACATGGAGATGAGGATGAGGGGAGGCTTCCCCAGGGCGAACGCCGTGAAGTACGTTCACGAGAAGCACGGCGTCAACCTGCTCACCTGCATTTGCGCGATCGACAAGGCGACGCTGCCGCCGTTGATGGAATACTGGGTGCCCGGAGTTGAGGTAGGCGCAGTCCACGAACTGGTGGGGAATGCACTGGTGATGGAAGGCGAAACCCGGACCACTGATTTCCGATCGGAGCCGTTCGCAACAGAGGGGGACGAGAAAGATGCATGATACCGGGAAAATCATCGCCGGGCTCGCAATCTTTCTTGCAATCGCGACATCGCCCATGTCGTATCAGTGGGCGAAGGGCGCAGTGCCGGGAGTGCCTGAGCTCAAGATTGCGCCGGAGAACGAAGAGTGTGTCCAACCGACGAAGTTCATGCGAACTCTTCACATGGATCTGCTGGATGATTGGAGAGACGAAGCTGTCCGCGACGGCGACAGAACCTATGTCGCATTCGACGGGAAGGTGTACGAGAAGAGTATCGCCGGCACTTGCCTGAGCAGCTGTCATTCCAGCAAAGACGAATTCTGCGACCGGTGTCATGAATACGTCGGAGCGAAGCCATACTGCTGGGACTGCCACGCGAACGCAGGGGCCCATACGGTCATGGGAGACGATGAAGAGACGTTCACGAGAGTCGCCGGCGTAACGGCTCCGGCTGGGGGTCGTCAATAGCTTTACCGGGAGACGCGAAGGGCCGCAGACAAGGTAATTCGAGTTACCTGACGAACCGCTGTTCAGCGCCAGGGGCGGATGGAGATGGGACACAGATTCATGCCGATCAGCGTCTCGATGAAGGGCAGGCCTTGCCTCGTCGTCGGTGGCGGATTGGTAGCCCTGAGGAAGGTCGAAAGCCTGTTGGAATACGACACCGCGATCACCGTCGTCGCGCCCGAAGTCGACGAGAAGCTGGAGTATCACGCCGAGCGGGGAAGGATCACTCTGGAGAAGCGCGAGTACCAGTCACCCGAGGCCTCCGCTTATGGTCTGGTAGTTTCCGCCGCCGATGACGTTACGCTGAACAGACGAGTGCACGAGGACGCCAGAGAGACGGGAGCGCTCGTCAACGTCGTCGACGACCCCTCGCATTGCGATTTCATTTTTCCAGCGGTCTTGAGACGCGACTGCCTGACGACGGCGATCTCGACGGACGGCAAGGCGCCGTTCGTCTCCGGGCATCTACGGTTGGTGCTGGACAACGTCTTTCCTGGGCATTGGGTGCGCCTCATGAGGCTTGCGACGTCTTTTCGGAAGATGGTGCGAAACCGATGGGCCGACGAGCCGGGGAAGAAGAGCGCCTGCTACGCCGAGTTCCTGGAGGCGGATTGGAAGAAGATGCTCAAGGAGTTGAACGACGACGAGATAGCAGAAGAGCTCACGCGAATGCTGGAGATGCCGGAATGACTCCCCCGGAAAGACGCAGCTGGTGGCACGAAAGCGGATCGCTGCCGATGGATTCGAAACCTCGGAACGGAATGGTTTACCTGGTTGGCGCGGGACCCGGTGATCCCGACCTGATCACTGTCAAAGGAAAGAATCTGCTCGAACAGTGTGACGTGGTCGTTTACGACGCGTTGATACCGTACGAGCTCGTGGCCACGCTGCCGGCCGAGGTGGAGCGCTGCTACGTCGGCAAGAAGGCGGAGCGGCACTCGTTACCGCAGCGGGAAATCAACGACTTGTTGGTGAGGCTGGCTTCGCGGGGGAACCGGGTCGTGCGTTTGAAAGGTGGTGACCCGTTCGTGTTCGGCCGAGGCGGAGAAGAGGCAAAGTACCTGAGGGAACACGGCATACCCTATGAGATCGTGCCGGGTATTACTTCGGGTGTGGCGGCTCCCGCTTTCGCAGGTATCCCCTGTACCGACCGGAAGGAAGCGTCTCACGTCACGTTTGTCACGGGCCACAAGGCGGTCGAAAAACTGTCTTCCAGCGTACCTTGGGATTGGGTCGCCGGGTCCAGAAACGGAACATTGGTCATTTACATGGGCGTCTCCGAGATACGGAGCATCGTCGACCGCCTTCTCGCCGGGGGTATGCCGCCCGATACGCCGGTGGCGGCCGTCGAACGGGGAACTTTTCCCACGCAACGGACGGCGATTACGACACTGTCAGACCTTCCCGGCAAGGTCGTTGAACTCGGATTGAAGCCTCCGACGATCTTCGTCATAGGTGAGATCGTGAATCTCCAGAAGAAACTCGAATGGTTCCGGGAGAAGCCGTTGTCCGGAGTTCGAGTGATGGTGACGCAACCGGGTGACCAGGCGGCGACGCTCTACAGAGATCTCAGGGAACGCGGAGCAGAGGTACTCGCGTATCCTGCGATTTCGACAACCGAGGATTTTCACGCCGATGACTGGGAGGCGTTGCGCGGTATCGCGACGAATGAACGTTGGTTGGTGTTCACGAACGAGAACGGCGTTCGCTATTTTCTGGAACGGTGGTGCGCCACGGTTGGGGACTTGCGCGGCCTGTTGGCGTATCGGATCGCGGCTGTGGGAGCCAAGACCATCCATGCCCTTCACGCTCGAGGCATCGTACCGGATTTCGTCCCCACCCGGGCGGACAGCTCCGCCCTGGTGGAGGAATTGGCCGAGAATCCACGGCTGTCGAACGCCGTCGTCGTGCGTGTTCGGGGAAACCTCGGCGACGATTATGTCGAAACGAGCATGGCACAGACCGGCGCGAAGGTATTTCCGCTTCGTGCCTACCGGACGATCTATACGCAGTGGCCGGCTGAGGTGAAGGAGGAACTGTCCCTGTACCCGCCGGACGTCATCATTTTCACGAGCGGCTCGGCAGCCGACGGATTCGCAGCGAATCTCGATGAACATGAGCTGGAACGGCTTACCACTGGAGCGACCGTGGTGTCGATTGGGCCGTCAACGTCGAAGAGTATTCGATCTCATGGCATGACGGTGGGCTTGGAATCGAGAAGGCGCACCACTCAATCCATTGTCGACGAGCTGTTGGCTCACTGTCGGGCTGTTCCATTGACGAGACGCTCCCCTGCTCCGGGGGAATGATGCCTATTCCTGATGGATTGCGCTCCAACGTGCAACTGGGTTCTGTGCTGTTCGTGCTGTTCATTCTGTTCGAGCCGGCCATGGCGTTGGCCGGCGATGAGGCTGTGGTTGCACCCGGAAGCGAAGCGGTGAGATGGTGGGTATGGCCGCTCGTATTGCTCGTGGTGACCTTCGTGATGGGGATCGTAGCCGTGCTTGGCGGCGTGGGTGGAGGCGTGCTCTTCGTCCCGATCATCAGCGGTTTCTTCCCCTTTCACCTAGACTTTGTCCGGGGATGCGGCTTGCTGGTGGCGTTGAGCGGGGCCCTTGCTGCCGGACCGGGTCTACTGACGGCCAACCTGGCCAGCCTGCGCCTCGCCATACCCGTGGCCCTGATCGCCTCGACTTTCGCCATCGTCGGCGCCATGATCGGCCTGGCCCTTCCCACCCACGTCGTCCAGACGGCGCTGGGCGCCACGATTCTGGGCATCGTGGTCCTCATGCTGATGGCCAAGAAGTCCGAGGTGCCCGAGGTCAAACGCGCTGACAATCTCTCCTCCGCCCTGCGCATTTGCGGCGTGTACACCGAGGAGAGCACGGGCGATGAGATCGACTGGAAGATTCACCGCACACCCGCGGGCCTGTTGTTGTTCATCGGGGTGGGCATCATGGCGGGCATGTTCGGCCTGGGCGCGGGCTGGGCGAACGTCCCGGTGCTGAACCTCCTCATGGGGGCGCCCCTCAAGATCAGTGTCGCCACCAGCAAGTTCCTCCTGTCGATCACGGATACCTCGGCTGCCTGGATCTACATCAACAAGGGCTGCGTCATCCCCATGATGGTGGTTCCCTCACTGGTCGGCATCATGCTCGGATCGTTCATCGGCGTCAGAATACTCAGGGTCACCAAGCCGACGTTCGTACGCTGGATGGTCATCGGCTTGCTTCTCTTTGCAGGGGCCAAGGCACTCACGAAGGGTCTCGGTCTCCCGTTCATCGTCTGAAAGGCGCGTCTCCAATGAGTTCGGAAGAGAAAACGCGGGAACCGCAGAGTGAACAGATCCTCTACGCAAAGGTCTTGGCGATCGGGATGTTCATCGGTCTGGTGACCCTCTTCATAACCTTCGGCATCTATGTCTCCGGTATCTTGGCTCCTGCCGTTCCTCTCGACCAGGTGCCCAACTACTGGAACCAGGGGGCCCACGAGTATCTCGAAGAGGTGAACCGCAACTACTTGCACAAGGAACATCTACCCACGGGCTGGGCGTGGACGACCATGCTGGCAAAGGGGGATTTCCTCAACTTCATTGGAATTGCCATCCTGGCTGGCGTCACCATCATCTGCTATCTGGCCATCGTTCCCACGCTGCTGCGCAAGAAGGACAGCGCGTATGTGACGATGGCCATCGTCGAGGCGCTCGTACTCGCTCTGGCCGCCAGTGGCATTCTGGCTGTGGGTCACTGATAAGCCCCGAAACCACAGGACGCCCGATTCGCAGATCACCCCAGCTCTCCGCCAACGCCGGCCAGGAACCGAGGTTCGGGTAATGGCGCAGGAACCCGATAGGACTTTCCGATTCGATCGAATGGAGCTGTCCGGCTCCCTTGGTGATCTGGGCACCCTGCTTCCCTTCGCGGTGGGGATGATCGTCCTGAACCAGATGCATGCCACCAATGTTCTGGTCACGGTCGGCCTTTTCTACATCCTGGCCGGTCTCTACTTCAGGGTGCCTGTGGCGGTTCAGCCAATGAAGGTAATCGGAGGCTACGCCATCGCTGCTGGCATGACACCGCACCAGGTGGTGTCATCTGGCCTGTGGGTGGGTGTGCTCGTTCTCTTCTTGGGCGTTACCGGCCTCATCGGGATCGTTCGGCGCTACACGCCGAAAAGCGCCGTCCGGGGCATCCAGCTGGCAGTGGGCGTGGTGCTGTTGATGGAAGGCTTGAATCTCATGATGGAGCGGGACCCCAACCTGGTGGTGCAGACGATAGGTCCGATGAATACGGGTTTGTTGCTGGGCGCGGTGGGTCTGGTCCTAACTCTTCTGTTGTTGGAAAACAAGAAGCTTCCGGCAGCACCCGTGCTGATCGTTTTCGGAATTGCGGTGGGTCTGCTCATTGGAAAGCCTCTGGACGAGCAAGCGTTTGCCTGGGGCTTTCATGTGCCCAGGCCAATGCCCTATGGATGGCCCGGTCTGGATGATCTCGTGTGGGTGATTCCGATCGTGGTCCTTCCCCAGCTTCCCATGACAGTCGGCAATGCGATCATCTCCAACACGGATCTCACCCGCGAGTACTTTCCCGAAAAGGCCCATCGAGTCACCAATCGAAGCGTGTCGATAAGCCAGGGACTGGCCAATCTGGTC
>JBDGZZ010000188.1:0-12718 GCA_039588335.1 Gemmatimonadota bacterium | reverse complement strand
CGGCAATCCAGCGCGCCTTGAAGCGGGAGCTGGCAGACGAGATCGAGAACGGTGAGCTAGCCGTCCTGAGCTGGCGCGAATCTTCACCTGAACTCAACGCTGCAGTCCGCATCGACGACATGGGGAACTACATCTGGCAGGGCATCATGTTCGGTATCATCGCGCTGGGTATCGTGAACACGGTGTTGATGTCCGTCATGTACCGCAAGCGCGAATTCGGTCTGCTGCAAGCGCTCGGCTTCACTCCACGCCAAACCGGTGGCCTGGTGATCACCGAGGGGCTGGCACTCACGGCAGTCAGCGGCTTCTTTGGTATCGCACTCGGCCTGTTCCTCACGTGGCTCTTCTTCCGCAACGGGCTGGATTTCTCATTTACATGGGACGAGAACTTCACGTTCTCCGGCGTGGTTGTGGATCCGATAATCGTCCCGCTGTTCAGCGTCAGAAGAGTCATTCAGTCCCTGGCGTTCATTCTATTGATCGGGACCTTCGCGTCACTCTATCCGGCCTTGCGGGCGACTCGTATCGACGTCGCCGAGGCGATGAAGTTCGAACGATGAGCGAGATAACAATGAACGAGCGAAATACAGCGGCTGTCCGGACCGAAGACGTGTGGAAGATCTTCGAGCAGGAAGCCGAGGAAGTTCAGGCCGTTCGCGGCGTAAACTTGAGCATCGAGCCGGGAGAGTTTACCGCAATGGCTGGTCCGTCTGGCTCCGGCAAAACGACGCTGCTCAACTTGATCGGCGGGCTCACCCGTGCAACTCGCGGCAACGTCTGGGTCAGGGGTCTGGATCTGACAGCCATGTCGAACCGTGAGTTGGCACGCGTCCGGCTCGATCAGATTGGCTTCATCTTCCAGGCGTACAACCTGCTACCGGTGCTGACAGCGGCCGAAAACGCAGAGTTTCCCCTGCTTCTGCAAGGCACGAACGGTGACCAACGCAAGGAGCGCGTTCGCAAACTGTTCGAGCGCACCGGTCTGGCAGGCCTCGAGGATCGCCGTCCCGGTAAGCTCTCAGGTGGCCAGCAGCAACGGGTCGCTGTCATCCGCGCCGTCGTTGGGGAGCCCGCTTTGGTGCTTGCTGATGAGCCGACTGCGAACCTCGACTCCGCGGCGAGCGACCAGCTGCTTGCCATGATGGAAGAGTTGAACCGCGAGATGGGCACGACCTTCGTGTTCGCTACACACGATCCACGGGTCATGGAGCGGGCGCGGCGGCTGGTCCGCCTGGTCGACGGCGCCATAGCCTTCGACGAGCGGCGCTAGCCGAAGCCGACCGGTGCGGCGAACGGCGTTACTCGCGTTCTCTGCCATCCTGATTGCAGGCGATGGTGCGAGCGCACAATTGCCCGAGATCAGGGGCTACTATCTGAACGTTCCGTCCTGGAGCGATTCCAATCTGTTCGCCGTTGGTGGCCTGGGCGACATCAATCGCTTCCGCCTGATGACCGAGCCCACGCTCAACGACTTCACGCTGCAAGTCGCCTACGAGCACGTACTGAGTCTTACACAACGGGCGGGGGCTGACCCGTCGGGAATCTTCGTCGGAGTTGCTTCGGGCGGTGGAGAATGGCTCCCGCTTCAATGGACGATCGAGGAGACGGATCATGTGGCCTGGCGGCATCGGTTCGATCGCCTGAACGTGAGGTGGGCGCCAGGCGACGCGATTGAGATGGCTGCAGGCCGACTGACTGCCTCGTGGGCCACGACTATGTTTCTCACGCCAGCCGATCCGTTTCTGCCGTTCGATCCGTCCGACCCGTTTCGCGAGTATCGCGCCGGCGTCGATGCATTTCGGTTCCAGTATTTCCCAGGACCGCTCAGCGATATCGATTTCATCGTGCGTCCGGCTGATTTCTCTACCGGTGAAACGCTGTCGATTTTGGCTCGGGGCCGCACCGTGTGGCGTAGTTGGGAACTCTCGGCGTGGTTCGGCATGCTGTATGACGAGCCGGCCGCGGCGATCGGGGCAGCGGGTGGCATCGGCGCCGTGGCTGTAAGGGGAGAGATAACCTTACAGGAGAGCGATGGTGCGATGGCGTTGCGCGGCACGGTCGGGATAGACGGCCGCTTCGGTGTATGGGGTCGTGATCTGTACTATGTCGTCGAGTACCAGCGCGACGGCTTCGGTGCGGGGAATTCGTCTGAGCTGTTGCAGGTGGTTCAATCCGACGCCTTTGCGCGTGGTCAGCTACAGGTACTGGGTCGCGACGAGCTCGTGACTCAGGGAGCGTACCAGTTGCATCCACTGTGGGGTTTGACACTCCTGCTGATTACGAACCTCGACGATCCCAGCGCACTTCTCTCACCTGGCGCATCGTATTCCATCAGCAACGAAGTGACGGCCAGCGGTGGCTTGTTCTTCGGCTTCGGCGACGACACGCCAACCCTCGATTCGGCGATCCCTTCGGAGTACGGGCTCGTGCCCACTTTTCTCTATCTCTCACTGACCGTGTTCTTCTAGCCCGCTCACTCGCAGCGAAGTGCGTCCAACGGATCGATTCCCGATGCCCGTCGCGCTGGAACTAGGCTGGCCACCAACACGACAAAGAACAACACACCTGCCACCGAGCCGAACGAAATCGGATCCAGTGGGCTGATGCCCAAGAGTGTGGACCGCATTGCGAATCCGGCTCCAACCGCCAATAGACCGCCCACTACCAACCCCGGGAGGGCCAGTCGCACGGCATCCCCGAGAACCTTCCGCAGGACATTTTCCCGCGTGGCACCCAGGGCCATGCGTACACCGATTTCGCGGGTGCGGTTGGCGACGGCGAACGCCACGACCCCGTACACGCCGATGGCTGAAAGTAGCAGCGCCAACGCGCCAAACAACGCCGCCATCTGGGCAGTTGTCCTTTGGCCTTCGGTGCTGCGGGTCACCAGCGACTCTGAGGTGCTCACACTGGGAAGCGGGAGACTGGGGTCTGCGTCGATCACCGCCCCTTGTATCGGTCTTACCAACTCCAGAGCGTCTGTCGTTCCCCTGACCGCGATCATGATGCGTGGTCGGAAAGCCTGCTGCAGCGCTACGAAGACATGGGGCCAGTCTTCCGTGGCCCTACTCGAAGCGACATTACCGACGACGCCTACCACGGTGTGCTCTCGGATTGAATCCCTGCTCACGGATGTTCGGAGACGCCGACCCACCGCCCGTTCTCCAGGCCACACCCGGTTAGCAAGCGACTGGGTGATTACGACGACGGGGTCGGACGATGCATCGTCGGTCCGTTCGAATCCGCGACCGTGGAGAATCGGTACGCCGACTGTCTCGAAGAAGCCCACACCGGCTCGGGTGAACTCGACGGTGACTCTCCCGGCCGCTTCGTCCGCTCGATCACCACGCGTCACGGACGTGAAGTTCCCGACAAGATCCAGCGGGATACCGTCCGAAACCGCCCAAGACCCCGCTCCCGGCAGCGAGCCCAGCGATTGATCCAAGCGAGAGATGAACTCGCGTGCGTCTTCCAGTGACTCGGTGCCTGCTTGTGATAGATCGACTCGGGCCACCAGCAGGTTCCGGGGTTCGAAGCCCAAATCCCGCCGTCCCATTGCGTCCACGGCCCTGAGACTCAGCACGCACAAGATCAATAGTATCAGAGCAACCCCGGTTTGAGCCGAGACCGCGAGGCGGTGGATGCGCCCGACGCGACGGCCGCCGCCACCGGTGTCATCCTTTAACGAAGAGACCAGCTCCGGGCGACTAAAGCGGATGGCTGGGATCAAACCGATGGCTAGAGTCGCCAGGAGAGTCATGGCCAGCGTGTAGCTGAGAATCACACCATTGGGTGTGACATCCGGTGGGGGACCGCTGGGTGTTGGTGGGGCGATTGCCATGAGGGCCTGAGAGCCCCAATAGGCAAAGGCGACGCCCACTGCCCCGCCGATCAGAGCAAGGAGTAACGCTTCCACCATGAGGAGCCGTGCCAGACGACCTCTGCCCGATCCGAGCGCCAGGCGCACCGATATCTCCCGCTCCCTGGTTGCGCTACGGGCCAGGACCATGCCGGTCACGTTGCCGCAGATGATCAACAGGATCACACCGAGGAGCACGAACAGTCCGTACACTCCCAGCATGGACTCCGCCCTTCCCATTGCCGGGACGGGTCCGAATGGCAGGGCACGGGCACCACTGCCTTCGTTGGTCTCGGGGTACTCCTGTTCCAGTCGTGCGAAAACCGTCTGCAGTACAGCATTGGCATCTTCAACCGTGGCGTTGTCACTCAAGCGGCCCAATACTCGCAACCAGCGGCTGTCTCGATCCTCTGCCATGCTGTTTTCACCGGCGACCCAGCGGTCCTGCATCAGTGGCACCCACAGATCCGTCCCGCGCTGTAACGGCCGATGACCTGTGAACTCCTCCGGTGCCACTCCGATGACCGTGTAAGGTGTGCGATTCAGACTGATCGTTCGGCCAATGATATCAGTCTCACCACCGAACCGGTTCTGCCACATGGCGTGACTCATGATCGCGAGCGGGTGCTGACCGGGGCTCACATCATCCGACGGCAGGAAGTCGCGACCGCGAGATGGTGCCACACCGAGGACCTGGAAGTAGTTGGCCGACACGTACATCACCCGGACACGCTCACCACCCTGGTTCGCTGTGAGGCTTCCATCCCGCAGTTTCCAGCCGGCGAGGGCCTTGATGGGAAGCTCGGTGCCTCTCACGTCCTGGAAGTCAGGGTATGCCCATACTTCCATTTCCTGGCCTCGACTCGTACCGAGGATCTCCACTACGCGGTCGGCTCCGGTTACACCCGGCACGGGCTGTAGTGTGGTGTGTACGAAAGTGAACAAGCCGGTATTGACACCGATTCCAACTGCGAGCGAAAGCACGGCGACGAGGGTGAACCCCTTTGTCCTCGTCAAACTGCGAATGCCGTATGTGGCGTCTTGTGCGAGTTCCTTGACCCAGCGCGTGACGCCGGCGTCTCCCCGCTCAACTCGGCGAGACCGATGCGACATTTTGGTCCGCTCGAGCCGCCGTCGCCTCAACACGTCTACAGTTGTGCCGACATAGAATCGAAACAGTCGTAGTCTGCCGGGGTTTCCTCCGAGTTCATTGCGCATGTCAGCGAAGACGTCCAGGAGTTCGGCCTCGTAGCGGGCCCGAAAGGTGGACGGGAGACAGCGCAACAACAGTTGGAAGTAGCGCCTGCCAAAGGATCGCTGGCTGGTTCCGTCGGGCTTCACCGCGACCTCCCCGTTGCCATGGCCTCGCGAGCGATGCGGGTTACTTCCTCCAGGCGCCGCGTTTCAGCGGCCAATGCTTTCCGGCCCGCAGCAGTGAGGCGGTAGTAGCGGTAGCGTTCGTTCTCGCCAGACGGTCGGCCCGATCGTTCATCGCTTTCAGCGATGAGTCCGTCTTCTTGGAGGTCCTCCAGAGAGCCATACAACATGGCGGGGTAGAGTTCCAGGGCTCCGTCCGAGTGTCTGCCAACCCGTCGCCGGATCTCCGCTCCGTGTGTCGCTCCCTCGGCGAGGGCGAGTAGGATGTGAAACCAGTGTTGTTTGAGACTCACCGAGGCCTCCGGCGGTAGTGATATGGAATCATACTATGATGTCATACTATACGGCCGGCCCCTCACTGGGTTTCACCCCTCGCCGGTGTCGCTGAGTTCGAGGTCAGAGCTGACGCGGAGGTGCCGAGTCTGTCTACAAGCCAGGGCTGCGGAGCGGCACAATCTATCGCCACAGGGATGTTTGACACATGTGCACATATCATGCATAAGCCATGCAGAAATCTGGAAAAGATAAGATATTATATCCATATATTGACCGCTTTACATATATCATGCACATTGCACACATGGCTACCAAGACCATTTCGATCAAGATCGAGGCTTATGAGCGCCTCAAGCGAGCCAGGCGTCATCCGGATGAATCCTTCAGCGAGGTGGTAATGAGGGCCCGCTGGGACGAGGAGCCGGTTACTGCCGGCGACTACCTCCGCCTCGTGAGGGAACACGGTCCCAGCTACTCCACCGACGAGCTGGAGCGGCTGCAGGCATTCAAGGAATCCGATCTACCACCCGTCGACAAATGGAAAGCGGACTGATCCTGGAGACCACGTTCCTGATCGACTTGGAGCGTGAGTTGAACGTGAGCAGCCCGGGCGCGGCGCAGCAGTTCCTTGGAGAGCACGAGTCGGTGTCATTGTTCACCACCTTCACCGTGGCAGGTGAGATGGCAGTCGGTTTTTCGGTGGACGCTCGCACGAGGTGGGAGAGATACGTCGATCCGTTCAGGATCCTGCCCTGTACCACCGATGTATGCTGGAGGTACGGACAGACGTTCCGCTACCTGCAAGCAAACGGCCTGCTGATCGGGGCCAACGACCTGTGGATCGCCGCCACCGCGTTGGCGTTTCAGAAGCCTGTTGTGACCAAGAACGAGCGACACTATGGGCGGGTGCCAGGACTTAGGGTGCTGACGTACTAGCACCTGTCGCTCAGCTGCGGGGCTCGCGCACACTCCCTAATCCTCACATCTTTTTCTCCATGTTCGGTGCATCACATTCTACGCACCCTTTCTCTCGGAGGCCCCCGGTAGTCCGTCTCCCATTCATGCGGACGGCGCTGTCTATCGTGCTCCTGGCCGGAGCGGCGACGGGCATCTGGGCGCCGGATGCACACTACGCCACTTATCAGTTTGGAAGCAGATCCAAATCTGATTGGTGGCGCCGTCTTCGGCAGCGCGGTTGGGAGGCAATCCGAATGTGTGGTTCGGCGGTGTTGAGGACGTCATGCCACTGCTGGCGACGCGCGAGTATCACAGCCGGACTCGGTACGGTTACTACCGTTGCATGGAGCCCGTTTTGTATATCGGCGAATTCGCGACCCTCATCAGGCCTATGAGGACGCGCTTGGGGCGGTAGGCAACTAGTTCACTACCACTCGGGGATCGCTAGGCTACTGGCGATCCCCCAAGATAATCCTACTCGCGTCTCTCTTACTCTATCTACCCTCCAAACGACATGGACTGGCGAATCCTCAGACGCACCGGTTTACCCTCGAACTGCGCCGGCTTGTAGACAGCACCTAGGAACACCTGCTTAACCGGATCATTGAGTCCTTCGTGTGGAGACTCGAGGATCTCTACAGACTCGGGTTCCACCTTGCCCTCAGCATCCACGATAAACCGGATGACGACCGAGCCTGCAATGGTTCCCGAGTTGAGCGAATCCGGTACCTCGAGTTCGGGGTTGGACATCAACTCTGGCATCGTGCCGGGATTGGTTGTAAACACCGCGCCTGCGTCAACCAGGGCCCATGCGATCGACGAGTGGCCGTTACTCCGTGCGCCGATGAGTGCCGTGAATCCGTCAGACGCCTCGACGTTGGGTTCCGCCCCGCTGTCCAGTAGTGTCGTGACGCACTCAGCGTGTCCCGCCTCGGCAGCAGTCATGAGAACCGTACGTCCATCCGGCGTTGCTTCGTCAACCGAAGCACCGTTGTCGAGAAGAAAAGTGACCATCGTTGCGTGACCGTAGGCCGCGGCCATGATGACCGGTGTCATCCCGATGTCCGCGCGAGCGCTTGCGTCGGCTCCACTGTTGATCAAGACTCGGGCCGTTTCGACATACCCGCCCAGCGCAGCCACCATGAGAGGCGTCCAATTCTCATCGTTGGCGTGGTTGACATCCGCCCCCGACTCGATCAGGAATTCCGCTATGGCGGTTTGTCCGTTCGCGGCCGCGAAAACAAGCACCGAGTTGCCAGCGCTATCGGCAGTGTTCGCACTTTGCCCCGTACCGATGAGCAGCCTCACCAGGTCAGCGTCACCAGTCGCAGCTGCTTGCATCAGCACATCGGTGTCTTGAGCGTGAGACGGCGACACGACACAGCACATCGGTGTCTTGAGCGTGAGACGGCGACACGACACTCAGTGTCAGTACGGAAAGGACTAGTGCGAGTATTGTCGTTCTCAGGATCCTCATGTGTCATTTCCTCTTGATGTGTCACTCTTCTTGATGGTACCGATCCGCGTGCCTACTGTTCCACCTAGGCGGACGCTCGGCCACGGTAGCCGCGGATCATTTTGGACAGTCTGTTATTAAACTACATCAGATGTTGCTGCTGGCCTACCCGTGCCGCTCGACGTGGCTGTTTCCTGCGGTGCCTTATTGGTGTCGACCTCAGTCTGTTCGAGACAGCTCGCGCAGGAATTCCTGATCGTGACAATCCGTGCAATCAACGAAGTGGATGTTGTTTGGGCTGGCCGGGTCACCATACGTGGTTTCCATAGTTTCTACGTCGCGACCGCAATTGGATAGCTGTGGATGGCAGTCCGCACACGACTCCTTTGCATCGTTGGAGTGGGTGGCGTGGCATGCGCCGCAGCTCAGACCCTCGTGGACGCCTCTCGGTGTTCGATCGTCACTGCTACCGGCTTGGCGGAAGGTGTTGGGGGCATGACACTGAGTACAAACCCGCTGACGTACGTCTGTGGCCACCTGAATACTTACACCGTTGTGAGAAAGCTGCGGTGCCGGCAGTTCTGAAGCTTCAAAGTGTATTTGTTCATAGCGATCATAGAAGCCGACTTTGGCCGTTCGTGACTTGCGGTTGGCAGCGATGGTCGCCGGATCGGAATAGTCCGGCCGAACAGCCGGCAATCCTTCAGCGTGAATGTGATGGCACGCCATGCAGGGAATCGTCGGAACGGGTGCGATCTCTTCATCGACGAGCCGCCACGGTCCTCGGATATCCACCGGGGTAACCACGTCAGAGATGGTTCCTTCGAAGAACATGCCATGACAGCGGAGACACGATTCGCTCAACTGCTCTCCCTCGTTATGCTCTTCATCGAGAAAGATGTCGGCGTACGTGGGCGAGTGCCCCCCGCTCAACCAGTTGGCATACTCGCGCGCGTGGCACTCGCGGCATCGTTGCATGGCCTCGATGACTTGGCGTTCATTCAATCTGATTTCATCATCCGTTCGACGGCCAAAATGCGCAAAGAATTCCTGTGCCTTCTCTTTCATGCTGTGTAGACCGGAGCTGAAAGCGGTACCATGGCATTCCGCACACTCTATATCCCTATGTGACGATTGCGCCCAAATTTCATGTGCGCTCTCGATCTCATGGCAGGAAGCACACGTTCTATCAGGCAGCGCCGTGTGCCAAGACATGTAGACGCCGCCAAATGCTGCGAGGACACTAGCGAGTAGGACGACACTTCCCGTGATCAGATGTCGCTTTTTCATTTCTCGTCAGATTCTAAGCCATTCATTCTCGTGTTGACGTATGCGACTCAACGGAACCCGTTTCCCTGCCATTCCTTCTTGATGTAATCAGATACCCAGTATCCCAGGGCCATGATCGTAAGCGCCGGATTGAAGCCGCCATTTGTGACATGCAGGCTACCATCGGCTACGAACAGGTTGTCGATCTCGTGAACCTGGCCATACTTGTTCACCACCGAAGTCTTGGGGTCATCTCCCATTCGGCATGTTCCACTTTGATGCTGTCCGCCGCTGGCTGTGGGACCGCCCCCCCGGCCGGTTTTCCAGGTGGTATGTGCACCGGCAGCTCTCATCCATTCCTCTGCTCTCGCGGAGAGAAAATCCGTGCCGTTTCGATCCTGACGGTGGCCGTGTCCGGAGATAAGCGCAACGGGGATCCCCCAGTGGTCCTTCACCACGGGATCGACTTCCACTCGCGATGCGAAGACCGGAATCTCCTGGATCGGTCCCATCACAGCCGCGTGTCTTTGGAAATAGGTACGCTGGAAGTCTTTATGCTCTTTGCCCCATCTGGGCGCTCCCGGAGGACGCCGACCGGCAAAGAGATAGGGCATCCGGATGAACTCGTTCGCCAATAGGCCGCCGCCGATGATCCCAGCGTTGTTGTGGTTGTAGTCACAAATGGCAACACATGCGCCTGGTCCCACATCGTCGTAAACGTCTTCATCGAACAAGCCAAAAGCGCCACAGTAAGCATGGCCCTGTAGATTTCTGCCGACCCAATCGTTGTTGTTGCCGGCTCCATGGGGAAAGAGTCTCGAGCGTGAGTTCAGCAACAGGCGAGCCGTCTCCGTCGCTGATGCTGACACCACGACGATATCGGCAGTTTGCGTTTGTCGTCTGTTGCGTTCGTCAAAGTAGGTGATGCCGGTCGCTCGACCCTGGTCATCGACCTGCACCTCGCTGACCACCGAATTGATGCGCAACTCGCAGTTGCCCGTCGCCAGCGCCGTTGGAATCACGGTATTCTGACTTCCATTCTTCGCGTTGACCGGACAGGCGAATCCGACACAGGTCCGGTTATTGATGCACCCGGGCCGGCCGTTGTAAGCCACGGAGTTTCGCAGCATCGGGATGGGGAAAGGATGTAAACCGATCCGTTTTGCGGCATCGTACAACAGCTGGCCTTCCTTATTGTACGAGAATGGCGGCATAGGATGCTGTGTTCGACGTGCTGGTGCAAAGGGATTCTGACTATCATCGCCAGAGACTCCGATTTCCCACTCCGCTTTTTCGTAGAACGGTTCCAGATCATTGTAGGAAATAGGCCAATCTTCCTGCGTCGAGTCCGGAACATCGCCATAGGTAGACCGCATTTTGAAGTCTTCAGGCATAAAGCGCCACGCCATGGCCCCGTAACTGAGCGTGCCCCCGCCGACGCAAGCGGCGTTGTTGTTGTACATCCACTCGCGCGGCACGACGGTTTGCCACTCACCTGTGAAATCCTTGACCACGCGCCGGTAGCGGTGATCATCAGGGCCGTAGGCATTGCCAAGCACGGGAGTGCGCTGCGAGCGCAGCTCGTCGTTGTCGATATCCGCATAGCTGTGCCATCTGCCGCGTTCCAGGAGAACCACGGAAAGGCCGGCCTCGCTCAGTTCCTTGGCGACAACGCCGCCACCTGCGCCGGCCCCGATGACGACCGCGTTGACGTGTGTCAGTGCCATATTAAGACTTGCCCGGAAATACCTTGTAACGGTTCTGTCCGACTATTCTCGGATAATCAATGCCGATCATGCGGAAGCTGACAAAACCCCGGTTGCCGCCGTGACGTGGGCTGCCATAGAAGCCCTGCATTGTGTGAGTCCTGATCAGTTCAAAAAAAGAACGTGCTGACTCGGTCTCCCAGATTGTGCCCTCTGCCTCTCCATTCTCCAATGCGTTCAGAACTTCGGTCTGTTGTGGCCATTCCAACGATTCAAGATCCTCGTCAAACATGATGTTGCTGGTCTGCTGAACTCCGGCAATGCCACTGCGGTAGATCTCCTGCTGTTCTTCGAAGACAGTTGCCAGCTGCCGGTCGATGTAATTGACGACGTAGGCATCTCTTGCGCCGGCATCTTGATCTGCCGGGATGATCTGCTCCGCAATGGCTTCGACGACAGTTGCTTCGGCATCCGCAAAGAAACGCCACTTACCAACGGATGAAGTACATCCGGGAATCAATATCATGCCACCAACAGCAGTTCCAGCGGCTTTGACGAATGCTCTTCTGCCGAATTCATTGGACGTCATATCGCTCTCCACTGCAGACGGTACAAACTGCACTCGGTGTACTTGCCCAATTCGCAGACGACCGTACAGGAATCCATGTTTCCCTGCCAAGTATGCTGCGCCGAATTGGAACTGTCGAGTGCAACCAGTTGCTTGGTGCGACACCTGGTCCGGACGCGCTGGTACCTCAATGTGGCAGCTGGGTGCGGATCCAGTATTTGACAATGCGATCAACTCGCTGGAGTATGAACCGTATCTTGTTTACAATTGAGATCTATTACGACGGTCCAAAGGTGCTATAGCCATGAAGAACACCACAATTGCAGCGATCCTTTCCGGATGGATCCTTTACGTTGCACCCGCCGCGGTGCAGGGTCAGAAGAATCTGGCCGAAAGGCTGGGTTATGAAGCAGATGCAAAACTCTTGATCGTACATGCGGATGACATCGGGGTGGCCCGGTCGGTGAACATCGCATCGGCAATGGCATTCGAGGACGGGGGGATCACTTCCGGGAGCGTCATGGTACCCTGTCCGTGGTTTCCCGATTTCGCAGCGTACTATAGGGAGCATCAGCCCTTGGATGTGGGGATCCACATTACCCTTACGGCAGAATGGGATTATTACAAATGGGGCGGCATTTCGCCGGCTGGAGAGATCCCGAGCCTCCTGGATGAAAACGGGTACTTCTATCCCACCATGGAGGAGGTGGGTATGCATGCTGAACCCGCCGAGGTTGAAAAGGAGATCAGAGCCCAGATCGAACGGGCCCTTGCGCTTGGGATCAGGCCGACCCACCTGGATACTCACATGGGCAGCATGATGGCCACACCTGAACTAGTCCAGATCTATCAGAAGCTGGGCAGAGAATACCGCCTCCCCGTGCTGATGCCACCCCGTAGTTGGTTACAGGGTGTCCCTGACGAGATACGGGATGCCATTGCGGCCGAGTATGAACTGCTGGACGGATTGCACATGATGGGGTCCGATGATTCCGCCAAATCGTGGAGCGAGGCATACGGTGAGATGATCGCCACGATGGGACCCGGGTTGAACCAGCTCATTGTGCACCTGGCAATAGACGACACCGAGATGCAGGCCGTTACCGTAAACCATCCGGATTTCGGATCAGCATGGCGGCAAAAGGACCTGGATTTCGTGACCGGTAGCGAATTCAGAGAACTGTTAGAGGCGCATGACATCAAGCTTGTAACGTGGGATCAGATTCGGCAGGTGATGTAAGTAGAGATAC
>JBDGZZ010000187.1:0-7936 GCA_039588335.1 Gemmatimonadota bacterium | reverse complement strand
GAGAGTATTGAGGATGTCCGTCTGAGCGATAAAGATCTGAACGCGCCCAAGAACATGAACACGCATCTCCACGTGCTGGAAGCCTACACGAATCTCTTTCGCGCGTGGCCCGATCCGCAGTTGCGCGAGAAGTTGGCATCACTCGTTGGCTTGTTTCTCGAGAAGATCATCAACGCGAACAAACACCACCTGCACATGTTCTTCGAGATGGACTGGATGCCCGTGACCGAGGTGATCTCGTTCGGACACGACATCGAAGCCAGTTGGTTGCTCCTGGAGGCCGCTGACGTACTCGGTGATGCCACACTCCGTGCTAAGGTTCGCGAGGTTGCGGTTACCCTTGCAGGGGCCACGCTACGGGAGGGGATTGACACCGGCGGAGGACTTGTAAACGAACTGCTGCCCCACGGAGAAACAGACGGCGACAAGTACTGGTGGGTTCAGGCCGAAGCCATCGTGGGGTTTGTAAATGCGTATCAGGAGACACAGTCTGCGGATTATTTGGAGGCGGCCGTGGCGATCTGGGAGTATGCCTGGCATCACCTTATGGATCATGACGAGTGGTATTTCCGCGTGGATCGGGACGGTCAACCGTATCCGGGGGACGACAAGGTGGGCATGTGGAAGTGTCCCTACCACGGAGCTAGGGCCTGCTTCGAGGTCATTGAACGCGCCAATCGTATGGAGCAGGCGCACACGTGACAATGGCTCGCTAAAGAGACGGTGAGTGGAGAGTCAGACATGCGACATACATACATAGCTATTGCCGCCTGCCTCGTGGCTGTCGCGGGCTGTGCCGATCCACGCATTCCTGAGGATGCTCTTCCCAGCGACCCCGAGGCGACGCGGGACACAAAGGTGTTGTATGCCAACCTCAAGAGCTTGGCAGCGGACTACGTGCTGTTCGGCCATGAAGACGCGCTCGCCTATGGTGTGAAATGGAAAGTCGAGGAGGGACGCTCCGATGTGAAGGATGTCGCCGGATCTCACCCCGCGGTCTTCGGATGGGAACTGGGTGACCTGGAGCTTGGGGCGGCCGAGAACCTGGACGACGTAGACTTCGAGAACATGAAGCGATGGATCGAGCAGGGATACGATGAAGGAGGCGTGATCACCATCTCATGGCACATGAACAACCCGGTGAGTGGTGAAAACGCGTGGGACAGAACGAGAGCGGTCTACGCCATCCTGCCAGGAGGTGAGAAGCACGAGCTCTACAAGACGTGGCTCGACGCGTTTGCGGAGTTCGTTGGGGACTTGGAAACCGGCAGCTTTCAATGGCTCGGCCTCGGACGGCCAATTCCGATCATCTTTCGGCCGTTCCACGAGCACAGCGGCAGTTGGTTCTGGTGGGGTGGCGAGAATGTCACGGCCGACGAATACGTGGAGCTCTGGCGTTTCACGGTGGATTATCTGCGCAACGAGAAGGGATTGCACAATCTCTTGTGGGCCTACTCGACGGACGTATTCAGCGACGAGGAGAACTACCTCGAGCATTATCCTGGGCACGAGTACGTCGACATCCTCGGTTACGATGATTATCAGGCGCTGCGCACGGACGAAAGCGTACCGCTAATGACCGCCCGACTGAAGATGCTCGTCGCGATGGCCGAGGGATCCGGAAAGGTTCCGGCCCTGACGGAGACAGGCCTCGAAGGCGTCGGTGTCCCGAACTGGTGGACGGAAAGACTCCTCGAGGCTATCACATCGGACTCGATGAGCCGTCGAATTGCCTACGCCCTCGTGTGGCGGAATGCGAACGAGTCAGATATGCCCGGACACTACTTTGGACCGTACGCCGGTCACCCCAGTGCCCCGGACTTTGCTCGGTTCGCCCAAGATCATTTTGTCCTGTTGGCCGATGAGCTACCCGACCTGTACCGCTGGCGCGGCGAGCGGAAGGAGCAAGACCGATGAAGGCAGCCAGATTCCTCGTTTTCACACTCGTAATGGCGCTACCGATCGAGTCACACGCACAGGTCCGCCTTTCCCGGCTGTTCACCGACGGCCTGGTGGTGCAGCGTGACACGCATGTGCCCATCTGGGGCTGGGCGGATCCGGGTGATCAGGTGGTAGTCACGATGCACGGCGCCGACTATTCCACGGTGGCCGACAGCGGCGGTGTGTGGATGGTGCGGCTGGCTCCCATGACGGCCGGAGGCCCGCACGCCATCGCCGTTCAAAGCGGAGATGTTGAACTGCATGTGAGGGACCTGATGGTGGGCGATGTGTGGCTTGCCTCAGGGCAGTCCAATATGGAGTGGGTCGTTGCGGATGCGGCGGGCAGTGCTATGGCGGACCCTGCCATTCGCCATTTCAAGGTACCCCGGTCCTGGGCCTATCAAGAGGAGGATTCACTCGCGGGGGGAGCCTGGGAAAAAGCCGAAGTGGAGAACCTCGGTACGTTCACCGCCGTCGGTTACTACTTCGCCCGCGAGCTTCGCGAACATGTCGATGTGCCCATCGGAATCATCAATAGTTCCTGGGGTGGTAGCCGTATTGAACCGTGGATGAGCCTCGAAGCGCTTGGATTGGATGAGGGTGACTTCGGTCAGATCCGTGCAACTGAGCTGGCGCGGCAGGCGGCAATCCGCGAGCGCGTGCAAGAACGGATCGGTGCGGTGCCCGACAAAGATGCCGGACTGATTGACGGCGTCGCTCACTGGGCCACACCGGACCTTGATGATAGCAGCTGGTTTACCGTCCCGGTTCCGTCGAACTGGGAGACGACAGGGTTCGACGGCATGGACGGCGTTGCGTGGTATCGCACGAGGTTCGAGTTGGCCGAAGATGAAATCGAGCTGGGCGTTAAGCTCGGACTCGGGATGATTGACGACTCCGACATAACCTGGGTCAACGGAGTGGAGGTGGGGAGCATGGACAACGCGTGGAATCAGGCCCGCCTCTATGACGTGCCATCCCGCGTGCTGAGGGTCGGAGAGAATGTCATCAGCGTTCGTGTGGAGGATTTCCAGGGAGGGGGCGGAATTGCAGGTCCGAGTGAGACCGTCTTCATCGACGTCGATGGTGACCGTCGCCATCTACCGGATGAATGGCGCTTCATGGTAGGTCGGGTGAGCCTCAATTCGGCCGGCAACAAGAACCAGGTGCCAACGCTCCTGTGGAACAAGATGATTCATCCGATTCTGCCCTTTCCGATCAAGGGCGTCATCTGGTACCAGGGGGAGTCGAATGCAGGAGGGATGGCCGATGCGCTGACTTACGCCGAGCTGTTCGTTGACATGATTCAGAGCTGGCGTGCGGAGTGGCAGCACGGTGACCTTCCTTTCTTTTGGGCGCAGCTTGCCAACTTCATGGCAGTGGACGACGATCCACCAGCGGAGAGCAACTGGGCAGTCTTGCGAGAGGCGCAATCAGCTGCTCTCGCGCTGCCAAACACTGGACAGGCCATCCTAATCGACATCGGTGAGGCCGACGACATCCATCCTCGCAACAAGCAGGACGTCGGCCGCAGGTTGGCCCTGGCTGCGCGGAAAGTCGCGTATGGCGAAGACGTGGTCTACTCCGGCCCCACGTTCCGTGAGTGCGAGTTTCGAGATGGACGCGCGACGATCTCGTTCGATCACGCTGGAGGTGGGCTAGTAGCACGAGGTGGTGCGCTGCGTGGCTTTGCGGTTGCGGGCCCGGAAGGGCGTTTTGTCTGGGCAAACGCCCGGATCGACGGCGATCGCGTGGTCGTGTGGAGCGATTCTGTGCCCGATCCGGCGGCGGTTCGTTACGCCTGGGCAGACAATCCGGCAGCCGCAAACCTGTACAACGCAGAGGGTCTTCCCGCCGGACCATTCCGAACCGATCGGTGGTGAGGTGGACATTCACTAAGCTCGAGAGTGACAAAATGAAGAAGCTGACAACCATCTGGCTCATCGGTTTGGCTATGCTACATGTTTCGCCAACATCCGGTCAGGTCCTCGGCGTTTTCGACGGCCACACGGACGTCGGCAACCCCAAGACTGCGGGGGACGCCTCCTACGACGCAGGTCGGCAAGAGTACTTTGTCTCCGGTTCCGGCTACAACATCTGGTTTGACCACGATGAGTTCCACTTCGTCTGGAAGCGGCTCAGCGGCGATTTCGTCGTGCGTGCAAGTGCGCATTTTCAGGGGGAAGGCGTCGACCCGCATCGGAAGCTCGGTTGGATGGTGCGGTCCGACCTGGACTCGAACGCCACACATGTGAATGCGGTGGTGCACGGCGACGGCCTCACAGCCCTTCAGTTGCGCCGAAGTGTGGGAGGTGAGACGGAGGAAGTACGATCTCAGGTTGTGGGAGCCGACGTCATCCAGTTGGAAAGGCGGGGGGACAACTACGTGATGTCGGTAGCCCGGCACGGCGAGCCTCTGGCAAGCGAGGAGATCTCGGATCTCGTCCTGGGCGAGGAAGTGTACGTCGGGATGTTCGTCTCCTCGCACAATGAGGATGTCCGCGAGGACGCCGTCTTCCGGAACGTGCATATCATAGTGCCCGCCGGCGAAGACTTGGTCCCGTATCGGGACTACCTCGGGAGCAACCTCGAGATCCTGGATCCGGAGACTGGGCATAGGCACATCCTGTATCGCTCACCCGAGTCTCTGCAGGCGCCCAACTGGACGCCCGACGGCAAAGCCCTCATTTACAACAGCAATGGTCTGTTGTACCGGTTCGATCTGGACAAAGACACACCCGTTGCCATCAACACGGGTTTTGCCACACGTAACAACAACGACCATGTCCTCTCGTTCGATGGACGGCAACTCGCGATCAGTCATCACAGCGCGGAGGACGACGGCACATCGATTATCTACGTGTTGCCTACGGAGGGGGGCACACCACGTCGCGTGACGGGCAAGGGGCCGTCCTACCTTCATGGCTGGTCTCCCGACGGGGAGTTCGTGGTCTATACGGGCGGTCGCGACGGCGATTACGACATCTACAAGATTCCCATTGAGGGCGGTGACGAGATCCGGCTGACCGACTCGGCGGGCCTCGATGACGGGCCCGAATACTCACCGGACGGTCAGTACATCTACTTCAACTCCGTCCGCAGCGGCACTATGCAGATCTGGCGGATGAAACCCGACGGGGGCGAGCAGACACAGGTTACTGATGACATCTACAACAACTGGTTTCCGCACATCTCGCCCGACGGGAAGTGGATTGTCTTTCTTTCATATTTGCCTGAAGTGGACCCCAGCGATCATCCGTTCTACAAGCACGTGTATCTGCGGCTGATGCCGGTCGGGGGAGGGAGCCCGAAGATCGTGGCGTACGTGTACGGTGGGCAGGGGACCATCAACGTGCCATCGTGGTCACCTGACGGCGACAGGGTGTCGTTCATCAGCAACTCGGGTCCGATCGAGCGTTAATGGCAGTCACGAGAACGGGGGCCAGCACAGTCAGTTGTGCCGCCTCGAGGCTCCGTGCGATGTCGCCCAGAACCGCGGTCTGCGTGCTCGGAATGAGGTTTACACAGAAGGGGATGTCGAGCTGACCCGCCTGCACGCCCAAGGGAAGAATCGGCAGAACCACGACCCGCGCCCCGGCATCCCAAGCCAGCCGGGCGGCCTCGGCGGCTATGTACTCGGACTCGTAGTTGTCGGTGCCGTACGGTACATGGTAGTTGTGAGCCTCCGTCGCACCCCAGGGGAGCACCGCGACATCGTACTTCATCTCACAAACGGTCTTCCACGTAGTCTCTGCCAGAATGTACGGCCTGTCTGGCATCGTCGCGGGCTCCTGGTCGGGCGATGACATGTATGAAATTGTGATGAACTCAGCGAATCTCGTCAAAAGGTCCTGGGAGTGAAAGTGGGTTCTCGCCACGGCAGGGTTCACGAATGCCCGTCTATCCCGCCGCGGTGACTTCCGGTCCGTCATTCACCCAAGACCCGATCGATCTCCTCCAACTCGTCGTTGGTGAACGACATGGTCTCGAGCGCGCCAACGCAGTCTTCGACCTGCTCGACGCGACTCGTACCGATCACGGCCGATGTGACCACCGAGTGACGCAGCACCCACGCCACCGCCATCTGTGCCAGCGATTGACTGCGTTGCCGAGCCATCTCTCCCAGCTGGCGTATTTGCGCCAAACGTTCGACGGTGATCTCCTCACGGCGCAGAAAGCCGTGAGCCTTGGCCGCTCTCGAATCGTCCGGAATGCCATCGAGATACCGGTTGGTGAGCATGCCTTGCTCCAGCGGTGAGAAGACGATGCAACCGATGCCCTCCTCCTCGAGTGTCGCCAACAGACCATTCTCCACCGCCCGGTCGAACATGCTGTAGCGCGGCTGGTGGATCAGGCAGGGCGTTCCCAGTTCGCGCAGCAGGCCCGCCGCGCGGCGTGTCTCCTCGGGCGAGTATGCCGAAATCCCGGCGTAGAGGGCCTTGCCTTGGCGAACGGCGGCGTCGAGCGCGCCCATGGTCTCTTCCAGCGGCGTCTCCGGATCGGGGCGATGGTGGTAGAAGATGTCCACGTACTCGAGCCCGAGACGGCTGAGGCTCTGGTCGAGACTCGCAAGCAGGTATTTGCGCGAGCCCCAATCGCCATACGGGCCGGGCCACATGTCCCAGCCGGCCTTGGTGGATATGATCAGCTCGTCCCGGTACCGTCTGAGGTCGTCCCGCAGGATCCGGCCGAAGGTCTCCTCGGCCGATCCATATGGAGGTCCGTAATTGTTCGCCAGGTCCAAGTGGGTGATCCCCAGATCGAAGGCCCGGAACACCATGGCGCGAGCCGTGTCGAAGTCGTCGATTCCACCAAAGTTGTGCCACAGCCCTAGGGATACGGCCGGCAACTTGATACCACTGCGGCCGCAGCGGTTGTATGGCATCGACTCGTAGCGATGCTCAGAGGGTTGGTATGACGTAGTACCTCCTTGTTGACATTGAAGAGACGACGATGAACGGTGGGTCGCAAGGGCTGCGGGTCGGTGCAGGGTTGCGCGTCAGTCGGGCAGTGCCGACGGCGGATACCTTGTCTCGCTCACCGCGCACCAAACAGACTCGGCAACCACAGGCTCAAGCCGGGAAAGTACGTCACGATCATCAACGCCACGATCATCGCTACGTAGAGGGGTAGTAGCGGCCGAATGACGCGTGTGATGGTCGTTTGGGCTACACCAACCCCGACGAACAGCACGGTCCCCACCGGCGGGGTGCACAGACCGATGCACAGGTTCAGGACCATGATGATACCGAAGTGAGTCGGGTCCACGCCGAGCTGCACCGCAATCGGTAGGAAGATGGGAGTGAAGATCAACACCGCCGGGGTGATATCCATGAACACCCCAACGGCTAGCAGAATCAAGTTGATGATGAGCAGGATCAGAATCTTATTGTCGGTGAGTCCGATCAGTGCCATGCTCACGTTCTGCGGGATGTTCTCATACGCGAGAATCCATGACATGCCCATGGATGTTCCCACCAGTAGTAGCACGATGGCGGTGGTGCCTGCAGTGCTGAGGAGTATCTGCGGTAGGTCCTTTGGTGCGATCTCTCGGTACGCCAGTGCGAGGATCAGGGCGTAGAGCACTGCGACCGCGGCCGCTTCAGTCGCGGTGAATACACCGGATACGATCCCGCCCATGACTATCACCAGCATCAGCAGGCTCGGCAACGCAGCCAGGAATCGCCGGCCTGTGTCACGCCAATCAGTGGGTCGTCCTACCGGGTACCTTCTCCGAACGGCCAACCAACCGGCCACCAGCATCAGCGAGAGGCCCACGAGTATTCCGGGCAAGTATCCGGCAAGAAACAGCGCTGTGATCGACACCCCACCGCTCGCCAATGAAAACACAATGAGGATGTTGCTGGGCGGAATGATGAGGCCGGTGGTAGCCGAGGCGATGTTCACCGCAGCCCCGAAGCTCCTCTCGTAGCCCTCCTCCTCCATGCGCGGACCCATAATGCTGCCGACGGCCGACGCAGTGGCCACCGCCGAT
>JBDGZZ010000186.1:0-13757 GCA_039588335.1 Gemmatimonadota bacterium | reverse complement strand
CAGGGCGCGTTCATAATCCCCCCGTTGGCGACTCAGTCGTGCTACAATGAGCATCCCGAGGTCGCCACGCCACTCCCCGCCGGGGTCCCTACGCAAGCGTGCCTCGAGCGTATCAAGTGCCGGCGTGTCGGCCCGACTTCGATCTCTGTCGAGACTCTCTGGTCTTCCCCCGGTTTCGCGGACACTTCTGAAAAGGCTCATATTGGGTCAGGAGGAGTGTCATGGGGAAGCGGAGACAGTATTCAGCCGAGTTCAAGCGGGAGGCGGTGGCCCTCACGGCCCAGCCGGACGTGAGTGTGGCGCAGGTGGCCCGTGAGTTGGGGATCGGGGCGAATATGCTGGCTCGGTGGCGGCGGGAGCTGCAGGTGGACGGGCCGAAGGCGTATCGGGGACATGGAGTCGCCCGGGATGAAGAAGTTGCACGGCTCAAGCGGGAGTTAGCCCGTGTGCGCCGCGAGCGCGATTTTTTAAAAGACGCCTCGGCGTACTTCGCGAAAACGTCCAAGTGAGGTACGCGATCATCGCCCGGCACCAAGACTACCCCGTGCGGCTGATGTGCCGGCTGCTGCGCGTGTCGCCCAGCGGGTACTATGCGTGGCGTGGCCGGCCGCCGAGTCGTCGCGCCGTGGCCAATGCTCGTCTGGTGGGCGCGATCCACGACATCCACGCCGCAAGCGACGGGGTGTACGGCAGTCCCAAGATCTGGGATGAGTTGGTGCAGCGGGGGGAATTGTGTGGTGTCCATCGGGTCGCGCGCTTGATGCGGGCCCACGAGATCGTGGGCATCCCCGCGCCACGGCGGTGGCGCTCGCGGCGGCCGGGGACACGTCCGGCGGGCCTCGTCAATCACTTGGCACGCGACTTCGTGGCGACGGCGCCCAACACGAGATGGGTCAGCGATATCACGTACATCCGGACCGGGGAAGGCTGGCTGTATCTCGCCGTGATCCTCGACCTGTACACTCGTCGCGTGGTGGGGTGGTCAATGAGCAATCGCCTGGCGCGGGAGTTCGTCATGCACGCCGTGCTGATGGCACTGGGGCAGCGCTCCGGTGATGGCCCCGTCATCCTGCACTCCGATCGCGGGACGCAGTACACGAGTGCGGAGTATCAACGGTTCCTGTCGCCGTTACCGCACGCGGGCTGAAGCTCGAGTCGATGTCTTTGACTACATCGAGCGATTCTACAACCGGCGGCGGCGCCATTCCCACACAAACGGCTTGCCACCAGCGGAGTCTGCCAGAGTCATGGAAGGAGTACCTTAACTCACCTGTCCGTCAAACCAGGGGAAGACCACTCCTGGGTCCCAGGGGATAAGGTATGACGTACGGCATAGGGCGGCCAGCGGTGGGGTGAGGGTAGAAACGGGAAGGCTTACGGCCCGGTCGACCGGCCAAACCACCCAGGCCGTGGCGGCCCCAGGCACACCAGCGTCCTAATACCCAAATCCACTGCCGACGTAGAAGGCGGTGCCTTCAACGCTTCGTGCGATGGTGAAGCTGCCGGTGAACTGGCGATACAGCGGAGCGCCCCAAATCCCCCCGCCAAACGACGCATGCCAACCCCCAGGGCTCTCACCCGACACGAAGACCCGGCCCGCATCCGTGAAGGCGAACAAGCCGAATTCCCACGGAACCAAGAAGCCAAAATGACCGAGCAGCAACCTGAATTCCGCCGACCCATAGACCGATGCGTCTCCAGCGAAACGCTCTTGGGGAAAACCCCGCAGCCTATTTGCCCCTCCAAGGAACGCCGCCTCATAGTACGGAAAGTCACCCCACGCCTTCTCACCACGGACACCGAGCGCGAGTGTCTGGCCCCCTGACCTGGAGAAGGAGAGGAATGTCAAAGCGCTTCCGTAGACACTGCCGAACGCTCCACTGTCGGCGTCTAGCGCCGCCGGATACACGCGTGCGCCTCCCTGCAAGAACACACCACGGGTGGCCGCTGCGGCACGGTCACGCGTATCAAAGGTCACCACAGCCACGGCACCGGTCTGGAGGAACGTTCCGACCCCATATGGCTGCGTTAGCGAGACTAGGGTCGGCTCGTCGGGTACCGTGTCGGTTTGCGACGCCTCGAACATGACGCCGAGGTCAAGCTTCACATTTCCCAGGGAGGTCGTCACCATTGGCTCCACGAGCAGTCGCCCGCGGCGGACCTTGTAGAAACTGCGTGGTTCTGCAGCTTCCGTGTCGTTACCGAAACCATAGAAGCTAAGGGTTTCGATTCCCGAGTAAGCAAGTGTGAACGAGGCTCCCACACCAGAGAGGAGATCGTGTACCTCGTAGCCGAGGTCTGCGACGAACTTGGTCTCCCGGGGAGCGTATCCGGCTCCCAGCGTGAGAAAGTTGCCGTACGGCAGCTTGAGGAAACCGTACCCCGTGCGTGTCGCACCGGCGTAAACTAGAATTCCGAGATCGGACGTGTAGGGGAACGCTGGTCGGGGCAGCCACTTGGCTCCCCAATCGGGACTGAGAGGCCCGGTCTCCCCCCAAGATTGGGGGTGCGGGGCGTCACGACGAACCAACGCCACGCCGGACCCTGGGGCCAGGTTGGTTCTGCCACCGGCGTCGTAGAAGTAGATACGTCGCCCCCCTACTGCAGAGGAATCGACGAGTTCGTCGGCACCACCACCTCCGACGATGCGCAACTTCATGTTGTTCGTTCCGTTGCCGCGCACCACCACGCGATCGTCGCCACCGTGGAGATATAGTCGTATCTCGCGAGTCTCCCTCCGATCGAAAGTTCTCGTCCAGTACGCCGACCCATCACCCCGCTCGCCCTCAGGTGGCCCCGTAAAGACCGTGATGCTCACGTGGTCGTCGTCAGTCCAGTCCACCAACGCCCTTTCGGACACATCGGTTGCGTGTACGTCCGCGTATTGGACCGCGATCCGATAAAGCTGGTCGGCGGCTTCCTGTAGCCGATCGCGCCGCGCCTTGAGCTGCTCGGTCATCTCTTCGCCGAACAGCCGTACGTGTTCCGGGGGCATGCGCTCGACTGCGGCGGCGATGACGGAATCGGTGAGCCGTCTCTGTACCGCTGTAACGACCGAGTCCCAGATTGGTTTCTCGAGCGCGGCCAGGAACGGCCGGTCGATGTCCCAGGCGCTGCGGGTCACACCCCCGACGTTGGGAACATCTTGGCTGAACCTCACCAGGCGTGGCTCGTAGGGTCGCAGCAGTGCCTTGGACGCACCGTCGAGTTGAATGAAAGCTTGATCCCGGTCACGAGGTATGGGGCGCCACTCATACCCGCCGCCCTGGTCGAACCTGGCCCACCACCAGTTGTTGACACTCTTGTCGCGGTCGCCCACGAGAAGGTCAATCAACCGTGCAGTCAGGTAGCCACGCGAATCCAGCCGGTTGCGCGGGTCATTCTCGAGTTCTTCCAGGAAATCCGAGGTATTCACAATTCTGCGGCTACCGGCGAAGCCCGGGGTGTCATCCGGCCCTTCTTCGGGCCGCTCTTCGATCAATACCAACTCTCCGCCGAGCAGGTCACGAAACTCAGCTAGCCGCGGGTCGTCTGGCAATACCCGCAACACCGGTTCCACATGCAGCACGCCCACGGATTTCAGCAGCGGAGGTAGGACAAGTGCGCCGGAAGGATGGAAACTACTGATCTGATCTTGCAGAATGGCTTCGTAGATCGTCCCTCTCAGCTCTTCGGTGAGACCTTGTCCCGCGTATTTGTCGACCGAACGGCAAATGTAGCGTTTGCCGTCGTTTCCCAACACGTGCAGAGTCCTCGTGGTCATACCGCCGCCAAGTCTGAGCGGTGTAAGACCTCCACCAAGGGTCGCTAGGTCAGCTATCTCCACCTTGAGCGGCACGGCCCACATGTCGCGATGTCCAGCGCCTGCGAAGAATCTCACGAGACCACTTCTTGCGTACCGAGCGCCAGGGATTACCGTAACGGAGTCAGGGATTACAGGCGGATGCACGACGGGTTGCTGGCCGACCGTGTTGATGGGCTGTAGCGACGAGACGAGTACTACGCAGATCACGCCGCTGAGATTCGGTCTCATGATCCACTCCGGTTAGATCGCCGACCACCTTCCGCACAGACCCTTCGGGTCCACTGCCGGGCGGGTTCTCTGCTGTGCCACGCTGGCGAGGCGGGGCCGAAATCCACCATCGACGCCGGGCATGACGTAGTAGAGCAAACCGCCAGCTTCACCCGAGTCGCGCACGGGGGGATATGTGGGTGGTTCAGGTTTGCGGTGATTTCGACTTCGCGCAGAAAACGATCATTGAACAGCGAGGCTGACAGCTTTGGTCGGAGAACCTTGACCGCGACGTTCCGCTCGTGGCGAATGTCGAGGGCGAGGTATACGGTGACCATCCCACCGCTACCGAGCTCGCGCTCAATCCGGTAGCGATCAGCCAGCGCAACCTTCAATCGTTCCAACAGGTCAGCCATGTGATGGCTCTCATGTGGTCCCAGGGGTCTAAGGTATGGTTTGGTAGGTTGGGGGGCCAGATACTCGGTGGGTCTAAGGAGCGGCCATGCTGATGCTGTAGTTGTCGAGACCCCTCTCGGGTGCTCGATCTCAGTGGGGAATGAACCGGGGGGAAACGAGCGCCGCCACTACGAATGGGCTCTCGAGCGCCGCCACTACGAATGGGCTCTCATATATCCGCAGCGAGATTCTTGCAATTCGGGAACGATTTTGAACCGTTGCCGGTGACAGAGGTGGTCCAGTATCGTGGACAGACGAACCTGGACCGTTTGCCCGCCGGGCAAGTGGTCAGGGCCATTCTCGTGGGCGAACAGCGGACTGGTCACGGTAATGGTCACGGTGAGCTACAGGCCGCCCGTTCTTGGCAACTCGTACTTCTCCAAGTACTCTAAGTCCACTTCATCAATCCTCACCAAATAGACCGATCTGTCACCAAACCCAACCAGCCGACCGTTGTGCGGCAACTGTAACTGCTGCACCACCCTGCCTGTTCGGTCGATGATGTCAAAGGTCGGCGGTTCTCCAACAGGAGTGGTTCGCCGTACCCACAGCATTCCATCCGAAGCGAAGTGCGCTGCTTGCTGGAAGTACCAGGTGTAGCGATCGGTGTACATGAACGGAGGAAGGTATTTGGGCCACTCCGGCTCGTCAGGATTGCGAGTTGTGCGTACCATGCCTTCTCGACCATCGCTTGTGCGGACGAGCATCTGGGCTTCTCCCTTTGCGTCTAGCCATTGCTGCTTATGGGCCTTGGTCACCTTAATGGGCTCATAAGGAATTGGCGGTCCAATCCGAACGTTGCCCGTCGCATCAACGAACTTCACGTGGTACGGATCGACGTGCACGATGGCCAGCCAACCGTCCGCAGCGATTGCCCATTCGTTACTGGCGCGAAACGCTTTGTGTCTCCCCGATGCTGGTGTACTGGTCATTCCCATCGTAATACGGGCGTCCGGGGGCTGAGTGATTGGCAGGAACCCGATGGTGTCTCGCTTGGCGGATATGGCGGTCCACCGCTCGATGGCCATGGAGTCCGCGAGTCGGAGTTCACCATCTGGGGACACGACGATGGGCTGTGCAAAGCAGTAGAAGAAGCCACGTTCATCCGAGGCAGTTGCCGGGTGGAGCATTATGCCCGAGGCGCTCCGCCTGAGTGATGGATAGCCCGAGATGCCCTCTCCTGTTGCACCTCTTGGACTGAGGAATCCACCTGGCTCGGCATCTGGTGTGATCACGAGCATGCGTGGGTTCTGACGGTCCGGAACCACAGTGCTGTCACCTGGCATTGCAAAGAGCTCTTAAGGCACTCTATACTCACCGGGACCCGCACCACGTCTTCCTATTTGGCGCATGCGCAACCACGCCGAGTCAATCACCTGAACAGTAGCGTCAGCTTGGTCGAGCACGATCACCCGTCCATTGCTGAGTTCGCGGATGCCACCGACGCGGGTGAAGCCGTGATGGAAAGTTGCGATTGGTCGAGACAGTGTCTGAACGGGAACGGCCTGGGACCATAGCGGCGACGCCAGAAGAAACCCAGGCAGAACCACCAGCGAGAGTCCACGCTTCATAGTACTCCTCCCCGATTGTGAGGGGTACGGGGCTCGCAGGGCGACCTTGGCCCGCAACTAAGATCTCAGTTCTCAGGGACCGTCGCCAGTCTTGCGGTCAAGAGTTGAGCACGGACACGTCCCCCGCCTGCTGGGCAGGAGTTCTTCTGCATGAGCAGTGACATTCTGAAAGCCTCGGTCACCATCTCGGTAACGGCGCGCTGATCCTCTCATCTGGCGGGGTCTTGGTGATGAAGCCCGTACGGCGACACGCCTGGCACTTCACGTAGAAGCAGTCGTCAAGCGGGCCACCGCCGATCGGTCCGTCGATCTTCAACTTCTCCGTGCACCGGGGGCATGACGCTGGCTTGTCCGCTGTCTTGAGCATCACGCGGATCTCGGCGATCTCCTCGCGGGAGAACGTGACAGGGGTAATGGATTCCTCTCGCATGACCGGTCCTGCAGCCGTCGTTTCCTAATCAGAAACTAGCCATTAGGCACGCGGCGAGGTAGTTGCAGTGTCGGCGCCCAGACCCGGCCCGTCGTTCGCAAAACCTCGTCAACATTCGAGCGCACGAAGAACGCGGCTCTCGACTGCGCAGTGTACGCCCTCGCAGCACTCATTATCATGGGGCCAATACGTGACAACCTGGGTCAGTGGGTAGCCAAAGCTCAGGCCTCAGCGGAGGAGGTGGAAGTAAGCAAGCACCAGCGGGGTAGTGAGAGGCGCAGTAACTGGCTGTACAGTTGGAGGGACCAATGGTGATTGTTCTCGACAGCGTCGATTTGTGGTTGTGCAGATCCTTCAGGGTGGCTGCAGCTCCTACGAGTCGCGCTGATCCCGACTTGAGCTCCTCCTGCGATCACGTCCCCCTCACAATGAGTAGACATACCACGTACTCGACATCCACCTCACCGCGCAACGCACCGCAAGCTCTGTCGCCTGTCATCGTGTGCAGCTCGAAGCGTCGTGGTGTGACGACCACCCCGAGAAAGGTGCCGCTTGAGTCAAACACTTCCCACTCGGGCGATCCGTAGTCACGCCGCGGACTGTAACGTTCCTGCTCCTCAGAACTCAACGACGTCGGTTTCAAGAAGCGTTGTGCCCAGATTGTGTTATCTGGACCGGTGAGAACGTTGACCATGGCTGGGTAGAACTCCGGGATGTTGAGTACGGCAAAAGTCCGTGCTAGTCGTGATTCCGGATAGCTCTTCCCTAGAAGCTTGGCCCAAAAGCCCTCGATTACACTTCGATCCTCATCCCTGAACTTCTCCTTGTCGTGGCTCTTCCCGATGATCTTCTCAAGCTGGCCCGTAATACTGAAGACGCTGAGCTGGTACTCAGAGTTGACTCCGTAGATGACCCTGTTCCCTGAGGCGGCAGTCCAAATTGGTCCCTCGCCGAACGGCATAGGACTCGTCATAGGACCATCTGCCTTGTAGTACCGTTTCTGAGAGGGGAACACGAGTACCGTATCAGAATATGACCCATCGGAATCCACCGCGACTATCATATCCAGACTCTCGGCAGCGAATTGGCCTACGCCAAACGGGGCTAGCTGGGCGAAGATTGTTCCCGAAGGGCTGACACGGTACGTAAGAGGAGCGTGGAGGTCGTCAATCAGCGTGATACGGAAGCCCGGGAGTACGGATCCGTCAGGGCCGTATCTGTTGATCCTCCCGTTCTGGAGGTCTGGTGCAAGTACCGTGTCGCCCGGCGCGAGGAATACCTGCCCCGGCCCCATGAACTCGCCTGGTCCAAAGCCAGGCCTGCCGAGGGTGTTGTCGTAACCGCCACTTGAATCGAAGACCCTGATGTTCTTTGCCAGCCCGTCCCGTACATAGATCCGACCATCGGTTCCAACGGCAACGTCGTCGATCCTTCCGAACACATACCTCGGATCGCCATCCACCGCTCCGATTCGCAATACCTCCTCTAGCTGCCATTGTTGTCGCGACGTCCAGGAGCCACGCTCCCCGTTCATTATGATCTTCACGCCCGCGCTGTCACGCTGAGTCACAACTTGGCCGTATACGTTGTAAGGAGCAGCTGCAACCAAGACGAGCAAACAACTGACCACAAAGCCCATTCGCGCACCGCCCGCAAGGTCACTCGTCCGCTTACCGGTGCTTCGGTTGAAGTTCACGAGACCTGACTGTCGCAGAGATGTGGACGTGGTGATCATCTCAGTGTGATAGGTAGTAATTCACATGATACTATCAATCTCTAGCAGAAACCCAGCCGTGCCCCACTCCCTGATCGCCTTACTCCCAAGGACGCGTAAGAGTTCCACCGGATCGCTGAAGAGAATCGAAGAACACCGGCCATCGAATAACTAGTAAATGGTCCCAGGGGTCTAAGGTATGGTTTGGGGGGTGGGGGGGGCAGATACGCGGGTGGGTTTAAGGCGTGGAGGCCATTCTCATGTTGTAGTCGTCAAGACCCCTACTTGATTTGGAAGCGGAAAGGATCGGGGGCCACAGGGAGGGAACCGAGACTGCCGCTACTACGAAAGGGCCCTCGGAAATTCGCACTGAAATTCTGGTGGTTCGCTTCATGTGCCTGAGCACCTCCACCACTCTTGCTCCTGACGGTACCGTGCTGCACCTTAGGCTCCTCGCCCTCACAGCCGCAGCAGAAAGAATAGGACGCCGGTGGTCTTTTGTGCCCCGCCGCCAGACAGACGCCGTTTCAGACGCCGTAGTGTGACGCCGCAGTAGACGCCCGCCAGACGACGAGAGCCCGAGACCATCGGTGCAGTCTCGACCCCACAAGGAGGAGTCATGCGTGCAAAACAGACACTTCCCATTCTCCTCATCGCCGGACTAGCGGTTGGCTGTTCCGAACGAGACATGGAACTGGATGGGATTCTCTCGCCACAATTCTCCAAAGCGGTAGTGGCTGAATGCGCCTCAGCCCCGGATCACATCGTTACCGACGACTATGGGCTGAGAGACGCCATGCAGAATGCCGAGGAGGGTGAAGTGATCGCCGTTGATGGATTGATCAGTACCTACCGGGGAGCTTGGAGCTTCGTCGACGGTATCACTATCACCTGCGCCACCCCGGGTTCCGGCATCGTGGCTGCCGATTGGCAGGTTAGCGCGAATAACATGTTGCGGATCTATGGAAAAGGCGTCACGGTGACCGGGTTGATTCTAGATGCGTCACAAGCGCCCGGGGGTCCCATCTACGCAGAGTACAATGGGACCACGCGATTCGCTGAAGACTTGGTTTTCACGAACAACGAGGTCAAATGTGGACCGGGCACGTGCCTCTTCTTTGCCGGTGTTGCCGGTAGTCTGATCGCGGACAACTATTTCGAGTCAGCCGGGAGCGAAACGGGTGTCCACGTGCAGGCAGCGGGCGAGCTCCTCCCTGACGGATCGAAAGAGTTCCCGGCCGATTGGACCACTGTGTTGCGCAACACCGTCGTTGCCACAGCGCCCTCAACTGGTCAGACAGTCGACTGCCCAAGGTGCTACCTGTCCTGGGGCGGAATCAGGATCTACTCTGGGCAAGCGGCGATAGTCTCGAAGAATGTCGTGGAGGGACCGTGGGCGAATTCGCTGGCTCCCGCGGACGTGTACTACGGGCGGTTCGACAACAATCGGTTGGAAGACCCTGCCCGGTTCGGAATCGCAATGTCGCTCAACGGGGTCATGGAAATCTCAACACGGTGGATTGCTTTTCGGAACAACAGGGCCAATGGTGGAGGCATGGGTGGAGTCCTTGCTACATCGGCCTGTGGACATGTCTTCTTGGGTAATAACCTCCAGCGCAACGCCGACAACACGGGGGCCATCTTTGATGAACGCACCGGCAACAACACGTTGGTCGGGAACGGTACGATAGTGACCGACAATGGTGGTGCTTTCGACTGCGACGGCGACGGCCTGCCTGATCTCAACACTATTACTGGTGCGCGTCGAATCTTGTCCGGTGTGAACCTTGGTAACATAGTGAGTGCTGCGGCGAGTTCTGGTCGGAACCTCGACATACACTAGGAAGGCGAAGAACCGAAACACCCAGCCCCGAGCATCTAGCGGCGTTCGGGGCTAGAACTTGGATGCATCTCACTTGGGAGGCAGACATGCGTGCCCTCGCCATCCTCTCCACTCTTCTGATCGCGCTCGTCTCCGACGCTGTTACCCAAGAGCAACCGTTGCAGCCTGGCCAACGGGTGCGGGTTACTGCGCCCGACCTCGGCATCAACAAGCAGGCAGCCAGGTTTGATGCTCTCGACGGTGGCATGCTCACGGTTACTGCCGATTCCACGATGCGATGCCCGCTCTTGGGCATGACGCGGCTCGACGTGTACCGGGGGCGGCAGGGACACCCCGGGCTGGGTGCTGGCATAGGATCCGCTGTTGGGGCCGCCACTGGTGTGGTGATCGGAATCCAGCTGTGCAATAGCGACTGGTTGTGCCCCGATAGGTACATGGGGTGGGCGGTCTTGGCAGGAGCCGGGATCGGGGGTGCAACGGGAGCCCTGCTCGGAGCGGGCATCGGCGGCTTAATCAAGACCGACAAGTGGGAAGAAGTCCCGATCGACCAGTTGCGGGTGAACATGGTGCCTCTACGCGACGGCAGGTTCGCGTTCGGGTTGTCGGTCGAATTCTAGCCGCGAGTGTTGCCGCCCGAGCGTCTCGCGGCGTTCGGGGCTTTCTCTCTATACGCGACTGCTTCAACAACTGTGAATCGCGACGAACTTGCACCTTGGGCAGCGCCGTACATGCTCATGTTGTAGTTGTCAAGACCCCCTCCCCCTCCATTTTGCCCTCGAGGAAAGGTGACCGGGGCCATGGGGGGGAATCGAACGCCGCTGCTACTACGAATGGGCCCTCAAGAATTCGCACTGAGAATCTGGTGGTTGGCGTCGAGTTGCCAGAGCCGAAAAAGTGCCACGAGAACGCCCCTAGAATGCTCCAGAATCACATCTCAGCGACTCCGTGTGCCAACCACGGTTCTGTGTGCTTTGTGCACCTTCACCCTCGACCTGGCGCGTGAGCGCTACCGCCGCTGCCGGCTGCGGAACTCGCGGATCGCGGAGCTGGTTGTGGAACGGCTGGCGCTTGGAGTTAAAGTGTACAGGTCCCGGTTTCTTAGACAAGTGGGCAGCTTAATCAGGCCGCCTTCTTGTAAACCAACGGGGGTCAAGGACCAGGGGCCTGCTTAAGGTCCTGTGCGGGCCAAGCGTCTGCGTGTCTGCTATCTGAAGGTGCTTGTCAGTCGACTGGTAGCCAAAGGGGAGGCTGGCCAATGGATGCCGACCTCCCCTAGCCCTTCTATGACTGACTACCTCCCTCCCGCACCGTGTCCTTGAGCCATCACGGCGACGGCCTCATCCGTAGTCCACGTGGCGTTTGCCATAAAACGAAAGTTTGTCATGGCTGAAGCGTACCCGTTACCATCAGGTATCTTGGCTGCCGCGGTCGCATCCGTTACGACTGCGACCTCAAACCCTTGCTCGAGAAGCTCCCTCATGTGCGCCTCGACACAGAGGTTCGCCGACATACCGGCAAGGATGACCTTGTCGATTCCCCGCTTACGCAACTGCAACACGAGGTCATTTGTCTCAGGTCCGTACACTTTGTGCGGGCTCGCGACGATCGTCTTTCCGTCCTCGAGGTAGGTCTTGTACTGCACCAGCCAATCGGCGCCAGACCCCTCGAACCCGTCCAGACTGAGTGGTGACGCTCGGTCGAACATGCCAATGTTGTGCATGAGGACTTCCAAGGCACCGGCAAATTTCCACCCGTGGTCTGTGGGGTAGTAGTAGTGCGGCGAAACGAACAGCTCATATCCGCCCTCCTTGGCGGCTTGCATGAGCCGGTCCAGATTCTCGACCGTGTTGTTCTCGGTAACGCTCTCACCCACGACGCCCCAGGTCACCCCGTCGGGACTCAGGAAGTCATTCTGTGGGTCGGTTACCACGACAGCGGTGCGCGCCGCGTCGATCTCCATTCCGGGGTTCGGAAGTTGCGCAGCTAGGGTGCCGGCCGGGACAACGAAACTCAGCGCCACCACGAACGGCCACTTGACTTGCCTGCTCTTGTGCATTGGATGACCTCCTATAAGGGGATGTTCGTGTAAACAACACGCTGTGGATCATGGTTCCCTTAGGCACGTGGCGGCCAGTGACAGCCCCGTCGAGAGTTCGGCGTTTCAGTCCGATGTACGCGAGTGCCTAGTTACGTGGCTGGAAGATCGCGGCCTCGGCATCTGCACAAGAATTGATGGCACATCCCCCCGCGACAGGAGCAGGCTTACGACAACGGCGTTAATGGGTTCAATTCTCAGGTCGCGGACCTCGAACGCGCGTTCTACTTCTGTCGTGAGCTGGCGAAAGCGAGGGATGACCATGAAGGAAAGAGTGGTGCTGGCCTAATCTTGAAGTGGCTCATCCTGAAGGGCTTTGACGTGATGGCGTACATCGCCGATGTGGGGCAGAGCGACGACCTGGAGGCCGCCCGGCAGAAGGCGCTGGACACCGGTGCCGCCGTGGCTCTGGTAGAAGATCTCCGTGAGGAATTCGTCACCGATTTCATATTCAAGGCGTTCAGGGCCAACGCCCTGTACGAGAGCAGATACCTGCTCGGCACTGCGCTCGCGCGGCCACTCATCGCCAAGCGGCAAATACAGATCGCCTTCAGGGAGGGTGCCCATTTCGTGGCGCACGGGTCAACGGGTAAAGGAAACGACCAGGTCAGATTCGAGTTGGCATATTACGCACTCAATCCGGAGATACGGGTTATCTCACCCTGGAAGGACCCCGAGTTCCTGCACCAGTTCAAGGGCCGTCCTGACTTGCTCGCGTTTGCTGAACAGCACGGGATCGAGGTGACCGCAACCCAAGCAAAACCGTTCAGCGAGGACGACAACCTGCTCCACATCTCGCACGAAGCCGGTATTCTCGAGGACCCCATGTTTCAGGCTGCCGAGGATGTCTACTCTCGGACCACGGCACCCGAAGACGCGCCTGGTGAGCCCACCCGGATCGCGATCACCTTCGAGGACGGAATACCCATAGGCGTGACCAATCTGGACGACGGTACTGAAGAAAGCCGGCCGCTCCGACTGTTCCAATACCTGAACGAACTGGGTAGCCGGCACGGGATCGGCCGGTTGGACATGGTCGAGAACCGCTATGTGGGGATCAAGTCGCGCGGGATCTACGAGACCCCAGGCGGCACCATTCTCCACGTGGCACACCTCGACATCGAAGGCATCGCGATGGACCGAGAGGTACTCCGGCTCCGCAACATGCTCACACCTAGGCTATCCGAACTCATTTACAACGGTTTCTGGTTCAGTCCCGAGATGGACTTTCTCATGGCCGCCATGGACAAGAGCCAGGAAGTGATCGACGGGACCGTCTACCTCAAGCTCTACAAGGGCCACGTCATGGCGATTGGACGGGAGTGCTCCTCGTCGCTGTACGACCAGGAACTCTCCAGCATGGACGTCGAGGGCGGCTTCAATCAGCAGGACTCGGAGGGCTTCATCAAGATCAATGCTATGAGGCTCATGGCACACAACGCTATCATGCGGAAGAAGCACAAGCACTGGGGGGTGGAGTAGTATACTGGTGACCCATCGGCCGCCGCCGTAGATGCCGTAGGCCTTGCCAGGTCTCCCGTGCAAGTAATCACGCTACTCGACTGCGTTCCGCAGGCAGCCCCAAGCGAGCGTATCCAGCTTTCACCTAACGCAATGTGGTAATCAACTGGGATAT
>JBDGZZ010000185.1:0-7996 GCA_039588335.1 Gemmatimonadota bacterium | reverse complement strand
CCTGTGGCTGAGAGGCGACGGCCGTGGCGGGTTCACCGCCGTTCCTCCATTCGTCAGCGGGTTCCTGGCTCCTCTGCAGGTCACGGATCTGGCTCTTGTCACTACGCCGACAGGGAAGGCCGTCCTCGTTGCGAACAACAGCGATTCACTTCAGGCCTTCACGATTAGGGGGCGGTGAGCGCATTGTGTGGAGGACAGACGACAAGCAAGAGCCCGGCCCCGACTGCAAACGGGACCGGGCTCCGACGTGGCCGCAGGCTGATGCGGTGCAGAATGTGCGCCCTTGCTTACCAGTTGGGGTTCTGCACCAACACGTCTGTTTGCGTGCCTGTTGCCGGATCAATTATGCGGCTCAATTCAATCTGAGTCGCAGGGATTGGAAACAGCGCGTGTCGAGCGGTGTATGTGGCCGCGCCTAGAAGATACGGCCTCCTGACCTGCTCTGCCGCGAGATAAGTATTGAGCACCTGCTCGGCGATTCCCCAGCGTCGCAAGTCAAAGAACCGCTCGCCTTCCATGGCCAATTCGAGCCTCCGTTCGGTGCGAACGGCCTCTCTGGCGGCGGCCTGGTCAGCAAACGGTGTCGTGTACAGGCCGATCTCGTAATCCGCCCAGGTAATCGACGGATCGTCAATGGGCACGGCGATGCGGCCATCCCCGGCACATTGCGGATACAGGGCCAGCAAACTACCCGCTCGGGTCGCGTCGGGTGGCAACCCACATCCCTGGGCCACCTGACCTGCGCGCGCTCTGATCTCATTGACGATCGTGCGTGCTTCTTCGAGCGACCCCGCTTCAACGTTCGCTTCGGCCAGCAGCAGCAGCATATCCGCATAGCGGTAGATGTGGATGTTCTGGTTACTCAGTTGCGTCGGCACCCACCCAACACTTTCCACGGCGCCGCTTACGTCTTCATAGAGATTCTTCTTCGGGCTGTACGGACCTCCAAACCCCGGCGCCCGGATCCAGCCCGGCTCGTGCGCCCCCCAGTCCTTGACCGGTACGCCGTCCCTAGAGACCGACCAATCCAGCCTGGGATCCAGCATCATAGTGGCCGAGGCTGTGGCATCAAGCGTGGCATCGCGGGCGTTCCACACCGCTTCGGGCTGGGACATAGACAGTGGCAGTCCACTCGCGTCAACCTGGAAGAAGTTGACCATATTCTGCGATGGCTGGTGAAATCCACAGCAACCGAACGGGCTACCGCCATGCGGGAAATTCAGGCGTTCGCCCCAGTTCGCGTTGTTCCCGCCGGGCTCTCCTTTGTGGGCCTGATACGCGAGAATGGTCTCCGGGCCGTTTTGATATTCCGACAAAGCGCTCCATACCTGATAGGCGTTGGGCTCCAGAGCATAGGGCCCGTTTGCCCTCACGTCCTGCAACGTCGTTATCGCCCCGGCGTAGTCCTCGGCATACATCTGGACCTTGCCTTTGTAGGCCTTGGCTGTCCATGACGTAGCTCTGCCAACCTCGCTGTTCCTTGGAGTCGCCGGCAGCAGTCCGATGGCTTCGTCGAGATCGCTCATGATGAATCCGAGGACGGCAGCACTTTGGCCCTCATTGGACTTGTAGAACGTCGTGTCATCCTCGGTGAAGTAGGGGATATTTTCCCATATCCTCCAGGCTTCGAAGCCGAAATGCGCCCGCAAGAACAGGGCTTCTCCCCTGATGCCATTCTGGTCCACCTGGGAGATCGCCTCCGGGTCCACTTCGAGTACCTTTGCCATGAGCTTTAGTGTGGCATTGGTTCGCACGAACCCCTCGAACGACTGTTCCCACCTGTCGTTCAGGTAGTCGTCCGCTCCACCGGTGGTCCATGCGTACATCTCGAGGTCCGTAATCGGGGGCTGGTCGGTGGCCTCGGACCCCTTGTATGCATCATCGCTGGTTGCACTTCCCCACACCCAGTTGCTGGCGGCGGTTCCCCAGGCACCATAGACGTGGTCCAACAATCTGTATGCAGCAATGAGATTGCCTTCCACGCCTGCCGGATTCGCCAGCGTCCCCTCATCCAGGGCACCTTGCGGGTTCGCGACCAAGAACTCATCGCAACCGTATGCCGCGGCGCCGGCCAAAAAGACCAGGAGAGCCCAGGATCGCAGTCTCAATCGATATAGTGCTTTCATTGTCTTCACAGTCTCCTTAGCGGGCCACTAGAAAGTGACGTTGACACCCAGACTCAAAGTCCTGCTGCTGGGATAAGAACCTCTGTCCCAACCCCGATACTGGTCTCTCTCGTCGCCAGCCGCTCCGCCTGTAGCTTGCGCGGGCAAGCCCGGATCGAGTCCCGGATACCCGGTTAGGGTGAACAGGTTCTCAGCCTGCAGGTAGACTCTCGCCCCACTTATCAATGACTGCGGCAGTAGATACCCGATCTGCAGATTCCGCAGTCTGACGTACGTTCCAGACTCTACATAGAAACTGCTGACGTTTTGACCACTGTACGTATCGTTGCGATCTATTTGCGGGTACTTGGCGTCCGGGTTGGTCACGACGCCGTTTTCCACGACCGCAGCGTCAGTCAGCAGGTCGCTTCGTACGTTGGTGCTGAAGTTCTGGAAGATGTAGAACTGCTTGTTCACATCCATGATATCGTTCCCAAACGACCCGAACACCGTGGCACTGAAGTCCCACGCCCCCCAGTCGAGCTCGAAATCCAAGCCGCCTACGAAGTCTGGATGCGGATCACCAATGATGGTCCGGTCATCCGCCGTGACCTGTCCATCTCCGTCGAGATCCCGGAACTTGAGCCGTCCTACAGCCTTGCCGTCCTGATCGGCATGGCCATCCACATCAGCCTGATCCATGAAGATGCCGTCATTTATCAAGCCATAGAATGTGCCGATCGGATGGCCAACCTCGTTGATGGATCTGAAATTGTAACGCGCGCCGATATTATCACCCAAGAAGAAGTCCTGCACACCGTCGATGCGCAAGATCTCGTTCTTGTAGTGGCTTCCGTTGAACGTCACCCTCCAGCTCCCACTGCCAATGTTTCCGCCATAGCCGATGGCGAAGTCAATGCCTCGGTTTCTCATCTGGCCGATATTGACGATGGGCGGCTGGGCCTGTCCTGCAGTGGCCGGTGTTGGGGGGGCAAACAGCAGATTGTCCGTATCTCTCTGGTATACATCCACAATGAGATTGGCGGCGCCCCCAAAGAACTCGAGATCCAAACCCAAGTTCTTGGATTCGTTCTCTTCCCACACGAGGCTGGCGTTCCCCAACGACGTCTGAATGTAACCGGCATCGGGCGTGTCGCCTGATCCGTCAATATCGTAGTAGGCCGAACCGATCCCACCACCGAATTGGGCCGCGATGCGCCCCGAAGGGATGTTCTCGTTTCCGGTGATACCCCACCCGAACCGCAGCATGATGTTGGTGAAGAACTGGTTGCCCTGCATGAAAGGCTCCTCGGACATTCTCCATCCCGCACTGAATGCCGGGAACGTGCCCCACCGGTTCTCCTCAGCAAACGCCGAAGAACCGTCACGTCGCAGGGTGAAATTCAGGTGATATCGGTCGGCGAAATTGTAGTCGACCTTCCCAAAGAAGCCCAACAGCGAGCCGGTGCTGCCAGAGCTGTTAACGTTCTTCGTCTCCGGGTCACCGATGGCATCCTGAATGTACCAAGCATCCTGGACGTTGGTGGTCAGGTTGTTGATATTGGCACTGAGGGATCTGTACCTGGCCTTTTGTGCTTCCTGTCCCACCAGAACGTTAAAGTTGTGCCGGTCGGCCATCGTGGTCGAGTAAGTCAGCGTGTTGGTCCAGGTCCAGTTCCTGCCAGAGTCGAAGAACTCGCTGAGGCCGTCGGTAAACGTGGGCTCGGAATCCTCTGGGCTAATCCAACCGTAGCTCGTCTGTGACGCACTACTGATGTTGAACCCAAGCGACGATCGGAATGACAATTGCGCCGTTACGTCGGCGGCGGCAAACACATTTCCGAAGAGAACGGTCTGCTTGTACTTGTTGTCCTTGTTAGCCCATGCCGACTTCAGCGGGTTCGAATTGTTCCCACAAGTCACGCATTTCCCGGAAGCGAAATGCGGCCCAGGATCTTCCCCTGCAGCTTCCCGCTCCTCACCCTCGATCGTATACACCGGGATGACGGGTTGCATCAGGATGTTCTTACCCATGATCCCGCCTTCACCTCCTCCATCACCCCTACCGCCGTACGATTCCTGGAGCGACAACGACATATTCTCGCCGATCGTAAGCGCGCCGACATTGAACTCGGTGTTGACGCGCATACTGCCCCGTTGGAACCGGTTGTATGCCGCCGTGCCTTCCTGATTGAGATAGTTGAAGGACGCGGTATAACGGTGCTCCAAACCACCGCCTGAGACAGCCACATTGGCATCCGTGGAGAGCCCAGTACCGAAAACGGCATCCCACCAGTTCGTACCGGGGCTGCCGCGCATGATCAGGAGGTTTTGATTGCTTTGATCTCCCCAGACGTATGCACTCTCATCCACGGTCGACGGGTCGGTCTGACTGACGCCGTCATTGGGCCAGATGTATTCTGGCACGGAGGGGTTGTCGGCAGCGCCGAAGACATTCTCCGGGACGGCTTGTCCCGCGTTTACATAACTGCGCCTGACGACTTCATGGTACTGCAGCGCATCCGTAAGCAGGAAATCGTCATAGCCGCGTGTAGGAGTCGACATACCCATCTTTACGTCCACCGTAAACTGGGGCGCTCCCTCTGAGCCGCGTTTCGTTTGAATGATGACGACACCATTTACCGCTCGGACGCCATAAATGGATGCAGCCGATGCGTCCTTCAGCACCTGTATCGACTCGACATCGTTGGGACTCAGAAAGTTGAGATATGACGACTGAACGGGCGTCCCGTCGATGATGTAGAGGGGGTCGTTGTTCTGGAACGAGCTGATACCCCGAATTCGCACGGTGCTTCTTCCGCCGGGGTTACCGCTCGCATTGACCGTGACGCCTGGTACGCGACCATCCAGCCTTTGCAGCACACTTGCCGAGGACTGTCTCTCAAGGCTTTCCAAGTCGACACTGCTAATGGCACCTGTGATATCGGCCCGCCGTTGTTCGGAGTAGCCAGTAACGACTACCTCTCCCAACACCGCGATAGCCGGCTCCATCATGAAATCGAGCGTTGTGCGGCTGGCAATGTTCGCCGCCACCGGTCGATACCCGATGGTTGTAACAACCAGGACGCCTTCTGCTGGAGCGGTTAAAGTGAATCTCCCGCTTGCATCAGTAGTCGTACCGATGTCTGTCCCCTGGACTCGAACAGACGCTCCCTGGAGAGGATCGCCGTCTACAGAGGTTACCCTTCCTGAGACCTGGATCTGCTGGCCGAGTGCAACCCCGCACAAAACCAGTGCCAACACCAGGCTAATCCCTGCTTCGCGTAAGAAGCAAAGACGGTTTGCCCAGAATGGGTGCTTACGCAGTAGCATAATTCGCATGGCAAAAGCCTCCCTCATCCTGTTTAGTGATCGCCTGACGCTCAGGCCCTTCATTGACAATCAATTGCGATATACCCTCCAACCCTCCACTCAACAAGTAGGCTCCTGCGGGTCACCTGTTCAGGCGACACCGCACAGGTGACAGCCAGATACATAGTGTCAGCGTCTCCAGCCGGGGTTACCGTTCAAAAGAGGCATCGGAACTCGGCAAAAACGCGCACCAGGAGTTCCTGGCGACTCTGTACGTTCAGCTTGCGGTAGATTCGCCACAGGTAGGTATGAACGGTGTGCGGCGAGAGCCCGAGCTGTTCGGCGATGCACTTCTCCGACACACAGTCGAACACAGCTCGGACGACCCCAGACTCGCGTGGCGACAGACCGAGGGCTGTGCCAAGCGAGCGCCATTCTCTCGGCGCGAACACGTCCTGGCCCAGGCCGTTCCCGCCGGTGTGTGCCGAGACCCCTCTACGCTGCTGCTGAGTGCCCGCATTTGCCATAACGGCCTCCTAAGAGTGTCACACGGAGCTGCCATATGTGAACGTCGGCTCCGACTCCCATCTGCCCGGTGCTCTTCCGCGGCATCCCGCGTTCATTGATTCTAAATATGTAACCAGGAACGACATGTATCCAGTTAAAGACGCTGGCCTCCACAACAAAGAAGCCGACCTCCCGGGGGGACACCCCACCCAGCAGCCGAGTGGACGGTGAACTGGGCGTCATGTCGGTACCCATTCTTAGCCCGATCGGTATCATGAACGAACGATCGTACGGGGTATTGCTCTGCGTCGCCTGGTTGATCCTGTTCCCCCCCACAACTGCTGCTCAGACCACCGACCCCTCCCCTTCGAGATCGGCCTGCTCACTGGTATGCCCGGTTCTGATCCCGCAGTCGGGGTGTACAGGGGCCTTCCCTATGCGTGCACTCACCGCGGGCTAGCGGCAGCGTGGCACAGGCCACAACTTCGAGGCAACCTGGAGGCAACTCATGCACAGACGCGACGCCATTCGCGCGGTGTCAGCCGGGCTCGCTCTCCCGACCCTCAGCGCGCTCACGCCGGACGACCTATGGGCCGCGGCGCGTACCATCCACGACCGAATCCGCGGGACGCGACAGGATCAGGGGTTCCTCATTCTCAGCGAGCACCAGAACGCCATGGTCACCGCGCTTGCCGAGCTGATCATCCCGGAGACCGACACACCGGGCGCGACCGCCGCACAGGTCAACAGGTTCGTGGACGTCATGCTGGCGGAGTGGTTCGACGACGATGACCGCGAGGAATTCCTCCGGGGTCTGGAGGCCCTGGACGCGCGGAGCGCCAACGCGTTCGGATCTCCGTTTCTCGACCTCGAAGAAGCACAGCAGGTAGGGTTGCTACGGCGGCTGGACGACGAGGTGACGGCGCTGCGTGAGGCAGGGCGGCCGACGCAAGGCCATTTCTTCACTCGCATGAAGTGGCTCACCATGTACGGGTATTACACGTCGGAGGTTGGGGCCACCCAGGAGTTGCGGCAGGCAATCATTCCGAGCGGCTACGAGCCGTGTGCGCCGGTCAGGTGGGGAGGGTCGGGACAATGGGAGTAAGACAGTCGACCTACGACGCCATCGTGGTGGGCTCCGGCATCACCGGAGGCTGGGCAGCCAAGGAACTCACGGAAGCCGGGCTCAACACACTCGTGCTCGAGGCGGGCCGATCCATCGACCCTGCGACCGACTACGTGGAGCACGAGCCCTCCTGGAACTTCCGCTTTCGGGGGCTCGGCAATCGGAAGAACCTCGCTGAGCGACAGCCGGTGCAACGGACTTGCTACGCCTGCGACGAGGCCGCCGCCAAGTTCTTCGTGGACGACGTCGACAACCCGTACTCCACACCGGACGGCAAACCGTTCCTCTGGATCCGCGGGAGACAGGTGGGTGGGAAATCGATCATGTGGGCACGGATGTCCTATCGCTGGAGCGATCTGGACTTCGAGGCCAACCTACGCGACGGCTACGGCGTCGACTGGCCGATTCGCTACGACGACCTCGAACCCTGGTACGACCACGTGGAGCGCTTCGCTGGCATCAGCGGCGAGGCGCTCGGTCTCGATCAGCTGCCCGACAGTCGGTTTCTGCCTCCCATGCCGCTGAACTGTGCGGAAGAGTTCGTCAAAGCGGGCGTCGAACGACAGTTCGGTCGGGAGCGGGTTGTAACCATCGGGCGGAGCGCCATCTTGACGGTGAACCACAACAGTCGGCCGGCGTGCCACTACTGCGGACCGTGCCACCGTGGATGCATAACCCGCTCCTACTTCAGTTCTCTGAATGCCACGCTTCCCGCCGCCGAAGCCACCGGCCGGATGACGCTGCGGCCCAACAGCGTGGTGGCAGAGGTCCTTTACGATCCGGATAACGACCGTGCGCGAGGTGTCCGGGTGATCGACGCGGTGACAAGCGAGGACATGGAATTCGAAGGACGAGTGGTGTTTCTCTGCGCCTCCGCACTCGAGTCGACCCGGCTCCTACTCAATTCGAAGTCGGTACGATTCCCCAACGGTCTGGGCAACTCGAG
>JBDGZZ010000184.1:0-8000 GCA_039588335.1 Gemmatimonadota bacterium | reverse complement strand
AAGCCGAAGAGTCAAAAATAGGCCCCCAGCCCAACTTCAGCGTTCACAGAGACTTACAAGGCAAGATATTTGAGGATGGACACTTGCGGGGGCCGCGTTTTAAGTCTGTTTAAGCGTGAGTAAGTCCATTTAAGCGCGTTTAGGGCTCGGACATGGCAAAAAACATGGCACAGTCTCGGAGCTTAGCTACCGTGCTCGGACTGTCTGTCAGACGTGCCATGGAGAGAAGAAAGACAAGGCTCGCGTGAACGGGAAGACACTTGCCCACTACAGGATCGTCAAGAAGATCGGTGCCGGAGGGATGGGCGAGGTGTATCGCGCCACCGACACGACGCTTGACCGAGATGTGGCGCTCAAAGTCCTGCCTCCCGAAGTGGCCGCGAACCCCGAGCGCATCAAGCGATTCCGGCGCGAGGCCAGGACAGTGGCGGCTCTCAACCACCCTCACATCGTTACCCTTTTTTCGGTCGAAGAGGACGCGGGGACCCATTTTCTGACCATGGAACTTGTCGAGGGGCCCGGACTGGACGAGATCCTTGCCGCGAAAGGCGGTCTGTCCGGGGAAACCTTCTTCGAGATCGCAATCCCGTTCGCCGATGCGGTGGCGGCCGCCCACGCGCGGGGTATCGTGCATCGTGACCTAAAGCCCGCCAATCTCATGCTGGACGCAGAGGGGCGGCTCAAGGTGCTGGACTTTGGCTTGGCCAAGCTCTCGCCAGCGGCCGGGCCGTCTGAGGCAGAGACCCAGCCTTTGATCACCGCGGCCGGCGGCATCTTGGGCACCGCCCCCTATATGTCGCCCGAGCAGGCCAGCGGCCGCTCCGTCGACGAGCGAAGCGATGTCTTCTCACTTGGAACCGTACTCTATGAACTCGCGACCGGCCGTATGGCGTTCGCTGGCGACAGCATGCCCGCCATTCTCTATGCCGTGGTTAGCCACCACCCTAAACCCGTATCGGAGACACGGCCTGATCTGGTGGGTCTTGATCGCATCCTCGAGAAGTGCCTGGTCAAGGACGTGGATAGCCGTGCTGTTACCTCGGCCCAGGTATGTGACCAGCTGCGTGCCCTGAGTCGAGAATCCCTTACCGACGAGGACCCCGGGGCCACGGTACGGGGAGATACCGTCGCTCTGGAGTCGGGCGTGATGGTTGCCGAGGGCGCCGGTAGCTCTGCGCAGGAAGGCCGTTCTCGCCGTCCGGTCATCGCCGTGCTCCCGTTCCGGAGCACGACGGCGGATGCCGAAATCCACGACTTCGCCGTGAACCTGGGAAACGATATCGTCGACGGAGTCACCAGCACCAGCCAGGCGGTTGTGTTGCCGGGCAGTGCCACCACCCGTTTTCGTGACCAGGATGCGGACGCCCGCGACGTGGGCGAAGAGCTGGGAGCGGGGTATGTGCTTCAGGGTTCCGTGCGCCGGGGAGGGAATCGGCTCCGGGTTATGGCTCAGCTTGTTTCGGTCGACACCGGCACCCAGATCTGGTCACGCCAGTACGAGCACGACTTGACCGAGGCTGACCTCTTCGACATTGGGGACGAGATCGGCGCGCAGATTGTCTCCGCAGTCAGCGATGTCCACGGCGTTATCTTCGAAGTGGAACGCCAACGGGTGGAAGGGCGGCCGGTGAAGGATCTCGACCCCTGGGAATGTATCTTCGTCACCCTGGGATACGACAAGTTTCTGGATGTCGAGCACCACCGCCTGGCGCGCGAGGCACTCGAACGAGCCCTCGAGCTCGACCCGGGTTTTGCCCTGGCCTGGGGCTACCTATCCTGGATAACCACCGACGAGATCCTGAACGGATTCAATCCTCGCCCCCGTTCCATGGAACGGGCAATAGCGGCGGCCCGCCGTGCGGTCGAGCTTGATCCGTATTCACACATGTTGAGGTGGCTATTGGCTCGGGTGCTGTTCTTCGAGGGTGATATCGAAGGCTTTCTCAGCGAGGGAAACAAGGCACTCGATCTGAATTCGAACGATGCAACGGTGATCGGTCTGATCGGATTCTACTCGTCGTTCTCGGGTCACTGGAAACGGGGGGAGGAACTGATGCGCCGTGCCATGGCACTCAACCCCTCTTACCCCAGCTACTACCACGGAGCCCTGGCGCTGAATCGCTTCCGCCAAGGTCGGTACGAAGAGGCGCTTGCAGAGCACAGGCACATCACTTTCAGCGGTCACCCCTTCTTCCAGAGCATACTGGTTGCCATCTTTGCCCAACTCGGCCGCGCGGACGAGGCCGCCTCGGCGTTTGGGGAGCTTTTGAATCAATCACCTGACACGACAACGACCTCTGTACGCGCAATATTCTCGCGATGGAATGTGCAAGGGGAACTGCTCGAAAACCTGATGAAGGGGATGGAGAAGGCGGGGTTGAAAGGAGAGGTGTGAAGCGCGGACTTGCCAGGACCCGCTAGCGCCTTACCCTGAAACCTACTGCGTCTACCAGTTCCGCCACCCCGGCATCGGTGGACTTACCGGGGCGGCGTTTTAAGTCCGTTTAAGCCTGATTAAGTCCATTTAAGCGCGTTTGGAGCTCGGACATGGCACAAAACATGGCACACCTGCTGGTCAATTCCGGGGCGTTAGTTGCGCCAACTTGACACTACACTCGATGGCAGCGAGCTGGGCTGGTGAACTATCTATGATCAGAGGGATTACGTCCAATACGGGTCAGAACGGATGAGTGTGTAGTAGGGGCCTAAGCCCGAAGCAGGGGTACTCGAGGTGCCGGGATTCTCTTGATTGGAATGGAAAGACAAGTTAGCTTCAGGGTCCAGCATCAGCTTAGGTTGAAGGATGGCCTGATGCACGCAAACCGTTCGGTTCGATCATGCCGCCCTCGCGAAACAGCTGACTCGAAAGGCATCCACGCAATGAACTCTCCTGTCCTCCTGCTGGTAACCGTCATCGTGATTGGAGCGCTCTCAGTGAATCTTGCGGGCGCGCAACAGCACAAGCCACTGTTCCCGGAGGTTGTGGATGCTACACACGCAACTGAGAGGGCGACAGCGCTATTTCACTCGTTCTTCACGGCCAAAAGCAGACATGACGTCGAGGCGACGATGGAGCACTTCTCGCACCCGATGCTGACATACATCGACGCGACGCTCGGCTGGGCCTTCTATACGCATGAGGCGTTCAGGGAGGTGTTTGCCCAGTACATGCCGAACTGGCCACCTTCGGGGCTTTCCTACCCGACCCGCATACTCGGAGATGAAAACAGCGCTCTGGTCGCCTTCACAGACACACCGGAACTGTTCGGTAGCGAGATTCGTATCCTCGCCGCGATCGACATGAAGGACGGCAAAATCGTTCGCTGGATTGACTACTGGGACGGACGCCATTTCGGCGCGGAGCTTGCGGCCAAGATGCGCACTCCTGCGGACAAGTTTCCTTCGGACTTCAAGGAAGGGACGGCCACGGACAACGCATCGCCCAGGATCCACGAGATTGCCGGTAAGCTGCATGCGGCATTGGCCAGCAACGACGTTGCCAGCGCAGCGGCGCTGTTCAGCTACGACGCGATCTATGAGGACATGACCCTGCGCACCCAGGTGCTCGGAAGACTGGCGATTGAACGATATCTTGGCCGTGTACTTACCAAGCTGCCTGCCGGCGTCGGCTCGTCGCTGCTTCATGTGGTTGGCGGTGATATGGGCGGTGGCTATGAGTGGCAGGCCGCGCCCACCTACAGGACAACGGTGCGGCGCGGCATCACCGCCATTGCCCTTGATCAGGAAGGCAAGATTACGCGTGTGACGTCGGTTTGGGACGGAGCAATGGTTCCGGATGCGGATATTCAAGGTCTGATGACACTATCTCTCGATTAGGGAAGCAAGGCTGCTATCGGGGGCGATCACCGCCCACGCCAGGTGCCTTCCTGACATCTTCTGACGCGAAGGAGCAATCCGATGACAGACAAGACCAGAAGGCAATTCCTGAGGGACATGGGCGCGACCGCTCTTGCGGTTTCGGCGGGATCCGGGTTGGCGGGTACGGCCAGCCTGGCCGAGGCGGATGATCAGGGGAGCGCCGGCCCTGCGGCAAGCGGAGGCGGACCTGCGTTGGAAGTCCGTTCAGCTGCTCCGGATGTCGAGGCTCTTACCGCATATGTCCCTTTGCCTTCTTTGGGCCTTGTCCCCGTGAGTGCGTTTCTCATCCGCAGTGCTCAGCCGGTTCTGGTCGATACGGGATTGGCCGCCATGCGCGCAGAATTCATGGAACAGCTGCGCGGGATGATCGCCCTCGAGGATCTCCGCTGGCTGTGGCTCACGCACACCGATGCGGATCACACCGGCAGCCTCGCCCAAGTCCTTGCCGAGGCTCCAAATGCCCGGGTCGTGACGACGTTCCTGGGAATGGGCAAGCTGAACCTGCAGCAGTTCCCGGTGGATCGGGCATACCTGCTCAATCCAGGCCAGAACCTTGATGTGGGGGACCGACAGCTTGAAGCTGTCAAGCCGCCGTCTTTTGATGCACCGGAGACCACCGGCCTCATGGACACGAAAACCAAAACCCTGTTCACTGCAGATTGCTTTGGTGCGCTGATGAAGGAACCGGCGGAGGATGCATCCGACATCGCCGCCGCAGACCTGCGCGAAGGACTCGTCACGTGGGCAACCGTAGATGCACCTTGGCTCCAGGTTGTCGATGAGAGCAAGTTCGGTGAGTCCTTGGGTGCGATCCGGAATATGGAACCAAGCCGGATCTTGAGCAGCCATCTGCCGCCTGCGACCGGTATGACCGATGTTCTTCTGCAGCACCTTGCCGCAGCACGTACCGCCCCACGCTTCGTCGGGCCCGACCAGGCGGCACTCGAACAGATGCTGTCGGGAAAGCCAAATAAGTAACGTGGGTTTTGAGTAGGCCACCCTGGGTATGTCCCAGCAAGTGCGCCTGGACTCACGTAATCCCCCGCAAGGCGGGTGCATTCCTGATCTTGGGTCACGAATTCGGCGATCCACCGCCTCGACCACTCTCCTCACCCAGCGGTACGGAAGGATGTCGATCAGGCCGTCTACGCAGCAGTGCAGCGGATAGAGCAAGACATGGCAAACCATGGCACACCTCCCGCTGGCGCCTTACCCTGAAACCTTGTAACCTTCGGTGTCCCAACCGATGCCGGGGTGGCGGAACTGGTAGACGCAACGGACTTAAAAGACATTGAGCCCGCAAAACACATCCCCAGCCCAACGGATTATCCCACATGCAGTTCCCGTTCAAATTCCTTCGCGCTAAGCACTTTCAAATGACTGTGCGGGAGCTCAAAGTGAGGCTAATTGAGTCTGTTTGAGTCCTATGACGTCGGTTTACGGACGAAAACCGGATCAGAAACCGGATCACCTTTGAGATAGTGGCGTGCAATTTGGGAATCACAGCAACTTCGCGCCAACGCATCCCCGTCATTCCCCGAGGGCGGGCACTGACCAGAACGTGCCGGTAGGCTTCCGTCGTTCGGATCCTTGCCGGCGCCTCGCAGTGAAGATCCTCACGCCACGAGGTGTCTTGATTGGGCGGGATCGAGCACCCCGAAATCAGACTGTTCCTGTCTGTGGAGGAGCCTTCTGACATGGATAACCTGTGCTTCAGCAGTGACTTCTGAAGTTCCTGTCTGTATCCTCTCATGGTGATTGCGGTCACGGTGCTTTCCTTCTTGACCAGGGACCAAGGGGAGAGGAGATCCGGGACATGAACGGTTCAACCGTGAACTGCCTGACTCTGTTTCTATTCTAGGGAGCGGATGAGAATGATGCGTAAGCCGTTTAATTCGTTCGAGATGGCCCAACAGCAATTCGATTCGGTGGCGGATATCCTGGCTCTTGACCAGTCAGCCAGGGATCTTCTTCGTCAACCAATGAAGGAGTTTATCTTTGCCATCCCCGCACGGATGGATGATGGTCAAATCAAGGTTTTTCGGGGTTTTCGGGTCCAGCACAACGATGCCAAGGGGCCAAGCAAGGGGGGAATACGGTTTCACCCCCTGGAGACATTGGACACGGTGAGGGCCCTGGCCATGTGGATGACCTGGAAATGTGCCGTGGTCGATCTCCCCTTGGGTGGCTCCAAAGGGGGAATCGTTTGTGATCCTCACAACCTCAGCATGCGCGAGCAAGAGACCCTCTGTCGTGGGTATGTCCGTCGCTTGGGACGCAGTATGGGGCCTCATCTGGATGTTCCGGCTCCCGACGTCATGACCACCTCCCAGCACATGTTGTGGATGCTGGACGAGTTCGAAGCAATCCATGGAGCCAAGCAGCCCGGCTTCATCACCGGAAAGCCGGTGGGGGTGGGCGGATCACAGGGACGAACCGAGGCCACGGGGTTTGGCGTGATATTCGCCCTCCGGGAGGCGTTGAAAGACCTCGGCATACGAGCCGAGGAGACCACGGCCAGCGTTCAAGGATTTGGCAACGTGGGCCGACATGCCATACAGCTCTACCACCAGATCGGTGGTCGGGCGATTGCCGTCTCCTGCTGGGACCAGGAGGACCAGTCCAGTTACACATTCCGAAAACAGACTGGGATCGATCTGGAAGAACTTCTCGGCATTTCGGATCGCTTCGGGGGTATCGACCGCGCCAAGGCCAAGGATCTTGGATACGAGCTGTTGCCGGGGGATGCCTGGCTCGAGCAAGAGGTTGATATCCTCCTTCCTGCGGCACTGGAGCACCAAATCACCGAGGACAACGTCGGCAAGATCTCGGACCGCGTCAAGATCATCGCCGAGGGCGCCAATGGTCCGACGACCCCGGAGGCCGATTCTGCGATCCAGGAACGAGGCACTTATTTGATTCCCGACCTACTCGCCAACGCGGGAGGAGTCACTTGCAGCTACTTCGAGCAAGTACAAAGCAATACGAACTACTACTGGGATAAAGATGAAGTGCTCGGCAAGCTCGACGTTCGCATGACCAGTGCATTTTTGGCCGTAAACGAGCTGGCAAATAAAAAGAAACTCCCGATGCGCCGGGCCGCCTATGTCATTGCCATCGATCGCGTGGTACAGGCCTGCCGGGACCGGGGTTGGCTCTAGATGGGCTTCCTGTGGGTTCGCCAATGAACGACTCGAAAGATCCGCCTGGACGAGAGACAAAAGTGATAGAGATTCCCCCCTTCAGTCGTGACTGGCAGCCGGCGGGCGGCATCAGTCGGATTGGCACTGGCCAGATCGGCGGCAAAGCTCGCGGTCTCCTCGTTCTTAGTGACGTGCTTTCCAGAATCGATCCGGGCGCATTCGTGGACATTGACATCAATGTGCCCACCTTTACGGTGTTGGCAACCGACGTATTTGATGCGTTCATGGACCGGAATCGACTTCATGAAATCGCCCAGTCCGAAGAATCGGACGAGCGGATTGCCCATGCCTTTCAGAAGGCTACGCTCCCCACCGAGGTTCTGGGAGATTTTCGCGCCCTGACGGAGCTGATTCGCTGGCCCCTGGCCATCCGTTCTTCCAGCCGACTGGAGGATGCGCTCTTTCGCCCCTTTGCCGGTGTCTACGAGACGAAAATGACACCGAACAACCAGCCGGACGCCAACACCCGGTTCCAGAAACTCACAGAGGGCATCAAGTTTGTTTACGCAAGCACCTTCTTCAGCGCTGCTCGTGACTATCTCCGAACACTCCCCGGCACGGATAACAGTGAGAAGATGGCAGTCATCATCCAAGACATGGTGGGAGCCCGCCACCAGGATCGCTTCTATCCCGCTCTGTCCGGGGTAGCTCGATCTTTCAACTTCTACCCTAGCGGGGGAGCGCCACGCGAGGACGGAGTCGTGGATCTTGCCTTGGGTCTCGGCAAGATCATCGTTGATGAGGGCATGAGCTATCCTTATGTCCCATCCCGCCCCAAGAGCCCTCCGCCTTTCGCGTCGGTTCGGGACCTCCTGCAGACATCCCAGACCGAGTTCTGGGCGGTAAACATGGGGAAGCCACCGGCATTCGATCCAATTCGGGAAACCGAATACCTGGTGCGAGCCAACCTTGCTGATG
>JBDGZZ010000183.1:0-8078 GCA_039588335.1 Gemmatimonadota bacterium | reverse complement strand
AGCAAGGAGTCGTCAACACCTTGTGTCTGACCAAGTGCCGTCGCGGCGAGCGCAACAGTAATGCAGGCGACTACGGCGAATGTCCTCACGTACCCACCTCGGCTGTATCACCGAATCTGCAATCGACTCCCACTACCGCGCATATGGTCGTCAAGACTTCCTCGAACGACTGATCTTCGAACCACGCCGTTACCCTCATCTTTGATAGCTGTGCATTCCGCAGGATGATCGGCCTATCGAAGAACGCACCGACTTCCTTGACGACCTGATCCAGAGGAGTGGCCTGGTAGATCAGCAGGCCTCCGGGCCACTCGAGCAGCCGCCACACATCGACCTCTTCGGGAGAGGAAGGGGCCAACCCGGCGGTAATGCTGCTGACTGCTCCATGATCCACTTCCACATTGCTGCCGGCGGCTGAGAGGTTCACACTCCCCTCGACAACCACGAGGCGAAGCGAATCAGCAGCGGCTCGAATCTCGAAGCGCGTACCCTTCACCTCCGCCAAGCCAGCCTCGGTGTGCACCATGAACGGAGTCAAAGAATCCGTCGCTACAGCAAAGAATGCGCTTCCCTCCAGATGCACCGAGCGCTGGTCCGCACCCCGTACTTCCACCCGGCTGTCGGGACCCAGACGGACAATGCTGCCATCTGACAACTGGGTGGTCGATGTCTCTGACGGTCCTGTCGCCAGCAGCAACAGCGGTTCCTCGACCATTCTCGCCACGCCAACACCTGCTACGATCACCACGACCGCGGCTGCAGCCCACGCGACACGCAGTCGCCGAGCATTCCGCGGCCGGAGGAACGGAATCACCTGTGTCCTCCGGCGTTCGGCTTCGATGGTGATGTGCTCGAGCGGTGGTGGGGACGATACGATAGCTGCTAGCGCTCGACTCTCGCCGAGCTCCCACACGCGCGCGAATTCCTGAAAGGTCCGTTCGTTCTCGGGCTTGTCACGACGCCACGCTTCGAGCTGCCCTTGTTCGCGATCGCCGGCCACGCCTTCGAGAACGCGGACGACCAAGTCCTCGATCATGGTATCATCAGTCATGGTCACCTAATACACGAGCGGCGCCTGCGTATCTACCAACAGCCCTGACAACTGAGAACCGCAGTCATGGCGTTCTTGGATCGATTGTGAGGCGGCCGTCACTCAAGCCGTGTGGAGTCTGCTTGATCCATCCTCGTGGTTTGACGAGTCTTTCGGGGGACTGGAGAGGTGGACTGAAAGTGCCTCGCGGAGATCAATGAGTGCGAGCCTGACATGATTCGCCACAGTCTGCGGTGACAGGGAAAGTGTCTGGGACACTTCTTGGTGCGAGAGCCCGTGGTGACGCACGAGCAGGTAGACTTCCCGACGTTTCGCCGGAAGACTCTTGAGTGCGCGGGTGTACGCTCGGTCGAGCTCCGCCCCGATCAGGTGCTCTTCTGGTGACGGGAAATGCGACACACCTGAGCTATGTCGCACGGCACGAGTGTGAGTTACATCCCTCCTGTGCTCATCAAGGCAGAGATTCCGAGAGATCATGAACAACAGGCCCCGCAGGGAACCCTTCAGTTTCCATGTCTCGCGGCGCTCCCAGATTCGAACAAAGGTCTCCTGCGCAATGTCCTCTGCACTGGCGGTGCTACCGAGGATCGCTGCGGCATAGCGCACGACGTGAATCCAATAGCGTTCTAGAATGATTCCCAATGCTCGCGCGTCACCACTGCGAATGCGAGCGAGGAGATCGAGATCTGAGTCGTTGGGGGGCATGTGACGTCCGGTCTCCCAGTGTACTCGATCGGCACAGACACCGGCCCGACTTGCCGCTGTCACGTACCCTACGCCGGCGATCTCCCTAAGTTTCCTGCACATTGGATCAGGCCCAATATATCAACGTGAGGTCCTTTGCCATGTAGCAGATTGTGACATCCTACGAGGGAAACAACAACAGATCGTGCACGGGATACCCCATGCCTTAGCACGGGGCTTTGCTTTTCTTGTGAGATTGGTGCCGGGCATGCAACTTGGCTCGGTCTAACAACCAGAAGTCAGCCGTGCTTGGAAGTGTCCAGGCAAATCATTCAGTAGAAGCAGCACTGAGGAATCATGACATTTGGAGTGAAGCAGGATGATGCGGTCGACGAAGTGAAGGGTGAGAAGAAGATCGTCAAGGCCGTCACCACCGAAACCATGGTCGCGCTGGCCGTCGTCTCAGCCATGTTCGCCATCTTCGCGGTGCGAATGGGTATGGCAAACATGTTCGGAACGATGATGGGAACGGCTCATGACCTGATACTGAACACCGTCTTGTTCTTGATGGGAGTGATCATCGTTGCGGGGGCTTTTACATCCCTCATCTCCGAGTTCGGCATCGTGAGCATCGCCAACCGCGCGGTATCTCCTCTCATGAAGCCGCTGTTCGGACTGCCAGGCGCAACGTCCATCGGGGCAGTTGCCACCTATCTATCCGACAATCCTGCCATCATGCCGTTGGCCGCAGACAAGGGGTTCTTGAAGTACTTCAAGAAGTGGCAGGTCACGACGTTGGTGAATCTGGGTACCGTCTTCGGGATGGGCCTCATTGTGACGACCTTCATGCTGGCACAGTCATCGGAGGCAGGTCGCCTAGGTAGGGCCGTACTGCTGGGAAACATCGGTGCCATTCTCGGTGGCATAGTCAGCGTCCGGCTCATGGGGCACTTCGGCAGAAAGCAATATGGTGGGAACGAAGACGTGATCACTGAGGAACAGGAAGGCTACGACATACTCCGGTTCCGGGAGGTGCGCAAAGGCAACGTCGCTCAACGGTCTCTCGAGGCGTTGCTCGACGGTGGGGTGCACGGCGTCAAGACGGGCTTGGACATCATGCCGGGGGTCATCATCATCTGCACGATCGTCATGATGCTCGCCTATGGACCAACCGACGGCGCGTATACCGGCGCCGCATACGAGGGAATCGGTTTCTTCCCTTGGCTGGGAACGCAGCTGTCGTTCATCATCGAGCCGCTGTTCGGATTCTCGAATCCCCAAGCCATAGCGTTCCCGGTTACGTCACTGGCATCCGTCGGCGCCGCCCTCGCCGTTGTGCCAGAGTTTCTGGAAGCTGGAATCGTCGGTCCCAAACAGATCTGTGTCTTCACAGCCATCGGTATCTGCAATGCTGGCTTCCTGAGCACCCATGTGGGAATGATGGACGGGATCAGGGAGCGCGGCCTGACCAACGTGGCCATAGCCACCCATTTCGTCGGCGGCTTATGCGCCGGCGTTTTCGGCCACGTACTCTTCCTACTATTGGGATGATGTCCTGGAGAAAAGAGGCAAGCCATGAGCTTGAACCGAACACGAAGTCCGCTGTCCCCGATGCCCGCCGTGCTGTTGCCGGTTGTTCTGCTTCTACTGACTGCGGGTTGTTCTCCTGACGCGTCGCCGCTTCAGGAAGTGAGGTTCGTTCTTCCCGGGAGTTTGATCGACAACGCCGAGTATGCGTCGCGCAGGAGCAGGCTGATGGATGAGATCCCGGACGGGATTGCCATCATTCCAGGGGCTACCTCACAGATTGCGGACTATCGGTTCTTTCAGAGCAACGACTTTCTCTACTTCACCGGGGTCGAGGCGCCGAATGCTTGGCTGGTGGTCGACGGTGTCAACCGCGTGAGCACTCTGTTCCTAACGCTCGATGAGCATGACGCCCGGGGAGAGGGAATCCCTCCGGAGCTTGCCCTGAGCCCGGCGGAGTATACGGGGATCGAACAGGCTCTACCGGTAGAGGAAATGGACAATGTCCTGGCAGATCTCGGCCGACAAGTAGGCGCCTTCTGTTTCTCTCACCGTCCGGAAGAGCTGCACCGCATGAACACCAACGAAGTGTACGGAGCACTTCGCCGGACCGTGATGGAGAATCCGATGGACGGACGCCTCACCCGGGAGCTGCAGCTGGTCGAACGACTGGAGCAGCGTTATCCCGCAGTCGAAGTGCGGGATTGCTTCCGAACGATCCAGGTGTTGCGCAAGGTAAAGTCCCCGGCAGAAATGGAGTTGGTCAGGGAAGCGGCTCGGATCGGAGTCGCAGCCCATCTCGAGTTCATCCGTTCTGCCGAAGTCGGGATGCCTGAGCGAGCCCTAGCCGCGCTGTTCGAGTTCGTCAGCAAACGGGAGGGTGCACAGGAACTGGCATACGAGACCATCATCATGGCGGGCGAGCACCATCCCTGGGGACACTATCACAAACACGATCACACCCTAGAGGATGGCGACTTCATAATCCTCGATGCCGCTCCCGACTACGCCTACTACAATGCCGACATCTCCACCACGTTTCCGGCTAACGGCCAATTCACTCCCGAGCAACGCGAACTCTACGAACTGGGACTCGGCATTCGACAGGTCTGCCTCGACAACTACCGAGCGGGGACCACGTTCCAGGAGGTGGGCGAGAAGGTGCGGCAGTGGCTCGTCGGGAATGGGTACGACGACACCGAGCAACGGTTCCGCGGGCTCATCAGGTGGGGTTGCTACAATCATCCGATCGGGATGGCGACGCACGACGTGATGGCGTCGATCACGGGCCCTGACGAACCCCTCGAACCCGGCTTCGTGTTCGCCTGTGATATCAACATGCCCCAGACTGAGACCATGGGAATCCGGATCGAGGACACGGTGGTAATCACCGAGGACGGATACGAGAATCTCTCGACCGGACTCCCGCGCACGGTGGAGGAGATCGAAACACTCATGCGTGAGCGCGGTCTCCTGCAGAAGGTAGGGAGGTGAGTGATGGCTGCTCCACTTGTCCGGCGAACTTCCGGGCTAGCTGCTGCCCTTTCTGTGTTACTACTTCTCCCCCTGTCGGCGCAACAGGTGGATGTCTGGAGCCGGCCGGTCCAAGTGGAGCGGAGCCGCAAGTTCGACTTCATTCACTACCGGGTCAATCTGACTTTCGATCTCGACGCAAAGACCTTCTGGGGTGAGAACCAGATCACGCTGACGCCGCTCACCGACGGAGTCGATCAATGCGTGCTGGATGCGGAGGAAATTCTCATCGTTGACGTCGTGGACGAAACGGGACAGGCGCTGCCCCATGTGCAGGGTGACACGAACGTCATCATTACGTTGTCGCAGGCGCTCTCGTACGGCGATACGACGACTCTCACCGTTGCCTACAGGGGGGAGAACCCGCAGGAGGGGTTCTTCTTCGATGACGCAAGTGACGATCACCCGCAGATGGTCTCCACCGATTCCTGGCCTGACGAAGCTCACCATTGGATCCCCTTGTACGACTACCCGAACGACAAGGTGACCCACGAACTCATCATCACTGTGCCCGAGGGCAACAAGGTCCTCTCCAATGGCCGACTGGTAGGAGTCACCCGAGACGATGGATCCGGAACCACATCGTGGCACTGGTCGCAGGAGCAACCGCACTCGACCTACCTGTTCATGCTGGCGATCGGCCCATTCAACGTCATCGAGGACTCGCTCGGTAGTCTGCCCATCAACTACTGGGTGTATCCGGAAGATACCGAAGACGCGCACTGGATTTTTGCCAAGACGCCGCGCATGATCGCGTTCTACGCCGACCTGTTTGACTACCCCTACCCCTGGGCAAAATATGACCAGGTCACGACACCACATGTCGGTGGCGGCGCCGAGGCGACTTCGGCAACGATCCTCGGCGACGGTGTCATTCACGACCGGCGTGCTGAGCAGGACTTCTCGTGGGAGCGAGTGATCGCGCACGAAGTTGCACACCAGTGGTGGGGCGATCTCATCACTCTGCGAGAATGGTCACACACCTGGTTGAACGAGAGCTTCGGTACGTACTCCGACTACCTCTGGACCCGTCATGAGAGTGGCGAGGACGAGGGCGCTTGGGCGCTGTTGGGCAAGAAGAACGCGTACCTGCGCGAAGCCCACACGCGCTATGTGCGGCCTATCGTATTCAACCGATACGAGAGACCACACGACAACTTCGATTCCCACACGTACCCGAAGGGTGCCTGCATTCTGCACCAACTGCGTTTCATCCTCGGTGATGAACTCTTCTTTCAGGCCCTCAGCGCATTCCTACACGAGCATGCATTCGAGCCGGTGGACACCTACGACTTCATGAAAACCGTCAGCGACGTGACCGGCAGGAACACGGACTGGTTCTTCGAACAGTACGTCTTCAGCGCGGGGCACCCGGTTTTTGAGGTCAACTCGAGTTGGGATGCCGGCGACGGACAGATTCGGCTGCAGGTGGCCCAACTCCAAAGTCGGGATCACGGGGTCCCGATCTACCGGACACCGGTGCAGATCGGGATCGTCACCGCGTCAGGGAAAAGGGTAGAGACGGTGTGGCTGGAGAACGAACGAGACGCCTTTGTCTTCGAGAGCCGCGAAGAGCCCCTGCTGCTGCGCTTCGACGAGGGCAACTGGTTGCTCAAAGAATGGACTTACGCCAAGAGCGTCGAGCAACTGCTTTACCAGGCTCGCCACGACGACATCATCGGCAGGGAGTGGGCGGTACGGGAGTTGGCGCGGTCCGGGAGTGACGCGCGTGTTGGCAAGGAACTCGCCTCGATCGCAGAGGACGACTCGTTCTGGGCGGTTCGCCTTGCAGCCCTCGAGACGATCGCAGCCGCCGACGGGCGGGAGGCGATCGAACTGTTCCAGACGGCGGCCAGCGATGCTAACTCGCAGGTGCGGCAGGCGGCGATCCGCATTCTGGGCGGAATGGACGACCAAGCCAACGTGCCGTTCTTCCGCAGCCGCTTCGAAGTAGACGACTCCTATCAGGTGCAGGCCGAGGCCCTGAGGGCAATCGGACGCAGCGGAGACCAGGGCCAGATCGGATTCCTGCAGCAGGCTTCCGAGATGCCGTCGCACCGCGACGTCATCCGGCGCGCTGCGATCTGGGCGATCGAGCAGCTTGCAGGAGGTCGTTGAGGAGAAGCTCCGAATAACAGGGGATGCACGTCATGAGCACGAACAAGCCATTCCTCCCAACATCCTTCGCCAGCGGCACCACGAGCTGAATCTCCCGTGCCAGAACCAGACGTATACCGAGCGCGCCTCCTGGTTCCGCTTCATCGATGAGACCTACGGTCGAGCGGCCACGTTGGCCGTGGCGTACTCCGATGTTGAAGTGACGAACGATGTCGCGCGGACGTTAATCGGTGCGAGTTTGGCCGAGATTGATCTGGGTTGGGAGCAGTGGGTGCGCGATCGCTATGCCGCGATTCCCGACGCCGCGGCGATCGCGGAGGCATACCGGCTGCACGTGCCGGAGTCCGTGGTGTGCGTAGCGGGTGTCGACTATTGACGGTGCGCTCGAACCGGCTCACCAGATCCCTCGCTGCTCGAAGGTATACTCGCCACCACAACCCTTACCGCCCCTTGCCGTCTCTTACCGTCCCTTGCCGCCCCTTCTCCCCCCTCACGGCACCAACGGTGGGCGCCCGATCACGTACTCCTTCGGCGGTTCCGCCCCGAGGAGATGCCGCACGAAGTAGTCCCACCGCCGCCGCATCATGTAGAAACTGTCGCGGCCGTACCCGTGTCCGGCGTTCGGGAACACGACGAGATCGAAGTCCTTGTTGGCCTTGATCAACGCGTCGACCACGACATAGGTGTTGTACGGCGGGACGTTCGAGTCCATGCCGCCATGCGCGAGTAACAGCTTGCCCTCGAGGTTCGCGGCGTGCGTCTGGTTAGCCTCGGCATCATAGTTGTCGCTGTCGCCATTCGACTCGAGCAACCCTTGGTAACGCTCGCCCCAGTCGTCCTCGTAGTTCCGGTTGTCGTGATTGCCGGATTCCGAGATCCCGACCTTGAAGAAATCCGGATAGCGGAACATGGCGCCAGCCGTGGCGAACCCTCCTCCCGAGTGGCCCCAAATGCCCACGCGCTCCAGGTCGATCCACGGATACCGCTCCGCCAGCTGGCGGATGCCCGCAACCTGGTCGGGCAACGTGTTGTCTCCCATCCGCCCGTAATAGGCGTCGTGGAACTCCTTGGAGCGGCCCGGCGTCCCCATGCCGTCGATCGCGACGATAGTGAATCCCAGTTCCGCGAGGGCCTGATGGTCACCGCGCGACGACCGGAAAGTCCG
>JBDGZZ010000182.1:0-13765 GCA_039588335.1 Gemmatimonadota bacterium | reverse complement strand
AGCTGTCGCCCTGATTGCGTCGGTCCTGCTGTTCGTGAGCTTACCGGGTCGTGCAATGTTCGAGCGCTACGAGGGCCGGGCCGCCACCGACTGGAACGGTCCGCGCATGGGGCTGGTGCGCTGGACCATCATCCTGAACATCGCGTCAGCGCTGGGCCTCTTCCTCTTCGTCGTCATGTACCGCTACGCCATCGAGTGGCATGTCGCCATTCCCGCTGTACTGCTCACCGGCCTCCTGATCGGAGTGTTGCTGTTGGCCTCCCAGAAGACCATTGGCCTCATCTTGGTGGCGCTCAGTTGCGTCCTCTTCGTGCCTGCGGGGGCGTTCTTCGTGTGGAAGGAGGCGAGTTACACCGGAGAGATTTACCTTTTCGCGGCCGCTTTCCTGCCCGGAATCATCGCCGGATGGGCCTGTATGTTCGCCTTTGGAAAACCGATCTGGGGGGCGCTTCACAGGAGCTGAGGGCGGGGCTAATTAGCCAAACCACGCCTCGCCCTATCGTAGATCAGTCACTGCGCTGGTGAGCGTGAGAGCGTCAACCGGGCTGGCGAAGGGTGCGCCCCCCCTTTGGCATGAGCGTATATCACGGTACGGCTCGCCAATAATCCGCAGCACGTTTTTCTGCCTCTCGGAGAAGATACAAGGCCGAGATGAAGTGGCTCAATCGGCTTGACGCCGATCTGACGCCTTCCAGCTAGCCTAGTCGTGTAAGACTTCGGGAGGCTGCCATGCGTTTCGCCATCGCATCACATCTCATCACGCTACTTGTTCCGATCACGACGCTATCGGCACAAGAGTCACCGCCTGTACAACTAGACCCTCGCTCGTTGCAAGTTCAATCCTGGGTCTGGCATGATCCTGTTGGGAAGCTCGGCGTGCCAACTCAAATCGATGCACCGTTCCGAAGGACTAGACCGACCGGGCAAAGTAATGCGCTCGCAGAGGACACAACTGGCTGTCGTGTGGTGCTACTCAATCCAGGCACGATGCGAACCAGGTATAGCAAGGACCGAGCACCCGTGCCCCCCGCCAGGCGTCGGGGGCCATCCGTTGGCGAGTACATCGCTACCGTGGTTCGTGTGTTTAGTGGGTTCGACTATTCGCCCGACTATTCAGACGCCGGGCACAACCTGCTCATGTCGTTGTTACGGGCGCCTTGAATGAACCGCGCCGGGCCTTCCGGAGGCCGTTGTACTTGAGTGCCACCAGCTCGGCGGGAGCCTCCCGGCGGTTGTAGTATGCCTTTTCATGTTCTGCCGGGGGAACATGCCCGATCGGCTCGAGTTGGCGGCTGTGGTTGAACCACGCGACCCATTCCAGCGGTCAGCAGTTAGCGAGCACCACTCCGTGGCGTGTTGGCTGCAAGCCAGCAGCCTAAGCCTACACCTACATCTTCGCTGAATTCTCTGTTCGACATTCGACATTCGAGGCCAGTGCTGCGATCAGTGCCGCTATTGGAGGGAACTGGGAACTCGGTAGTGTTATCGAGGAAATATTCCCCGGTGGTACAAAAACGACCGCTTAAAATCGGCTTAGCACTGGTCCGTCCGCTCACTAGCACCGCCGCTCTGGTAGCGCTAACCGCTTGTCAATTAGAGACTTCCCTGTAGCCAACCGGGTCCAACAATCGGCGTCATGTGCGGCCGGATCGGCTAGCACGCTGATTGCCTTAGTTCGGTACAAAGACACCGCTGGGGGATCTTGTGCTAGCTCGGAGCATGGTATTGAAGAAGGGATTGTGCGCAACCTGCGTGAACATTGGCGACTGCATGTATGTCAAGACGCGCACACGGCCAGTACACCAATGCGAGACATTTGACAGCTACATACCGCCAGTGAGGTTGCGCAGGGCCAACCCGACGGTCGCTGTTGTTGAAAGCCACTCGATGAGGGCTGCGAAGCCAAATGGACGGCCGGGATTGTGTGGCACCTGCGACAACTGGGAGACCTGCACGCTGACGTGCCCCGACGGAGGTGTCTGGCACTGCGAGGAGTATTACTAGGCTCGTGGTGATCCGAATCGGTAATCAAGAAAGCGCAGCCACATGAAAACCCGGATCAATCCTGAAGACGTGTTCCGGATCGTGGACAAGCACAACGGCAGACAGGGTGCAATCATCTCGATCCTAGAAGACGTGCAGGCGACTTATAACTACTTACCCGGGGCAGCTCTGAAGATCGTGGCAAACAGAACAAACCGGTCGCTGGTGGACCTGTTTGGGGTCGCAACGTTCTACCGCAGCTTCAGTCTGGAGCCCAGGGGCAAGCATATCGCGTCAGTTTGCATGGGTACAGCCTGCCATGTTCGTGGTTCGCCAAAAGTCCTCGGAAGCTTCGAGCAGAATCTCAAAGTAAAGGCTGGCGGCACGAGCGATGATGGCGAGTTCTCGTTATCGACAGTCAACTGCCTAGGCGCATGTGCACTGGGACCGGTGGCAGTCGTCGACGGTGAGTACTACCGCAACATCAAGGATGGAGACGTATCTGGTATTCTGGGCCGGGCGTCCAGGATCAACGGCGCGCTCAGAATGACTGATGATGAACGTGTGTTCGCAGTCAGTGTGTCGTGTCCGAACTGCAATCGCAGCTTGATGAATGATGAGTACTTGCTGGACGGCTATCCGATGGTACGCGTGACCGCGTCGTTCGGTCGTAAACACGGATGGATGAGACTGAGCAGCCTTTACGGCGACTATCGTACTCGATCGGAGTACGAAATTCCCAAAGGAGCCGTCCTTCACTTCTTCTGTCCCAAATGCCACGCCGAACTCAGGTCGGGAAGACTGTGCCCGGACTGCGATGCCCCTACGATCCTGCTGCTGGTGAGGGGAGGTGGCACAATCCAGCTTTGTTCACGCCGAGGTTGTAAACAACACTTGCTTGATCTAGGTGCTTGAACGCCACGACCAATGCAATTGTCTTGACCAAGAGAGCGGAAGACGCAAAGGAGCACGAACGGCATACGATGCCAAGACTCAGTTCGTTAGGCGAATTAGAGCTGCTACGCCGTCGCATACGTAGTAGTGCGAGTCAGTCCAAGCCCCGCATCACCGTGTGCGCGGGAACTGCTTGCCAAGCGAGCGGCGCAAACGACGTCCAACGAGTCATCAAGAGATATCTCATTGAGCACGATCTCGTGGACCAAGTCGGCCTCCGCATCACGGGATGTCATGGTTTCTGCGAGATGGGTCCCTTTGTTGTCACCGAGCCGAGCGAGGCTTTCTATCCCAAGATCGACACGCATGATGTGCCAGCCCTTGTCGCTGCCGCGGTCAACGGCGAACGTGCCAAGGACCTGCTCTACAAGAACCCCACTACGGGAACTGCGTGCAACTGCATGGACGAGATTCCGTTCTTCTCCAAGCAACAACGCACTCTACTGGGACGAAACCAGCGACTAGATCCGATCAGGCTGTTTGACTACCTCGCCGAAGGAGGTTACGAGGCACTCGCCAAGGCTCTGGCCGGATGTACCCCTGAAGAGATCATCGACCAAGTCAGGAGGTCCGGCCTGCGCGGCCGAGGCGGAGCCGGGTTCCACACTGCCGATAAATGGGAGCTGGCACGGCGCCAAGAAGGCGATGTGAAGTACGTCGTATGCAACGCCGACGAAGGCGACCCCGGGGCCTACATGGATCGCAGCATTCTAGAAGGCAATCCGCACAGCATAATAGAGGGAATGATCATCGGTGCCATGGCCATTGGTGCTACCGAGGGGTTTGTGTTCGTGCGGCATGAGTACCCCTTGGCAATCAAGCATGTGTTGATCGCACTCCGACTGGCTCGAGAATTCGGGTTGTTGGGCAAAGACATCCTGGGTGCGGGACTCGATTTCGACGTCAACATAGTGAAGAGCGCCGGTGCTTTCGTGTGCGGCGAGGAGACCGCTCTCATCCGTACTATAGAGGGTATGGTAGGCGAACCCCGCCAGAGGCCCCCGTTCCCAACCGAAAGCGGTATCAATGGCAAGCCTACCTGTATCAACAACGTAGAGACTTGGGCCAACGTCCCCATCATCATCTCACACGGTGGAGACACTTATGCTCGCGTGGGCACGGCAACCAGCAAGGGCACCAAGGTTTTTTCAGTTGTCGGCATGCAAGATCAAGGCGGTACAGATAGGAGGACCATCAGGCGGATGCATCCCGCATAGGCGGTTCGATCTCCCCATCGATTACGATAGCCTGAAGCAGGCCGGCGCCATCATGGGATCTGGTGGCATGATCGTGATGGATGAAGGTACCTGCATGGTCGATGTCGCCAAGTATTTCATGGGATTCCTCAAGGACGAATCTTGCGGCAAGTGTTTCACCTGTCGCAAGGGGACGCAGCGGATGTGGGAGTTGATGGACGACATCACAGAGGGTCGGGGCACGCTTGCCCATCTGGATCTACTCGAGGCGCTGGGCCAGGTGGTGGCGGAGACGAGCATGTGTGGCTTGGGGCAGTCGGCGGCGAACCCGGTTCTGAGTACGCTGCGGTATTTTCGTGCTGAGTACGAACGACACATAATCGACCTGCAGTGTGATGCATTTGTCTGCGAAGGCCTGACCGGGGCGCCATGCCAGGCCGCATGCCCGGTCGGGACCGAGGCATGGCGCTACGCGGCCCTCATTGCCCATGGCGAATACGAGGAAGCGTATCGAGTCATACGCGAGGCGAACACGTTCCCGTCGGTGTGCGCGCGCGTGTGTGACCATAGGTGTGAGCAGCACTGTCGTCTCCTGACTACAGGACAAGACCCCCTGGCTCTCCGTGCTCTCAAGCGGTTTGTCACCGATCAAATCGAGCCCAGTGTCTACAAACCCGAGCGACAGAGTGACCCGGTTGCCGCAACCAAGCGGGTGGCTGTAGTCGGGTCTGGTCCGGCGGGTCTCACAGCGGCGCACCACCTCTCTCTCAAGGGTTACAAGACGACGGTGTTCGAGGCGGATGACCAACCGGGAGGGTTGTTGACGTCTGGGATTCCCACCTTTCGCCTTCCACGTGACGTCGTGCAAAAGGAAATCGATGCACTGATAGACGACAACGTCACACTGTGTTGCAGCGTCGCGTTGGGTACTGACTTCACCGTGGACGATCTCTTTAGAGATGGCTTCGACGCTGTGTTCCTAGCAGTGGGTGCACACGAGAGTTGGCGCATGGACATCGCTGGCGAGGATTTGGCCGGCGTTTATCCGTCCATGGAGTTCTTGAAAGCATGGAACCTCCAGGGCGAATCGCTCGCCACCGGCAAAGTTGGTGTCATCGGTGGCGGCAATTCGGCGCTGGACGCAGCTAGAGTGGCTCTACGACAGGAGGGTGTCACCGAAGTCACGATCTTCTACCGCCGCACGCGCCAGGAGATGCCCGCGTTCGAGGAGGAGATAGAGGGTGCTCTCGAAGAAGGCATTGAGCTGGAGCTGTTGGTGACCCCCATCGAGCTGCACGGCGAGAAAGGGCATGTGACGGCCGGTGAGTTCGTGGTCAATGAGTTGGGCGAAGTGGACAACAGCGGGCGACGAAAACCAGTGGCGAAACCCGGTTCGGAATTCAGAGTACCCCTCGACACGCTCATCGTCGCTATCAGTGAGGCAGCCAGCGATGTCGGAGCTGCTGACGTGACTGGCCTTGAGATGAGGGACGGCACGATCGCTGTCGAGGAACGCACACTGAGTGCCGGACGACCTGGCCTCTTTGCCGGTGGCGATGTAGTAACCGGGCCCAACACAGTCATAGATGCGATTGCCGCAGGGAAGCGCGCAGCGGACGTAATCGCTTTGTATCTGCAGGGGAGAGATATGACGCTGCGGGCAGAGCCTCGCTTGCCGACAGCCTACGTCGAGCCTGTTGTCGATGGACTACAGGATGGGGTCGATGATGCAAGAGTCAAGATGCCCACGCTCTCTGTGAAGCAGCGACGGAACTCCTTCACGGAAATTGAGGAAACTCTCACGATGGAAGCCGCGGCACGGGAAGCAAGACGCTGCCTACGGTGTGATTTGGAGTTCACCAGACGCCCTCAGGTAAGAGACGCCTGCATAGGGAGTGGCGGAGGTGAAAGATGATCACGCTCAGTATCAATGGCGTGACCACCAATGTTGAGAAGGGTACGACCCTGTTGGAGGCGGCCGAGTTCCTCGGATTCCCTATTCCGACTCTGTGTCACATGGACGGTTTGTCGCCCTACGGGGCGTGCCGGCTCTGTCTGGTGCAGATCGACGAGAGGGGCAACTCCAGGTTGGTGAGCGCGTGCACGTACCCGGCCGAGGAGGGACTCATTGTCCGAACCTCTTCATCTCGGGTTGTGAGCAACCGAAAGATGATTCTCGAGTTGTTGCTCGCCTCTTGTCCTCAGTCAAAGACGATTCAGGACCTGGCGGCGGCACATGAGGTGCGGCAGCAACGGTTCCGGCAGGAATATGAGGACTGCATCCTCTGCGGTCGATGCGTGCGCATGTGTGCTGAACAAATGATGGCGAAGGCGATTGGATTACGGGGTAGGGGTGAGAACCGCAGCATAGGCACTCCGTTCGATGTCAAATCGGAGGTGTGTCGGTTGTGCGGTGCATGCATGCAGGTTTGTCCTACTTGCGAACTCAGGTGCACCTACTCGGAGCCCGAAAAGGCGATCTGCGGTGGCTGTGCCAATCTCAGCCCTCCGTGTGTCGATATGAATGAGTTCGAAGACATGATGTGCTACATGAATCCCTGCGTCGCCTGCGAGATCGTGGGACGGGATAGTGAGTTTACGGCCAAGGAGACAAAAGATGTCGTTGTCTAGAGTGAATACATCAGCAGCAACCCTTACCAAGAACCGCACCGAAGGCTCGGTCACTCCGATCTCGGGTATGTGCGTCACCTGTGTCGATGGTTGCATCGGCATGTGTGAGATCGGCAAGTCGGCCTTTCGCGGCCACGAGGTGATCTATCCACAACCGTTCGGAGTGATCACTACGGCGTCCGAGAAGGATTATCCCATCGACTACTCTCACATCAACATCATGGGTGGTGTGGTGGGTGCTGAGGGTATTGAAGCTGACAGTGACAAGGCCGTTTTCCCGGCCGTGAATCTCGAGGTTCGCTTCGGTCACGACAAAGGGCTCAAGTTTCGCTACCCGTGGATCATCCCCGGTATCGGTTCTACGGACGTAGCGAAGAACAACTGGGAGGGACTGGCCATCGGCTCGGCACTGGCCGGTACGGGATTGACCATCGGAGAGAACGTAGCCGGGATGGATCCCGACACAGTGCTCGAAGACGGACGTGTTGTTGATACGGTCGACCTCAAGCGACGCGTCCAGCTGTTCCAGGACAATCAGCGGGACGGATACGGGGCCATCATCGTGCAGACCAACGTCGAGGGCACACGTCTGGGGGAACACGAATACGCCATCAACACACTCGGTGTCGACTGCGTCGAAATAAAGTGGGGGCAAGGTGCTAAGAACATCGGCGGTGAGGTCAAGGTCAAGGACCTGCAAAAGGCACAGATGCTCTACAAGCGCGGGTATGTGGTCCTTCCGAACCCTACCGATCGGGCGGTGATCCAGGCGTTCCATGCAGGAGCCTTCAAGGAGTTCGAGCGGCACTCACGCGTTGGCATGGTCACCGAGGAAGCTTTCGCCGAACGGGTCGAGTACCTCCGCGGTTTGGGTGCCAAATACATCTTCCTCAAGACCGGCGCATACCGACCCGCGGCACTGGCACAGGCATTGGGCTACGCTTCAAGATACGGCATCGATCTCCTGACGGTGGACGGAGCTGGCGGTGGGACAGGGATGAGTCCCTGGCGGATGATGAACGAGTGGGGTGTGCCGGTGGTAGAACTCCACTCGCTGCTATACCAGTATGCCGCCCGTCTCGAGGCCAAGGGAAGACCCGTGCCGGCACTCGCCTTGGCCGGTGGTTTCACCTTCGAGGACCAGATCTTCAAGGGCCTTGCGCTGGGGGCGCCTTTCGTCAAGCTCATTGGCATGGCGAGGGGTCCTATCGCGGCGGCAATGGTAGGCAAGACCATAGGAAAGACCATCGAGGCCGGTCAGGTCCCTGTCTACGTGGAGCGATTCGGGCGTACGCGGGATGAGATATTCGTTACCGCCCACACGCTGCGTCAGGAATTGGGCGATGCAGAGTTCGATAAGCTCCCGGCCGGTGCCATCGGCTTGTACACCTACTATGAGCGCTTGGCTCAGGGACTTCGTCAGCTCATGGCCGGTAGTCGCAAATTCTCGCCGCAGTATCTGTCGCGAGACGACCTGGCTGCGCTCACGCCGGAGGCAGCTCAGGTCACGGGCCTACCACATGTGATGGACGTAGACGAGGCACAAGTAGACAAGTTACTGGGCGTTTGACCTCTCTTGAATAAAGGCTGCCCCCGTTCCCAACCCGCGGCAGAATGGCATCGTAATGCTGCCGCACTTCTCCGGGGGATGGGGGTGGCCGAGTTTGCCGGCTGTCGGCGTGCACTGGTAACACTTTGGACAACCCCTGACTTACTCCAGTGCGGGCGCCCTTTGTGGTGGATGAGGCTACTTTCCTGATGGGTTCTCTGAGCGGCTCAGAGGGGAATGCACAATGCGGAAGAAGCAATCAGCCAGTAGAGATCGGCCGAAAGTGAAGTCTCTCAGAGGGTTCATCGACCTCTCTCGCCGTGTAATGTACTTGGCCAACAGGCCGATCCCTCGGGTGGAGTTCCTGGAAGGTCTGTCGGAATTGTTGTTGCAGTTTTCGGATTGCGATTCTCTGGAAATCGTGGCCCTAGGTGAAGTCGAATATCACTTGCTGGCGACAGCAAGGCCGGAGCCCGAGTTTTCATTCGGACCCCTGACTGCCGAGAAGCGGGCTGGAGTCTCCGGTCTACCCAAAGGAGGCGATGGGCACACTTTGCGGCAGCTCGTGCTCGAGGAGTTGTGTGGAGCGATAGACTCCTCCGCATCCTGTTTCACAGCCTATGGTAGTTTCTGGACGAGCGACATCCGGCAAACGGTGAACCGGTACCCCGAGGTTGAGGCAGCTAGCGTTGCCATCAATCCGGATACCATCTCCATGGCGTTAGTGCCGTTCGCGATAGACGAGGCAAATTTCGGAGTGTTGCGGTTGGAGTGTGCAGCGCGAGGGTTGTTTTCCCATGAGAAGATCGAGGCGTTTGAAGCTGTGGCGGAGACGATCGGTCTGGCCATTGCGCAACGGAGGGGACAGGCCGCGCTGCGCGAGCGGGTGAAGGAACTGAGCTGCCTTTACGGCATAGCGATGGCGATTGAAAGCGCAGGGGAGGATGTGGATCTCGGCCTAGATCAGATCTTATCGCTGCTTCCTCCAGCCTGGCAGTATCCAGAAATCGCCGTTTCGAGAATCGTCTTCGATGAATGTGTGCATGGAGCGCCCAACTCCATTCCCGTGTTAGCATTGCAATCAGCCAACATCATAGTGGACGGAGTCCACCGTGGTACGGTCGAGGTTGGTTACGTTGAAGCAGTGAAACACGCGCTTACTGGTCCCTTCCTGGAAGAAGAAGAGCACTTGATTCAGGCCGTAGCGAGAGAGGTCGGAGATTACGTCGCGCGCTGCGAGGTGGCGGCTGAGAGTGGGAGATTAGAAGAGCAACTACACCACGCTGACCGATTGGCTACCATCGGGCAATTGGTTGCGGGTGTGGCGCATGAGATTAACGAGCCTTTGAGCAGCATTCTGGGATTTGCACAACTGGCTCAAAAAGATAGTGATGTGACAGACAGTACCAAGCAGGATCTGGGCAGGATCATCGCGTCGTGCTTACAAGCCCGGGAGGTGGTGAACCAGCTGAAGCTCTTTGCCCGGCAAACACCGATCGAAAAGAATTGGATGTCGGTTGATGAGATTGTGGCCGAGGCCATCTCTTTCGTGCACGGTCGGTGTGTTAGCCAGGGGGTCGAAGTCACACATATGACAGCGGGTGATGCCCATATGGTCGAGGCGGACCCAGTTCGGCTAAAACAGGTGCTCGTCAATCTGGCCGTGAACGCGATTCAGGCGATGCCGGATGGTGGTAGGCTGATCGTGACGACACGTGCAACGGAAGGTGCAGCTATCATTGAGGTATTTGATACGGGGACCGGTATGTCAGAGGAAGTCAGGCGACGTGTTTTCAATCCCTTCTTCACCACCAAGGATGTGGGAGAAGGTACGGGATTGGGGCTGAGCGTTGTGCAGGGCATTGTTGACGCGCATGGCGGCGAGATCGATGTCGAGAGTGTACTTCACAAGGGCTCAACGTTCACAGTTCGGCTGCCAGTCCAAGAGCCGGCAAACGGGGTGGGACGCGATCATGCGCAAACGTAGGGAGCGCATATTGGTGATCGATGATTCGCCTGAAGCGAGAGAGGTGATCAGCCGCAACCTGACCGCGGAAGGTTTCCAGGTACTTTCGGCGCCGGGTGTTCCGGAGGCGGTACAGATCCTGGATTCCGATTCGCTGGATCTCGTGATAACGGATTTGAAGATGCCAAAGGTCAGTGGAATCGAGCTGATCAAGCACGTGCGTGCCCGGTCCAGCGACATCGGGATCATCATGGTCACCGGTTACGCTTCTATCGAGTCCGCAGTATCGGCCGTCAAGGAGGGAGCCGAGCACTATCTTGCGAAGCCCTTCACGGATTCCGAACTGTTGACCGCGGTTCGCGATGTGCTCGAGAAGGTCAGGTTCCGCCGCTCCGGGCACGCGGCTTATCCAACCTCACCGGTGCGCTCGCATGGCTTTGTCGGTGAATCACCCACCATGCGTGCTGTATATGAAGCGATGGATAAGGCGGCGTCTACTTCTGCAACGGTTCTCGTGACCGGAGAGAGCGGGACGGGCAAGGAGTTGGTGGCAAGGGGCATTCACTATGGAGGCACCAGGGCTCAGGCGCCATTCGTCCCGATTAACTGTGGTGGCATTCCTGAGAGCCTGCTCGAGAGTGAGCTGTTTGGGCATGTGAGAGGTGCGTACACGGGGGCCACCGAGACTCGCGCCGGCTTCTTCCAGACGGCTGATGGAGGAACGTTGTTCCTCGATGAGATCAGTGAGACCAGTCTGGCAATGCAGGTCAAGCTATTGCGCGTGCTGCAGGATAAGGAAATCCGCATGGTCGGCGGTACTCAACAGGTGAAGGTTGACGCACGCATCATAGCCGCCACGAACAAGGACCTGCTTGACCTCGTACGGAGGCAGCTGTTTCGCGAGGATCTCTACTTCCGTATCAATGTGATCAGTATCGAAGTGCCACCGCTAAGAGATAGGGACGACGACCTCCTTCTTCTTGCGGAGCACTTTGTGGTCAAGTATTCCGATGAACTGGGACGGGAGCCACCCCAGTTCTCCGACCGGGTCCTGGAAGCACTCCGTAGCTATCATTGGCCCGGTAACGTACGTGAACTTGAGAACGTGATTCATCGGCTGGTAGTCATGAGTGAGGACGCTACAGTGGATGTTGCGGAGTTGCCCTCCGTAATGCGTTTTTCGGTACGCCATGGCATCGGCCGGCATCTCACTCTGTCACAGATGGAGGCCGAGCACGTGCGCAGTGTGTTGGCATCGGTCGACGGAAACAAGACGAAGGCGGCCCAGATCCTTGGGATAGACCGGAAGACACTGCGTGAGATATTGAAGCGTGACGGGGCGCGGAACGAACAGTGAGTTCGACCCGCAGCACGGGGCGCTGAGCGAGACAGGCAGCCGTTGGGCCGAGTTGCTGGGGTCTCGCTGCCGGCGGTCGGGCCGGTGGGCTTGTACACCTACTGGAGTTGCGGACCGACAGCCGTCCCGTGCGTCTCCCACCACTCCCGCGCCCGTTCCGGTGTCCACGCTGGTTCCGCCTGGCACGCTGTAAGCCGGACAGCTAGCTCGTCAGCACTCCGCGGTCGTTGATCGGGGTCCTTCTCGAGACACGCCAGGACTAGTTCCTCCAGCACATCGGGAACGGGCACCGGAGATAATGCTGACGGAGGCTCCGGTGGCTCCCGCAGGTGGAGCGCCATCATCTCCGGCACGGTCCTGGATTGAAACACGTACTGTCCAGTGAGCAGCCAGTACGCGACACAGCCGAGTGCGTAGATGTCCGTGCGGCCATCGATGTCATCTTTGCCAAGCACCTGTTCAGGCGCCATGAACGCCGGCGTTCCGAACACAGATCGTACTCTTCTCCGTAGCGGCACACGTGGATGTTGGCCGGCTTGATGTCGCGATGCACGAGCCCGCTCGCGTGCGCCTCGGAGAGCGAGTGGCACACTTGCCGGAGGAGGAACACGACGCGGTCGGCCGGGAGCGGGCCGAACCGGTCCACAAGCGTCGTCGCGTCGAGCCCGTCCAGCAGTTCCATCACGTAGTAGAAGGTGCCGTCGGCGGCTACGCCGAAGTCGTACAGCTCGACCGTGTGGGGTGAACGCAGTCGCGCCGTGGCCTGTGCTTCTCGCTCGAAGCGTTGTAGCGCGACGCGCGGCCCGGCGCCGTCGGCGGCGAGGATCTCGGGCTGGATCACCTTGATCGCCGCGGGACGCGCCAGCATCCGGTGGCGCGCGCGCCACACCTCGCCCATGCCACCGCCACCGAGCCGCTCCTCGAGCTGATAGCTTCCCATCTGTCGGGCCTGCAGCACTTGCCGTTGGAGTCCGTAGAGCGTCCGCGCGCCCAGGTACGCGAGTACGACCGCGACCGCAGAGTTGAGCGCCGCGCTCTGGTAGTCGCCGGCGGTGGCGGCCACGAGCCCGGCCGCCTGGACGACCGCGAGTGAGAGCGGCGCCGTCGCGCCGGCGGCGATCGCGCCCCAGAGCATGAGACGCGGCGGGCCCGGCATGATGAGAGGGAAGAGAATGACGACCGCGGGGATCCACGTGAGTGGCGGCACCTGGCCGGACTCGGCGTACTGCGACCAGTACGACGAGACCCCGATGATGAAGCAGATCGCCACCTGGTATAGTAGGCCGAGTCGCAGCAACTCCGTCGGGTGCACCCGGGGATTGCGCGCCCTCCACCAGAGCGCGAGGGAGATGCCCACCGCGCCAGGCTGAATCCAGAGGAACACCGAGGACTGCCCGATGTTGCCCGGCGGTTCGGTACCCAGGACGAGCGACGCGACCATGAGGGCCAGGAAGATGACCGGGCCGATTCCGAACCCCAGCGCGATCAAGAGCGCGAGTACCTGAACCCGTCCACGCAGCTGGGCCGCGAGGTCGGGCGCCAGCGCCGCGGGGATGCGCTTCGAGTCCGTGCGCGGAGCATCGGGCCGGAGCAGGGTGACGTGATCGTGCATGCGGAGTCGGTCGGGTTGCCTGATTGTAGCCGACCGGCAGATCAGCGTCGAGTCCTGGGCGGCACGTGCGCTGCACCGACGTTCCATCTACGGGCTCATCGTACGCCTGGTCCACGACCATGACCTGGCCGAGGACATGAGGCAGGACGTGTTCGTCAAGGCGTTCCGCGAGTTGGACAGTCACCGCTTGGAGGACAGCTTCTCGTCGTGGATCCTAAGGATCGCGAACAACCACGTGCTGAACCACTTTCGGGTGTACTGCTACGGCTGAGTTGCGGACGGCGCTTGGAGGGGGGCCGGGGCCATAGCAGGGGTATTGTAGCGCAAGTGGTGCTGCACATGAGGGCCCCAAGCAGTGGTTGTATGAAGATCTCTATGAACGCTGTGCCTAAGTCGTTGTCCTTCGCCGTGATATTTCCCGCCACACGGATTGGTAAACCGTTGGGCGTTGCCCGCGCTGCGTCCTGAGGTGCACAAGGGAACTTGAGCGAGCCAATTCGAAGGGTCTTGAAATAGG
>JBDGZZ010000181.1:0-8247 GCA_039588335.1 Gemmatimonadota bacterium | reverse complement strand
CGGACTCCGAAATGGCGCGATTTGAAACCTTCAGCGGACTGAGAGCGTACAGATTGCTGCAGAACAACCAATGTTGCCACGATCATGTCTTCAGTGTTCTCGCCCTTAGCCCGCGCGGTTCTCAACTCCTTCAGCGAAGGAGTCGTGGTCTTCGACCCGGACGGGCAGGTTGTGTATGCGAATCACCCGGCCGAAGAGACGATCGAAGGTCTCGACCGGGGAATCCCACGTGATGCATCGGGGCTGCTGCCACAGCTCGCCCGGAAGGGTGCCAGGATAGCTCCGATTCGAGTCGGCGGTCTCAAGGTTGGAGAGGCGGTCTATCTGCCTACGCCGGAGTCGAGGCGGAGTACGTTGGCCGACCAGGAACGGCAGGCCATTCTTCAGACGCTTCAGGGCACCGGATGGAGGCTAGCGGAAAGTGCTAAGCGGTTGGGGATTTCGAGGACGACTCTCTGGCGCCGCTTGAAGGAGTACGGCCTCCACCGTGACGGTCGTGGGAGATGGTCGCAAGCCTCTTAGCCGCACTTCTCTTTACTACGCCAGCCCAGCAGGGTGACACAGCAACATTCAGCGATGCCGTAACGGCGGAGTTGTACGCCAGGGCGCGCGTGCGTCATGTGAGACAGGATTTCTTGGTTAGGGACTATCGCGCGCGCGTACAAACGCGGATGGACTTCACCGCCGGTCGTAGCCGGTTCTCGCGACAGACTGCCCTCCTCGCCCATGAGACAGTTGCACAAGTCATTTGGCGTACACCGAACGATCTCAAGGTGCAGGTCCAGGGTGCTAGGTCTGCCGCGCCGATCCTCAGGATGGTTGCGCGCATGAGCCCTGAATTAGATGAGGAGTTGGATGAGGATCTGCGGGATGACTTCAGGCAGGAGGTGTGGTTCGATCGCCCCTGGTTCATACCCCGTAGTCTGGGTGACAGCATTCGGCTGATGGGCGTTCCCGAGCAGGCGGCGCTGCACCCGCTGGCTGCCACAGGGACCGAGTACTACCGGTTCAGGATTACGGACTCGGTTAGTGTCAGTGTGCCGGGCCGTGAGATACGGGCCGTCAAACTGCGGGTCGAGCCGAAACGCATAGGGCCGTCGCTGGTGGCCGGGGACATGTGGATCGATCGGGAGACTGCCGACGTCGTGCGTCTCATGGTTGTCTTTGTCGGAGAGTACCTATGGGAAGAGCCGAATGGGACATCGCCGAGGGACAGCGCGGAGGCGCGCAAAGACAACCGGCAGGCAAACCGTTTCCTGAGCGTAGAAGCTGACGTGGAGTACGCGCTTGTTGCGCAGAGATACTGGCTGCCGCATCGGCAGCTACTCGCCATCACAGCGGAGATACCGTGGTTTGTGAACGCCACGCTGCCCGCACGTGCGGTGTCCACGTTCACCGACTACCAAGTGAACACGTCGCCTGAAGTCACCTTTTGGGTTGCGCCTGATACGGCAACGGAGGGGAGGCGCCGCACCAGGGTCCGCGTGAAGAATACAGATGAAAGCGGAGAGCGGAGCACTTCGGAGGAGCGGTACCGCCATGGGTATCAAAGGGGCGGAAGCTGGAGCAACGGCCGGTGGGAAGTGGACGTCCCACCGGCGGATTCGCTCGCAATCTACGAGTGGGAGACCGACTTCAAGGTCGACATCGATGACGATGAACAGAAGAGGCTGAGGGAATCGATCGAGGGATTGGCGGCCATATCGGAGGAGCTACCACCTCAGTGGGTGGGACGTCGTAACTTCCAGATGGCTTGGGAGCAATTTTCGGACATAGCCCGCTACAACCGGGTGCAAGGATTTTCGGTAGGGGCCGGTTTTCAACTGCGCCCGGGACCCGCGTTTACGACCGTTCTCTTCACCGGGCGATTCGCCTTTGGTAACCTGGAGCCGACTGGTTCAGCGGTGTGGCGCCGGGACGGTCCCGCAGGCCGACTAGATATCAAAGGCTACTGGGATGTGCGGGAGCTAGAGCCCTGGACTAAAGGTCTTGGGGTTGGGAACTCGCTCAACGCTTTTTTCACTGCGCACGACGATGCGGAGTACTACCGGGGAGCCGGTGGTGGTTTCTCTTACCGCTGGAACTCGGGGCTGTTGCGTGACGTGGAATTTGCGGCCTACTTCGAATCGCAGAAATCCATGCCCACCGAGGTTAGCGCGCCGATCCCGAACCTGTTTGGTGATGGTACGTTTCCACCCAACCGCACCGTTGTAGAGGGCGACTACTTGCGCAGTACTCTCACCCATATCGGATCGATTGGCTTCACCGAATTGCGGGAAGGAGCCGAGATTCTCGCAAGCCAGGACCGTGCGGCAGCTCGTGTCTGGGGTTCCGCGTCGATTCCGTTTAGCATCATTGGGCGAACGGGAACGCTGAACTTGCGCGTGGGGGTCGTGACAGGCGATTCGCTGACCCAGATGGCTTTCCGTCTCGGTGGTCCCCAGACCGTGCGAGGCTATACCTATGGAACCCGAATCGACCGCCACTTCTGGTCTGCACAGCTCGATTTCGCACTCACGAGGTCGCCACTAGTGGCACCAGTGGTGTTTGCCGACATTGGCGACACATTCACGTCAAATCCAATTGTCGGGGGTGGAGTGGGGGTGTCACTCCTCAACGGACTGATCAGGTTCAGTCTGTCGAAGGGATTTGCCAATCCGTCGACCGATCTCCGCTTTGACCTAGTCTTCAGTGCTCCACGATAACAGCACTCTTCCCCAGGGCGGGTAGCCGGTCTAGCTTCCTCCACGATGAGTTGTCGTCCATTCAAGGTAGACGAATACGGTTGCTGGTCTGACGTAGACAACGCCGGCATCGTCTGTGCCGAACGGGAGATATCGAACTCGCGAGCAACACAGGACGAATGCGACCAGAATTGGAGCGCGACGCTTTTTGACCGACAACTGTTCGAGAACCCACGGCGCAGTAATTGGCAGAGCATCATGAGGTGGTGGTTCTTGCTGCTTCTCACCAGTGCCATCGCCGCTTGTGGCGATGAACCGGCACCTGAGCCTGAGGTAACTGTCGAGGGGGAACCTGGTAGTACCAGGCGTACTCTCGAGCAGTTGCCTCCGATGCCGGGGTATCCCAATTCAAGCGATGGCTATCTCGTGGCCGTCAGCGATGGGGACTTTGTGCTGGATGGGAGGTGGCGTGCCACGGCTGGTCTTTGTGCAGACGTTCGTGTGGTGGAGCTATATGCGGAGGACACAGATGGCGGTACAGCATTGGTGCTACACTATCCGGAAGGCGAGCCCACCGGCGAGTTCCCGATCATGTTGGTCGACTCTGCGACGCCCGACAAGCGTTTGGCTCTCATCGGCGTCCAAGTATTTGAAGAGCGCGATGCGTTCGGATTTCAAGCCTTCGAAGGGATTGTGGAAATCGTATCATTTGATGAACGTCTCTCTGGCCGCTTTGCATCGACAGTACGCGACATACAGACCGACATACTGACCCGGTACGTTGGTGTCTTTGCTGCCATTCGAGTTGAAGATCTAGGTACAGATTACTGCGACACGCTGCGGCCAGTGGAAGATGCGGACACATCGCAGATGGAGGCAGTGCCTGACTCGGGTGAAACACACGGCTAGGGACATGGACCAGACGTATTTCCGGAAGGGATTCGGGCTCAAGAAAGAAATCGCCGGTGCGCTGGCGGGTGACTACCACAGTGGCCTGGTCGATCGCATCCGAGGGCACGGGCATTCGCTCAGTGTGGGAGGCCTGACTGTCAGGCTGGCGAAAGAATTCGGCTTTTGTTACGGCGTGGATCGGGCCGTTGAGTACGCGTACGAAACCGAGACCAAATTTCCAGACAAGCGCGTCTTCCTTGTTGGTGAGATCATTCATAACCCACACGTGAATGCGAAGCTGGAAAGCATGGGCATCACGATACTCCGGCCAGACCCTGATGGATTCGTTGATTACACGTCTGTAACTGAGGAGGACGTGGTCATAATCCCGGCGTTCGGTGTGACTATGCGAGATTTTCAATACCTCAGGGAACTTGGCTGCGTCCTCGTCGACACGACATGTGGCTCGGTTCTGAACGTTTGGAAGCGGGTGGAGCAGTATGCAAGAGAGGGCTTCACGGCCCTCGTACACGGGAAGTATTTCCACGAAGAGACCAAGGCAACCGCGAGTCAGGTCAACAAGTATGAGGATGGGAAGTACCTGATAGTCCGAGATATGGGAGAGGCGGAGAAAGTCTGTCGCGTGATTGAAGAAGGAAGTGGCTCGGAGGAACTTGCGAGCCAATTCTGGGAGAAGGCCTCTGAGGGTTTCGACTTCGGGCGTGATCTCGAACGAGTTGGTATAGCGAATCAAACCACCATGCTGGCTTCCGAATCACTTGCAATCGCGGATCGAGTTGCTTGTGCAATGAAACTGCGGTACGGAGAAGCCAACCTGGGAGACCACTTTAGATCTTTCGACACGATTTGCTCGGCCACGCAAGAACGCCAGGACGCAGTCCTCGAGCTCGTTGAGGAGCCGCTTGACATGATGATCGTGATCGGAGGGTACAATTCGAGTAACACTAATCACTTGGCCAAGATCTGTTCCCACAAACGGCAGACGTACCATATTGCTGATGCTTCATGTATAGATCCGGAAAGCGGCTCAATCCGGTTCAAGCCAGTTGGAACTGACGAAGAGGTTTCGGATTCCGATTGGCTGAACGACTCCGTGAAGCTAATCGGCATAACAGCGGGCGCCTCCACTCCCAATAACAAGATCGGTGAAGCGATCGAGCGGATCTTACGCGCCAAGAATCTAGATTTCCCTGTTTAGCCCCAGTCTCTGGATCCGGGTGCAGTCCGCCGTAGATCCTTGAGTAAGGAATAAGGTGACTGAGGGGCGGTGATCGTGGATGGTGCCGGAACGTTGCGGAGCTTGAGGGGACGGACCTCCTCTGCGATGACGTTTACCGTTCCATCGTCCCTAGCGAGCCTTCCGATTATCCAGAGGAAAGGCTCGCTTCGTATCGCTATACGATCTCGGTCGTACACATCTGGTCGAACGATGGTATTGATCATTCCTGCCGCATCTTCCAGTAGTATGAATGTGAAACCCTTTGCCGTACCTGGTCTCTGCCGGGCAACAACTAATCCTGCGACTTGAACCTCGGTGTCGTGTTCGAGTTGGTCCAATCGGATACTACTTACCACTCCCTGTGGTAACGTGTCCGCCAATAGCGTGAACGGATGTCCACTGGCAGCAAAACCCAATACCTGATATTCGGCCACCAGTCGCTGATCAGCTGGTACGCTCGCGAAACGCATGTTTTCGTAGGGGTGATTAAGCGGCAGTTCCAGTTGTCGCCGGACTCGGTTGCGACTCGGCTGATCGGTCTTGGGAGGGAGCCATAGCCCGACTTGCCAAAGTAGCTCACGACGAGTGAGGCCAAACGAGTCACAGCCACCTACCCAGACGAGATTTTCAATCGCACTCCGTGACAACCGTGGTGGAGCTCTACGGACAAGGTCAGCAAGACTGACGTAGAGACCGTTGCGCTCGCGTTCAACCGTTACTTCTTCTGCAACATCCAGCCCCCACTCACGCAAAAATCCCAATCCAACACGTATTGTGTCTGATTCTACCGAACAAAGAACGTCACTCCGATTGACATCCGGCAACTTGACATCTACTCCGTGTCGGGCGGCGTCCCTGCCCAATGTGTCGAGTGAGTAGAAGCCCATCGGCTGATTGTTGAAAAGGGCGGTGTAGTATTCAACTGGATAGTAGTGCCGCAGCCACGTTGACTGATAGGCAAGCAAGCCAAATGCCGCTGCATGCGATTTGGGAAATCCGAACTCAGAGAAAGCCACGACCTGGCTAAAGACCCTTTCGGCAGTTGCTTCATCCACACCGCGCTGGCCTGCACCGTCGCGGAACTCCTCCCAAAATCCCTCCATTAGTTCTCGGGAACGACGCCTGCTCATTGCCCGACGCAGTGCCTCAGCCTGACCCGCGGTAAATCCTGCCAACGCCTCACAGACCTGTAATACCTGGTCTTGGTAGATGATGACACCAAGCGTCTCCGACAAAACCTCCTTGAGCAAAGGGTGTTCTACCGGGGGCTCGTAAGTGCGATTGCATGACCGTGCAGCCCTCTGGGCCTCACGCCTCCGCACGAACGGATTGACTGCGCCTCCGACTATCGGACCAGGTCGTACTATTGCGACCTCTACACAAAGGTCCTCGAGGTTGTGCGGCCGTGTACGACGGATCATCTGTATCTGTGCACGGCTCTCGATCTGGAAGGTACCGACGGTGTCGCCTGCACAAATCTGGTCGTACACAGCTTCATCCTGAAAATCTATCCGACTCAGATCTGGTGGCTCGTCTTCCCGGCACGCCACGAGTTCCACGCACTCCTCGACCAGCGAAAGCATACCAAGGGCAAGGAAATCGATCTTGACGAAACGTGCGTCGTCACAGGAATCCTTGTCCCACTGGCAGACAACACGGTCCGGCATTGCTGCCCGCTCGAGCGGTACCAACTCGACAAGTGGCCGGCTGGAGATGATCATCCCTCCAACGTGCTGGGAGATGTGACGGGGCAGGCCTGCTATCTCTTCAGCGAGATCACACAACTCTCGCCACAGGGGAGCGTCCGTCCTGTCGGCAAAGGCAGGTAGCTCTTTGAGTTCGTCGCGCAGCCCGGCTGCAGACTGATGTCCTGCAAGACGGGCGATTTGTTCGAGCTCCCCCTGAGGCAAATCGAGAACCTTGCCAAGCTCACGTACTGCCGATCGGAGTCGATATGTGGGAAAGGAACACACAAGGCCCACATGCTCGGCGCCGTAGCGTTTGTAAACACGTCGGATCAGCTCTTCGCGGATCTCACGGGGAAAGTCGAGGTCGATGTCGGGGATCGAGGCTAGCGATTCATTCAGAAACCGGCCGAGGAATAGACGGTTTGCAACCGGATCAATATGTGACAACCCGAGAAAATAGCAGACAATTGACGAAACTGACGATCCACGCCCGCGTCCAGGGAGTAAGTTGCTTTTGATACGTCGTGATCCCTGTCTAACATCCACTGCAACTTCCCGCGCAAGCTCCAGTAGATCGCGATACACCAAAAAGAAGCCACAAAGTCCGTGGTGTTGGATCAACCTGAGCTCTTCCTCTAACCGACTCTCTGCATCGCTACGATACGGCGACTTGGGTGGATACAATTCCTCCAGTTTTGTGTGCGAAAGTTCAGCGAGCGCTCGAGGGGCTGTCGCCTGTTCGGAGCCGCGGAAGTCGGGAAAGGTATATCCTAAGTCTTTTGTGAGGTCGAACGATGAGCAGCGCTCAGCAATGGTGACCGTATTGGCAATGGCATCAGGGCGATCTCCGAAAAGAGCTGCGACCTCCGCAGGTGGGCGCAAGTAAAACTCACTATTGGGACGACGCACGTCGTGTGATGCATCGAGCGTTGTCCGATGACGGATTGCTACCAAGGAGTCATGCAGCCGATAGCGCTCCCGTCGATGGTAATGCACGTTGCCTGTAGCGACCACCTGTAATTTGGCGAATTCCGCCACGTCGGCGAGCGCACGGGAGAGTGTTCTATCACCCCGTACCGCGTTGCGCTGCAACTCGATGAAAAACCGATCACGACCGAAGACTGAGCGGCACCGCTGTGCAAGGCGACGCGCTGCACTCAAACCCTCTCTCTGGAATACCGTCGCTAGAAGACCGTTGCGACAACCACCAAGGACGATCAGTCCATCGTGCATTTGCTCGAGTGATGCAAAATCGAGCCTTGGATTATGACGATCCTCCTGCCCGAGATGTGCCTCCGTTACTACACGGCACAAGTTGGCGTAGCCTTGAGGTGTTTCCGCAAGGAGAGTGACATGCGAGCCATCCAATAGTGTCACTTCGGCACCGGTAATGGCTTGAATGCCAATTTGCCTGGCCGCCTGAGCAAAGGCCATGGAACCGTACATGCCATTGTGGTCGGTGAGAGCCAGAGCGGGATATCCCAATGTATGTGCCTGTAGAACCAGTTGCTCTGGTAGGGAGGCGCCGTCGAGGAATGAAAATGCGGAATGACAGTGGAGTTCGCGATACATGAGAAGACTAGTTAAGGAATGACGAAAAGATTGGCTTGTGCTATACCATCTGCATGAACCAGTCACCGGTAACGAGATCTTCGTACAGCACCACGTGACTTCCTCCCTCCAGAACGACCTCCAAATACCGTCGTGATATGACTTCCCGCCACCACTCGTCGTCGACACGCCA
>JBDGZZ010000180.1:0-8248 GCA_039588335.1 Gemmatimonadota bacterium | reverse complement strand
AGATCGAGCGTTGAATCAACCAGGATAGGCCTGACTCCAACGGCCGACTCGATACCTACAGCAACACTTTCCGTTACTCCAGGTGCCACGGAAGCCGCCACGCTCGCTTGGATCTCCTGTGTAGAGTATCCGGCGTGCCCCAAGTACGAAGTCAGAATCATTGCCCATTCATCCGACGTCCGTTTGATGCCGGTCGTCAGACGCCAATTCTTTACCAGTTCATCGCCATGGAACAGACCAACGGTGATTTCCGTGTTCCCGACATCAGTCACCAAGAGCATCGATGCTCTCCGAGCTCAACGAATCACCCACAAGGCCATTCTTTCGATGCACCAAAACAGCGAGTATCGCCGCAGCGGCTGCTGCAGCAATCCAGGCGGCCGGCTCAACCGAAATGCCCGGACTCGATTCTCCTGCTGTCGACCATGACAACGCCATAGCCCAGAAACCACCCATGAACGTCGCGTTGAAGCAGGCCGATACCAGCAGGGACCGTGACAGCACGTACAGACATCCCGCGATCACCCCTCCCAGCCCTCCCAACCACACCATCGACCCCGTACCGATATCCGTCTGGACCATCAGCGCGTACCACACCACGACCGCAGCGGCAGCAGCGATGACGGACGCCAGCCCGGCCCCCCCAGTCCCGCCGATCAGTATTCTCCGGAACGCCAGCTCCTCTGTTACGAGTCCCGTGGCTGCACCAACCGCAAGCAGGAAAGTCAGAGATGGAAGCAGTGCGGCCTGACACCGCAGCTCAACAGCTTCGGCACCCTCGATACCGGTCGCCACGAAACAGAACCCAGCTTCGCCGGCCGACGACACCAGCTGAGCCATGAGGGGAACGATTGCGACGCCCACGGCCAGGGCAAACCAGTGCAGGAACGCTCGCTGTTTCACAAAAGCAACCGAATAACCCCAGAATACCGCGCCTATCACAACTAGAACCGCGGTCCCCACATCGACACGATCCGACAGGACCGGTGACGCACTCCAACCTGCCAGCAATATCAAAACGGCAAAGACCAGAGCCGTGGCAACCACTGAGAGAGTGGCGAACTTGCTCCTCCATGGACCTTCAGGCCAGATGCCGAGTCGCAAGTGCATGCCCCGCAGTATCGACACCGAGATCACGGCAAGTCCCAAGAGACCCACCGAGTCTCCGATGGTGTCGCGCAGGACATCGGTCGCCAATAACCACCAGGCCGCAAACAACAACAGAACCAGGGCCAGGCCACGGACCCACAAAGGCAAATCAGGCTGCGACAACGCTACCTCCGATTATCCGCTCAACGCCTTCTGCCGTTCGTACCAACAGGGCTCCCTCGTGATCAATCCCGCAGGCGGAGCCTTCTAGCGGATCCCGCAACCGCCGTCCCATCAACCAGTCGTACCTCCCATAACGTTCCCTCTCTTCGTCGAGCAAACCGGGTGAATCTGGAAGCCGGTGGAGTTTGGGAACGAACAGCTCCAGGATCGAAATGCGCGTGATTCCAGGACAAACCTCGTCCAGTGCCACCGCTTCGCTGGCGATCTCAGGGGGCAATGGCCGGTGTACATTGATGCCGATTCCTGCGGCGACCCACTTGGGCATATCTCCTGCCCAACGTGCCTCACACAAGACCCCAGCCAGTTTACGGTCACGCAGCACCACGTCGTTGGGCCACTTGAGACTTGCCTCGACCCCGATCTTCTCCAGCACGTCCAACAAAGCGAGACCAATCCGGATAGCCAAAACACCACTCTGTAGTGCTCCCGACGGACGCATCAAGTAGCCCAGCCATATACCCGTCTTGGGCGGGCTGCTCCACCTACGCCCCAGCCGTCCGCGGCCTGCAACCTGCTGATCGGCCACAACGACCGTGCCCGATGGCGCTCCCTCTGCCGCAAGCTCGTGGACGATGTCCAGAGCGCTGGTCACCTTCACCAAACTGAGACAGCTCGGTGCCTTCAGCCGCCGCGCTAATTCTTCGGGATTGAGTCCGTCGTAGCTCACTTGGCCAATGCCCAGGTCAGAGTCAGAAGCCCTAGGATCAGGCAGTAAGGTGCAAACCGATGGAATGCACGTTTCTCCAACAATACTACCAGCACTTTTATGGCGAGGATACCCGCCACCAACGAGGTGACGAAGCCGACCGCGAGTGAGGATAGCCCAACATCCAGAGCCCCAGCCGACAAGTCTGGAATCTGGAGAACTGCAGCACCCAGAATGGCAGGGATGGCGAGTAAGAAGGAGAACTCCGCGGCTCGCACCGGATCGACTCCCAGCCACATACCTGCCGTTATCGTAGAACCCGATCGCGATATGCCCGGCAATACGGCCAACGCCTGTGCCAGGCCGATCCCGACGGCGCCGGATACCGACGGTTCGGCTTTCGTCAACTGGCGGGCCCACCGAGTACTCCAGAGAAACGCGGAAGTCAGCAAGAAACTGACACCTACCGTAACCAGCGAGTCGAACGCGCGTTCAAACCAATCGGCAAACAGGAATCCTATCAGTGCTGCCGGGATGGTCCCGAGGGCCAACAGCCCGACGTAACGCCACGCCTCGGGCCTTCGCGCGACGAGTCCAGTCGTCAACTCTATCAGTCGTTCCCAGTATACTATCACGACGGCAAGCAGAGTCGCCACGTGCAGGACGACCTCGACCAGCACTCCCGGTGTCCTGAGACCAATCATCCTCTCGGCGACCACGAGGTGTCCCGAACTGGAGATCGGCAAGAACTCCGTCAGCCCCTGTACGATTCCCAACACCGCCCCCTGCCACCACGTCATTCAGCCAGCACTCTACGATAGAGATCCTCGTAGAGCGGTACAACTCGGTCGGTCGCGAATTCCTTTGCCCGCTCGATTCCGGCCGCGCGCATTCGAGAGTGCATTCCGTCGTCGGTCAGGATCCCGATCGCGCGGGCTGCCATCGTGTCCAGATCTTCGACCGGCTCCAACGCTCCCGTCTCCCCATCGATGACTACTTCAGTCAATCCTCCCACCCGGCTTCCAACCACTGGCACGCCACAGGCCATCGCCTCCAGCGCGCTCAGCCCGAACGATTCCGACCTACTCGGCAGCAAATACAGATCACCCATGTGCAGCAGCTCGGCCACTGCATCTACCTTACCCAGGAAACGGACATCTTTGGCTACCCCCAACTGCTCAGCCACCTGCTCGGTCTCGGGTCTCTGAGGCCCGTCTCCGGCCAGGATTAGCACAGCCGGTAGCTTCTCCCTGACCTTCGCAAAGATGCGGACGACGTCGGGGACGCGCTTAACTTCCCTGAAGTTCGAGACGTGAACCAGTACTTTATGTCCAGGATGTACCAGGGCCGCACATCCTGATGGTTTCTGATCGACCGGAAAGTACTCGTCCGGATTGACGAAATTAGGGATCACTTCGATTCCACACCCCACGCATCCGAACTCTTGGTACGTCGCCTCTCGCAAGTACTCCGAGACGGCGGTCACAGCGTCGGATCGCTCGATAGCGAACTTGGTGACCGTAAAGAAGGAACTCCGCAACCCGACCAGAGTGATGTCCGTTCCGTGGAGTGTGGTCACGACTTTGATCTCATGATCATCCTCCAACATCTGTTTGGCCAAAAACGCCGCGGGGGCGTGGGGGATTGCGTAGTGCACATGTAGGATGTCGAGCTGTTCGCGCAGGGCGACTTCATGCTGCTTGACTGCCAGAGCCAGTGAATAGGGAAAATACTCGAGCAGTGGGTAGGTACCCGAGACGTCGACTTCGTGGAAGATGACGTTCTCAACCAAGCCACGCAGACGAAACGGCGACGCGTATGAGATGATGTGTACTTCGTGTCCTCGCCGCCCCAGTTCCAGAGCGAGTTCCGTGGCAACAGCTCCTGAGCCACCATATGTCGGATAACATGTCAGACCTATTCGCATTCAGTTTCCTCTCGCATTCCACTTGTCGACGATGTGCTGCGCAAGTTCCTCTGGCGCCTCGGTCGCGTCAAGCGATAACACTGGGTTCGCTCCCAGTTGATTGCGGAACCATGTTTCCTGCCGCTTGGCATAGCGCTTGGTACTCTTGACAATCATGTCCAGCAATTCCGATCGATGCAGTCCACCTTCCAGGTACTTCATGACCTCACGATACCCCACGGCATCGAGCCCCGGTGCGTCGGGCGCCACTCCTTCACTCACCAGCCGCTCGACCTCCTCCACCCATCCTGCCTCGAGCATTGCGCGGGTACGTTCTTCGATACGCCGATACAGCACTGGCCGTGGCACCGTGAGGAACACATACCACGGACGCATAACCCCCTCCGCCTTTGCTTCCTGCTGCCACCACGAGAGTGATCGTCCAGTCAACAGTGCCACCTCAATCACACGCGCAGCTCTTTGCCTTCCTCCTCCGGCAAACCCCGAATCGAGCCGAGCTGCCCACCGACCCAAACCCTCAAAGCCCTTGGTCCAAGTTCGCACGCGGTCGCGGCGGTCCCGATCCATCGGCGGCTCTCTGAAGAGTCCGTCGGCAAGGGCCCGCACGTAGAAGCCGGTACCGCCTACGATCACCGGCTGGCGATTCTTGGGTACTTCCGCTAGCAACCCTACCCCGTCTGCCGCGAACCTTCCTGCGCTGTATCGCTGTCCGGGATCCACCACGTCGATACCGAGATGCGGCACGAGGCTTCGCTCCGCCGTCGTCGGTTTCGCTGTGCCAATGTCCAAGCGGCGATACACTTGCCGTGAGTCGGCGGAGATGACTGTGGCCGGCCAATGGTCGCTGAGCGCGATCACCGTCGCCGTCTTTCCGACGGCAGTGGGGCCGACTATGACCGGAACGACGGGTTTAGGACCGCCCAAACCTACGGTCCAGTTCTTCTTTCGGAAGTTGCACAATCGTGGGGCGCCCATGAACGTCATGCGGTGGGAGGTCACAGGTGAAAAGGCGGGTCAGTAGAGTGCGCATCTCTTCCTGTTCCAATTCCTGCCCGGCCTTCACCGCCGCCCGACATGCATACGTCGCTGCGAAACGTTCCAGCCGATTGAGCCCCGGCAGCCTTCCGTGTGCCAGATCAGCCAGTAGGTCTTCCAGACAGCGCCGAGCGTCGAACCTGGGGTGTGGATTGGGAACGGCGTGCACCACGACGGAGCGGCCACCAAAATGATCCACCTCGAATCCGACGGCTGACAGTAGCTCGCGCTGACTGTCAATCACGTCGAGTTCATCAGGCTCCAAATCGAGCGTTAGTGGCAGCAGGAGGCGTTGGCTCGCACTGCCTTCTCCCTGCATCTCGCCCATCGTCCGCTCGTAGAGGACTCGCTCGTGAGCGGAATGCTGGTCGACGACGGTTATCCCGTCAGGCGTCTGGAAGATGATATACGTGTTGAATGCTTGGAGGAACTCGCGGCCTTGGATTCGGGATTCTGGTGTGATCGGCAATTCGAATCCGGGAAGCATGCCGGCGGTTTGACTCGGCGTCAGTCCGCCCGGAAGCGTCGCCGCTCCACCATACCCCGGACTCCATTCACCGCCCACCGAGTCGCCGGATGGACCGACTACAGCCGCCGCCTCAACAGGCCTGAGAGCCTGCCGAACCGCTTCCTCGACGGCGCGTTCGACCAACATCCGGTCGCGGAATCGGACTTCCAGCTTCGCAGGGTGGACATTCACGTCGAGCCGGTCACCCGACAGGCCGAGAGATAGCAACACCGTGGGCCGGACACCGGTGGGGATCGTAGCCCTGTATCCGTTCTCCGCAGCCCGTACCAGGAACGGATCCTTGAATGGCCTGCCGTTGACGAACAAGAATGCCTTGCGACCGCTCGCCTTTGCTTCTGCCGGCCGCTGCACGAACCCCCGTACAGACATGGGTCCGGTATTAAGTTCCACCGGCAGCAGTCCCTCCGCCACCTTCCTGCCAAAGAGTGAGGCAATCCGATCACCAACGCTGGACACGCGGAGTGCGTCCAATAGGATTCGACCATCACTGACCAACTTGAAGGACACATCCAACCGAGCCAAGGCGAGCACCGTGAGAGACTGAGCCACTGCTCGCGATTCAGCACGCTGTGAGCGCAGGAATTTCCGGCGCGCCGGAGTGTTGTAGAAGAGTCGCTTCACGGTCACAGTCGTTCCGCGCCTACGGCCCACTGGCTCTACGGATTCGAGGCTACCACCCTTTGTCACGACTCTGGTGCCCTCGCTACTCGCTCCCCCTACCGGTGCGGCGGCCGTTTCGAGTTCAAACAGCGAGACCGATGCTATTGCCGGCAGTGCTTCGCCGCGAAACCCGTATGTGGCAACACCCACGAGATCGGCGGTCGAGACTATCTTGCTGGTCGCGTGACGCTCCAAGGCGACTTCGGCGTCATCTCGCTCCATGCCGCTCCCGTCGTCGGTCACCCTGATCAAGCCACGCCCGCCGTCCTCGATTTCCACTGTGATACTGGCGGCACCCGCATCCAATGCGTTCTCCACCAATTCCTTGACGACTGACGCAGGCCGTTCCACAACCTCACCTGCTGCTATCTGATCCGCGACGGCCGTCGAGAGGACTCTGATCCTGCCCATCAGAGGGGAGCGACCTCGTCGATCTTGAGCCAACCCAAGTCGCCACGGCGTTCCACTAGAATCCACCCGGGGCGAGTGTTGCGCACAATCACCGTACTCCCGCTCAGCAGTTCACGCACGACCGGTGCAGGACCGTACGGCGCAACCCGCAAAGGCGCGTTGTCTATGGCAACCAGAGCAATGTTACGGCCATATGCCATCGATACGTAGCCACCGTACCCCATGAAAACGAGGGCAGCACACGCCAGTGGCACGAATATTCGCTTTCGCGTGCGGACTCCAACCAAGATCCAAGCAATTGCCCATAGCACACCAGCGATTACAAAGGCTTCGAGGGGGGTGATCGGCGAAACCCACGGGACGTCTCCGGACATCTGACCGGCCTCCAGTTCCACAGCGTTCCGAATTCGCGGGTCACGTGGATCCAAGCGTATGGCCTTCAACCATGTCGAACGGGCCTCGACCTCCATACCTCTGCCGTACAGTGCACTACCAAGGTTGTACCAATGGGCGGAGACTCCCGGCTCGGCCGCTACGCGAACGCGAAAGCTGTCGCTTGCTTCTTTCAACGCCCCCGCCTCGTAAAGTCGCTCGGCCGACTGCGCACCTGCCGGTCCTGCAGACAGAAGCAGCAGTGCCAGGACAGTCATGCCCTGTACGCCCACACTCACCATTTCCGGCCGCCGACCTGTCAGTGCCCGAAGTACTTCTCCTACCTCGGCGCCCAGCTCCTCCGGATCGATCTCCCCCTCCGGTCCGTAGCTGGCCTGCCAGAGGCGATCACGAACCCTGGCAGCGTGGACTGCTACAGGCCCCTCGACACCGGCGGCCCTCAGAGCATCCGCCAGCCGCTTGCCGTCCAGCAATTGGGGCTCCTCGACCAACCGCATCAGCACCTCATGCAGCTCCGCGCCCATGAGATCGGGCAAGCTCCCCTTCGGTGGCCCGGTCTCCCTTCGGCGAACTGGATGTGCACGCAGCCTCCGGACGCCGAGCGTCATAATAGGAAACAAGATCGCGATCGCTATCCAACCCCAGACCGGGACCAAGCCTCCGGCCCCTGCAGCCCAATCGAACGGGCCCGGCCGCATCAGGGGCAACCGTGACCGATCCCCGCGATCGAGTACTGCGACAGGGACACCTTCGGTAAACACCTCCAGGGCCGGTGCGGTCAGAGTTACGTACTCGGATGCTGCCAAATCGAAGTAGGAATACTCGGGAGGCGCGATTCTGTGTGTTCCGAACGCATCTGCCACCGCCAGATAGCGGAACTTCTTTGTCCCCCACATCCCGTCGTCACGCGAGTCGAGATCCACGTCAACGGCTTCCGGATACACTCGCAACCCCCCGGGCCACTCCAGACGCGGCTCGGGCCAAAGTGCCACGTTACCGCGACCCGATACCGTAGCCACTATCATCGTCGCTTCCCCCATCGCTATCTCACCCGTATCCGAATCTAGTTCCAAGGTGATTGAGCTTCCTGCCGCACCGTCAAATGTCGCAGGCCGACCGGCGTTGGGTTGGGGGAGGACCTCAACTGAGAACGATTCACTCTGCGGCTCGTGTCGTACCTCTCTGCTCAAGAAGGAGTAGGTGAGCGGCAAGCTGTATGACACCGTCGCAGCTCCAACTTCGAGTGATCCCGGTGTGAGCGGAAAGACGATCTGGTGGTGAGCGTACATGTCGTACCATTCACCCTCTATCCTTC
>JBDGZZ010000179.1:0-8339 GCA_039588335.1 Gemmatimonadota bacterium | reverse complement strand
CGTGCCCAACGAGATGCACCCAAGCTCCCAAGGCCGACTCCCTCTTCCAACGAGGATTTTATCAACCAAATTCTTTTACCCTTCCCCAGAATGCACCTTGTCTGGATTGCTGATTACAAGACCGGGGCCGAGATTGTGCGTGTGGATAAGTTTACCTCGACCTGTATACGCCCTTAGGACCCCACGAATGGTGCATTCGCCGCACTGTTGCCACGCGCCCGGCCCCGCGCCGGGCGCAGTGCTTTACCCCGAGCGTCTCGCCGCGTTCGGGACTTCTCTGTTCACGACAAACTCAACAGCTCGTGGGCTAGTCTCCCCGGTGTTGTTTGACAGAACCGCACATCTGGATGTGGTTATCTGGTTGTTGTGTTATCGCCCCTCTTGCCGACGCTAGTCCAGACCCCACATTACCGCCGTCCCTCAGAGTACACCTCAACAGATCCCTCCGACGGCCCAAGCCGTGGCGGTCAATTGATCGTTAGTTGACTGAGTTGGCTTAGAATCGAGCACAATTTGTCGCCGGTGGCTCACGGCCCCGCCGCCAGACGACGCCGTAGTAGACGCCGCAGTGTGACGCCGCTGTAGACGCCCGCCCGACGACGAGACCAGAGCCGCCGACAGAGATGTCGTCCAACTTGTAGCCAAGGAGGCTGTCATGGGTCGTACCACCTTCACCGCCGCTGCCGCCTGTTTCGTTGCCCTTCTCGGGCCGTCTATCGCCCACTCACAGGTGAGCTTCGCTCAGTACCTCGAGTGTGACCAGACGAGAGAGGCACGGGCAGACACAATCGCAACCGAGATCCTCGCACCTGTGTTGGACAGACTGGTGTCCGAGGGCAAGCTTCAGAGCTTTTCGTGGCTGGCCCACGGTATCGGCGGCAAGTGGAAGCGCCTTGGTGTCATCACTGGAACGGACTTGAATACCGTGATGTCCGCACGGGCCGAATTGTTCACCGAACTGCAGGAGAAGCATCCGGGAGAACTCCAAGAACTTGCTTCGATTTGCCCCACCCACGAGGATTATGTCTGGAACGTGATCGTCGCTCGACCGTGACGACCCTGTTTTCCAACGAAGTCCGACGAATTCCCAGTGCCCCGAGCGTCCCAGCGGCGTTCGGGGCTTCTCTGCTCACGACAGTCGCACCAACTGGGCCGCTAGTCTCAACGGCGGCGTTGCGAAGCTGCCACTCTTGCGGGGCTACTCACCGGGCTACACGTTAGGAGCCTCGCCCTCAAAGCCGCAGTAAGCAGTTACAACACGCCGGTGGCCTCACGGCCCCGCCGCCAGACAGACGCCGTTGTAAGACGCCCGCCCGACGACGAGGTCGCCAGGCTGCTCACGGTAGCCTAACGAGCATCAAGGAAACTGCCATGCGTTCTATCGTGTCTACAGTCGCTCTCACCTTCGTTGCAGCAGTCGCCTTCTTTGCCTGCGGCGGGGACTCAATACAGGAGCCTAAACCGACCGTCGCGTCAGTCGTGGTCACGCCGGCAACTGGCACGCTGGTCTCGCTGGGCGAGACGGTGCAACTTGCTGCTACGGCCCGTGACGCGACCGGTGCCACGGTTGCGGGCGTCTCCTTCACCTGGTCGTCATCCGACGAAAGTTGCGTAGCGGTGAACTCGTCGGGACTGGTTAGCGCCGGTGAGAATGGGACGGCCACGGTCACCGCCTCGACTGCCGGTGTATCGGGCGCCGCCTCGATCACTGTCGACCAAACACCAGCGAGTGTCGCAGTTACTCCACTTTCAGCGTCGCTCACGTCACTCGGAGAGACCGTACAACTTGCGGCAAGCGCGCAAGACGCCAACGGGAACGCAATCGCTAGCGCAACGTTTGCCTGGGTTTCGTCCGATGACGGTGTGGCTATGGTCAACAACTCGGGGCTAGTGACCGCAGTTGGGACTGGCACCGCCTCAGTCACGGCCTCCGCGGCGTCTGTCTCTGGCTCGGCCTCGATCACTGTCGACCAGGAAGCCGCCACGGTGGAGGTGACACCAGCTAGTGATACCCTGGTCTCGTTGGGCGAGACGGTACAGCTCACGGCGAGCGCGCGGGATGCCGATGACAATGCGATCGTCGGCAAGACGTTTGCCTGGTCGTCATCCGACGAGAGCATTGCGACGGTCAACTCATCCGGTCTTGTTACCGCCGAAGCGAACGGATCTGCCACCATCACTGCCGTTGCTGACGGCGCGTCGGGCTCGGCCTCGATCATGGTTGTACAGGTTCTCGCGACCGTCGACGTGACTCCGGGGTCGGCGACGCTGACCTTCCTTGATGAGGCCAGACAACTCACCGCCACCGCACAGGACGCCAACGGGAATGCGATGACTGGTAAGGCATTCACCTGGGAGTCGTCCCATGACGGAGTCGCGACAGTCGGCACTTCAGGGTTGGTCTCCGCAGTGGCGAATGGCACGGCCACCATCACGGCGACCACCGACGGAGTGGAAGGAACCGCCGACGTGACGGTAGCTCAGGAGGCCGCTTCGATCGTGGTGAGCCCGAGCGGAGCCTCGATCTCCGGTGTGGGCACGACTCAGCAGTTTGTACTGGAGGCGCGGGATGCGGGTGGCCACCTGATTCCTGATCCGTCGGCGACCTGGACGAGTCTCAATGCGAACGTTGCGACGATCAATCCATTCACAGGGGAGGCGACGGCGGTGGCGAGCGGACAGGTGACGATTGCGGCCGAGGCGGATGGGGCGGTCGAGTATGCGCTGCTCACGGTGGCGGTTCCGGGTGCGGAGCCGGTCAATCTCTGGAGCGAGATGTATAGCGGCAGCGGCGCCCATGGGGTCTGGGGCTCTTCGGTTACGGACATCTTCGCAACCCACGAGTTCTCGATCCTCCATTACGACGGCACGGGCTGGAGTACGATGGCGACCCAGGCCGGTTCACATGGCCGTGGCGTCTGGGGCACGTCAGCCACGGATGTCTACGCGGTATTTGATGGGATCCAACACTACGACGGCATGAGCTGGAGCACAATGGAGGGCGTGCCCGTTGGTGACCTCAAGGCCGTCTGGGGCACGTCTCCCACGGACATCTATGCGGTAGGAGGTGCCGGCACGATCCTCCATTACGACGGCACGACCTGGAGCACCATGGCAAGCGGGACATTCGGCGATCTCAAGGATGTGTGGGGTACGTCGGCCACAAACGTCTTTGCGGTGGGTGACCTTGACCGGATCCTGCGTTACGACGGCACCAGCTGGACAGCGGCATACGAGACCGACATCAGCCTGCACGGCCTGTGGGGCACGTCACCGAACGACGTCTACCATGTGGGATACGGTGGGGTACTGCACTACGACGGGACCACCTGGAGTAAGATGTCGAGCAGCTCGGACATGGTCCTCGAGGCTGTGTGGGGTACATCAAACACAGACGTCTATGCGTTGGGTTGGTGGGGCTCGATCTTCCACTACGACGGCACGAACTGGAGTGAAATGCAGAGCGGGATCGGCGAGATCCTCACAGGCGTGTGGGGCATGTCGGGCACGGACGTCTATGCGGTTCAACGTGTTAGCGTGATCCTCCGCGGCGTGCGCGGGGCATCGGTTGTCGTCGCGCCGAGCGAGCACTCTCTGACACCTGGCGGCGCCACGGTCCTACTGGCGGCCGAGGCCCGCGACGCGGACGACAACGCAATCAGTGGAGTCAGATTCGCGTGGAGGAGCAGTGACTTGTCGGTCGCCACCGTGGACGCGACCGGGTTGGTGACCGCCGTGGAAAATGGCATGGCGACAATCTCGGCGACAGCTCCGGGTGGCGCTGCGGCCTCAGCGAGTATCACGGTGGATCTGGGCCAGGCACCGACCGCGACCATCACTTCCCCGGCGAACGGAGCGCGTTTCGCCGAAGGGGCGACGATCACCTTCAGTGGCAGCGGAACGGATCCTGAGGATGGTGATCTGACAGGGTCTGCTTTGGTTTGGACCTCGAGCCTTGATGGCCAGATCGGCACCGGCACCTCGTTCACCAGAGATGATCTCTCGACGGGCACTCACACCATTAGGCTGACGGCAACCGACAGTGACGGTGGCAGCGGGACGGCCAGCGTGACCATCACCGTATATGGCACCGGGCCGATCGTGCCGGGTGTGTGGCACAGCACGACGGGTTCAGGGTTCTCGTTTGATTTCACGGTCGATGCTACCGCTGACTACGTCACTCAGGTTCAATATTTGTGGTCAGGTCTGTCGTGTGACGGAGTGACTTATGTTTCGGGGAGTACAACGTACTCGAGTGGCGCTGGTTGGCCCATTACGGGTCGTCAATTTACCGTTGACCCGCCGCCGGACTATCCCACGATCACCGGTACGTTTGACGACGACGGTACGGCTGCATCCGGAAACTGGCAGTGGCTCAGTTGTTCGGGGACGTGGCAAGGCGCACCGCTGTGATCAGGTTCGAATGAAGTCGCCCCGAGCGTCTCGCGGCGTTCGGGGCTTCTCTCTCAATGCATCGAACGTCCCACGAACGACCTATGAAGTCCCCAAACCGCAGTAGCAGGCTCTCTGGCCACACCACCTACCAAACCCTAACTTAGAACCCTGGGATCAGGAGGTCGCATGACGAGACCGACGCCGCAGATTTCCGCAGAATAGAGCGGATGAAAGCAGATAATGCTCTGTGAGTGATCAGACGGAGCAGCTCAAATCCGCCCTGGCCGACCGCTACGCCATCGAGCGCCCACTGAGGGGCCGGGCTTCGATGATCCGAACACCGACTGCTTTCCTCGTTCTCGCCTTCCTGTATCCGGCCGTTCCGGCCCAATCTCAAGTTGCGATCACCGGCACGGTGACAGACTCAGAGACCGGGGCGCCGCTTTCGGGCGTAAGCGTCGAGCTGTTGAGAAACGGCGTTGCCATCACCACGATATTGTCAGACCGGTTAGGGCGATACAGCTTCGCTGATGTCGGCGTAGGCTGGTACGCGCTGGCCTTCGCTCGTTTGGGCTACGCACCTCAAAGAGTGGACGAGCGACATATCGCGGAGGGCACGGCTCGGATCGACATAGCGCTAGTGCAGACCAGCGTCATCCTCGATCCGGTGGTCGTAAGTGCGTCCCGACAGGCCGAGACATCGCTCGATGCGCCAGCCTCGATAACCGTCATCGACCGTCATCGGATTCGCGAGACCACCGCACTCACACCCGTCGATCACGCGCGATCCGAGCCCGGCGTGGATTTCGCGAGCAAAGGGCTGATTCAGCATACCTACTCTGTGCGGGGTAGTCGGTCTGTCACGTCGGGCGCGCTACTAACACTCACGGACTTCAGGTACGCCGCTCTGCCTTCGCTCGGTATCAATGTGTCCTATCTGGTGCCCCTACAAGACGATGATATTGAGCGGATCGAACTCGTCCGTGGCCCCGCGGCCGCACTCTACGGACCGAACAGCTCGCGAGGCGTCCTGCAGATTGTCACGCGCTCTCCGTTCGAAGCGCCCGGTACAAGCCTGTCTGTCGCGGGTGGGGAGCGGTCGCTGTTTCAGGGCGTCCTTCGTCATGCGGGAGTCATTGGGAAGCGATTGGGCTACAAGATCTCCGGATCATACTTTAGCGGCCGCGACTGGGAATATGTCGATCCCGTAGAGGTCGAGAACCGCCAAGAGGCCCTCGCCGACGGGGCCGATCCGGATGAGCTGCTCATCGGGCGCCGCGATTTCGACATCCAGCGCTCTGCGGGTGAGGCACGCGTCGATTGGCGTCCGGGAGCCGGCACCGAGATCTCGTTGCGTGGTGGAATCTCCAGCGCGACAAACAACATCGATCAGACGGTGGTTGGGGCGTCGCAAGTTCAGGACTGGCTGTACCTCTATCTGCAGGCGTCGGTCACGGCGGGCCGGTTCTTCGCCAACTTCATGCACAACAACAGCGACGCAGGGAACACCTATCAACTCCGAACCGGGCAGCCGATCGTCGACAGCTCTCTCGTGTGGGCAGCGCAGTTGCAGCACAGCGCGTTCGTCGGCTCCCGCTGGAATCTCGTATATGGGGCCGATGCAGCCTACACCATTCCGCGAACGGGCGGGACTGTGCACGGTGCCAACGAGGTCGACGATGAGGTGCTCGAGGTGGGTGCATACCTCAACACGACCACCGCAGTCTCACGCACGTGGGACGCGATTGCTGCTCTCAGGGTCGACTATCACGATCGCCTGAACGACGTGGCGCTCTCGCCGCGGATTGGCGTCGTCCACAAACCTGCGCCGTTCCACGCTGTGCGCCTGACCTACAACCGCGCCTATAACTCGCCGGACCCGCAGGATCTGTTCATCGATTTTCTGGTCGAGTCGTTTCCATTTTACGAAGCGCGTCTTCGCGGCACGGGCGAAACCGGCTTCAGCTTCAGCCGCGATTGCGGGGGCCTGTGCATGCGGTCTCCCTTCAATCCCCTCGGTCCCTCCGAATGGTTGCCGACAGACGCCACCCTACTCTGGCCGGCCATCGTTTTGTACGCACAGCAAATTGGAATCGACCTGTCCACGCTGCCCCCACCCACGGGTAACGAGGTCGGCACAGATCTAAAGCGTCTCGACGCGAACGCGGAAGGTATCAAGTTCGATCCCGTCAACGAAGCAGACGTCCAGGATATCACTCCGCTGAGGCGCGAGTTCCGCAACGTCTTCGAACTCGGCTACAAAGGACTCCTCGGAGAACGGGTAAACGTGTCGGCGGATATCTACGTTGACAGGGTCATCAATCAGCAGGCGGACGCACTTTTTGTGGCGACGCCGAACGCGTTCTTGAACCAAGCGTCGCTCGAACAGTACCTCCGGCAGTTCATGCCGCCGGACTCGGCGCGTGTCCTGTCCGATTCGCTCAGTGAGGTGCCCTTGGGCACCGTAGCTCCGGTTGAAACCGGGGACGCTAACATAACAGCCATCAATCTCCAGGGCGGTTCGTATACGGTGTGGGGCTTCGATGTCGCATTGAGCGCCGCCATCTCTCCCGCCCTGACCGTCCGAGCCAGCTACTCGTACGCGAGCCACGACTCCATCCCCAATGTTGGAGCCGGCGGAGCGGTCGTTCCGAATGTACCCAAGCACAAAGGCGCCATCGGTGGTGCCTTCACGGAGCCGCGAATCGGCGTCACCGTGCGTGCGGAGCTGCGGGCCGTGGCTGGGTTTCCTGTGGTATCGGGAGTGTACAGGGGCCGAGTGGATTCGTACGCGGCCGTCAATGCGGGGATCGCCTATCAGTTTCCTTGGCGGCCCACCACCCGGCTCTCCCTTGAGGGCCAAAACCTCTTCGGTACCAAGCACCGAGAGTTCGTGGGGGCGCCCGAGCTCGGCCGCCTGATCCTCACGCGACTGCGCGTCAGCTTCTGAAGGGTTGGCCTAGTAACAGCCGGCGAATAGCGGAAGTCGCGGTCGTCGACCGCGACCCGGACGTCGTCGTGTAAAGGGAATCCGTTTCGACCGTTTATCCGCCCGCCCGCCTGCGGCGACGGCTGGCTACCGCGTGAAGAATGATAGGCCCACAGCAGCCATGATGCTGTTTCCTCCCGATACATCCTCGTTCTCGAACGCGTGTTGGAATCCCGCTTCGAGCCGCACCGCAAGCTGGTTCGCAACCGGCACCTTCACTCCGAATCCGCCACCAACATGAAATTGGGAGACGCTCTCCCCTCCGGCCGCGAGTAGCTGGATTCCAGCGAGTGGCCGAAAGTAGGGCTGTGACCTACTCCGGTCGGATATGAAGTGGAGCAATGCTCCTAACTCCAAGCCAAGTGTATAGATTGCGTCGATCTCTTCGAACTTCAGGTAGTTGACTGACACCGCTGGCTCGAGGGACACGGCGTCGGACGGAAAGAAGCCGACTCGGAGTGATTGAAATGGAAGCTGGAATGCGGTCGATGTACTCCCGTTGAACGAGATGGCCAATCCACCGTCGATGCCCAACTCAACAGGCTGTCCTTGGGCATTCAGCTGCGTCGGAACAAGCAACACGACACCGGCCAGCAGAAAGAACCTGATTCTTGAATTCATCTGATCCTCCGTGGTGATTGCATTGTATTAACAACTTCACGGTCTCGTCGTCAGGTGGGAGCGTCTGTCTGGCGGTAGGGCCGAGGCCACCGGCGACAATTGTGCTCGATTCTAAGCGAACTCAGTCAACTAACGATCAATTGACCGCCACGGCGGGAACCGTCGGAGGGATTTGTTGACTTATGCTCTGAGGGACAATGGTAATGTGCGGCCAATGCCAAGATAGGCAAGAGGGGCGGTAACACAACAACCAGATAACCACATGTAGATGTGCGGTTCACATCAGAATCGCGCTGTTGAGACTTTCGGCAGATTGTTCAGGTCGCGTTGATAG
>JBDGZZ010000178.1:0-8360 GCA_039588335.1 Gemmatimonadota bacterium | reverse complement strand
AACCCCTTCAGTTCAGGCGTCACGCAGATACCTCCGCAGCCCCTAGCCAGGCCACCACGACTCCGCCGTAGCCCACCTGTTCGTACGTGAGGCCCGAGAAAGCGCCCTCTTGCTCTGCGAGCAGTTGAAAGGCCTCCGCTGCATCAACCACTGGCTCACACCGTCCTAACCCTCGCAGAATCTCACTCAAGAGCCACCATGCCGGTCGTGCCATGCCAGGACCCGACTTCGCTTGAAAGTATCTCTGCACTCGGTAGTCACGGTTGACGAACGAACCATCTTCTTCTGCGACGTTCGTCGTTGGCAAGACAACGGCAGCAGTACGGGCAGCATCGGACATCGCAGTGCCTACGCAGATGACGTTAGCCCAGTTATCCAGCCTTGGACTGGAGACGCCCTCCAAGTCCTCACCCAACAGCAAGACGACTGACGCGTTATCGGCTGCCGCGAGCGCTGCTTCGAAGTCTTCGGTGAAGCCAAGCATCCTGGCACCCGTCGCGTTGGGCGCTCGCTCCTTTCGAAGTGCCAGACTCTCAATCCCCGGCAGCGACACCTCGGCGTCTGCAACCTCCAGGCGGAAAGCACCAACGAAGTCCAATTGACCCATGACCTGCCTGGCCAGAAATAGAGCCTCGTTGGACATCTGCGGTGAAACCAGCGCAACCGCTGTACCACCGGATGCCGATACTATCTGTTCGGCCCGTGCCAGGGCATGATCCCAATCGGTCGCCGTAAGGCTGCCAGCCTCACTCACCAACGGCGCTTCGATTCGATCGCCACGGTTCATCCATCTGTACGACGAGCGTCCGTGGTCGCAAACGAAATATCGATTGACCTCCAGGTTCACCCGCGGCCTGATCCGGACCACCGCGTTGCTCCTCGTGTCGAGCGTCACGTTGCAGCCCTGTGAACAACCGGTACAAATGCTGGGAGTCTTGTCCACTTCCCAAGCGCGTGTCTTGTGCAGGAAATCCTTGGAGATGAGAGATCCGACGGGGCATAGGTCGACAACGTTGCCAGCCCATGCGTGGTCTAACTGTCGGTCCGGATGGATACCGATGAAGGCCCGGTCACCGCGTTCGCTGACGTTGATGACCGCATCTTCCGCCACGTGCTCCATGAACCGCACACAGCGTGTGCAGAGGATACAGCGATTTGGAACATATAGAATGTCCGGACCAAAATCCTCCACGGGATTGAATCGTTTGGCGTAAGTGGGTGTGTAGCGGGTACGCGCACGACCTTCCCGAAACACGTAGTCCTGTAGTTCACACTCGCCCGCCTGGTCGCAGATCGGACAATCGAGCGGGTGGTTTATCAAGAGGAACTCGAGCACACTCTTGCGTGATTCGAGCGCCTTTTCACTATAGACGTGGACCTTCTGGCCTTCAGCCGCCATCGTAGCGCATCCGATCTGCAGCGTTGGCATACCCTCGACCTCGACGAGGCACATGCGGCAGACACCGACGACCGGAAGACTCGGGTGGTAGCAGTAATGCGGAATCACTACCCCGGCTTGCTTGGCGGCTTCGAGGATGGTCGTTCCCTTCGGCACCGACACGTCCGTACCCTCGATGGTCAGCGTTACCAGCTCTTGTTCACCCATGGTACTCACACCGCCGCCAGGTTAGCGCTCTTGGGCCCCATGATGTGGGCCTCGAACTCGTCCCGGAATTTCTTGATTCCACTCACTACGGGAGCCGCACACGAGTCGGCTAGCGGACAGATCGTCCTCCCGGTCATCTGTTCCGCCAGATCGAGCAACAGGTCTAGATCCTCCATCTTGCCCTCACCAGCGAGGATCCTCCTGAGGATCGTCGTCGTCCAAGCCGTTCCTTCTCTGCATTGCGTGCACTGGGCACACGACTCATGAGCGTAAAAGTGAGCTAGCCTCATGATCTGGTATACCATGTCGGCACTATCGTCAAACACGATGACCCCGCCCGATCCGAGCATGGTTCCTGCTTCTTGAGCACCCTCGTAGTCCAACAGACAGGCCTCTGTCTCCTCCCGATTCAGGATTGGTACCGACGATCCACCCGGGATACAGGCCTTCAGTGTGCGACCGTCTTTCATACCACCACATAGGTCATACAGTAGGTCCTTGAGAGGGAAGCCCATCTCCAGCTCGTAATTCCCTGGCCTTTGAACCTGGCCGCAAACACTGAAGAGTTTCGTCCCCGTGCTCTTCGGGTTGGAGAGGCTCAGCGACTTGTACCAGGCGCTACCCCGCTCGAGTATGTGTGGTACCGCCGTCAGCGTCTCAACGTTGTTGATCGTCGTCGGCATCCCGAAGAGACCGCGCGCCGCAGGAAACGGAGGCTTGATACGTGGATTTCCGCGCTTCCCTTCGATGGAGTTCATGAGCGCCGTCTCTTCACCACAGATGTAGGCACCGGCCCCCCGGTGCACGTACATGTCCAGCCGTTTGCCGGTTCCCATCGCGTTGCCACCCAGCACCCCATTGTCGTACGCCTCTCCGATCGCCTTTTCCATGATCGCGATCGGCTCGGTGAACTCGCCTCGGATGTAGACGTAACAGGTCTCGGCTTGGATGGCGTACTGCGTAATGGCACAACCTTCGATCAGAGCGTGCGGCGTCCACCGCATTATCTCCCTATCCTTGAATGTTCCTGGCTCTGATTCGTCGGCGTTGCAGCAGAGGTAGTGCGGGTGGGCCTGTTCTTTGGGCATGAACGACCACTTCACCCCTGCCGGGAAACCCGCTCCCCCACGGCCCCGCAAGCCGGATTCCTTGACCTCGTCGATGACCTCTTGACGGTCCGTCGAAAGCGCCTTCCGAAGCATCTTGTAGCCGCCGCGTTCGACCCACCCGTCATACGTGCGAGCCTGGCTGTCGCCGAAGTACTTACTCAGGACGACTGTTTCTCTCTCATGCGGCTTGTGCGGATAACCCATTACGCGCCCCCTCCCGTCCCACCACTCGCGGCATCGCCACGCAGCAGCGCAGAGCTACAATGCCGGGCACTCATCTGTACCTCGCCAACAACTCAGGGACCCCTTCCGGGGTCACGCTCTCGATGAAATCATCGTCGATCAGAATCGGAGTAGCGAAGCCACACGCTCCTAGGCATTCGACCTCTATTACTGTGAACTTTCCATCGGGCGAAGTTGCTCCGAGTTCACCACAACCCGTGTGTTCCAGGAACGCTTCCACTACCTCTTCGGCACCGACGACACCACATGGAGAGGTCGTGCACACCTGGATGAAATGCTCTCCCACGGGATGTTTGTGGTACATGGTGTAGAACGTAGCCACACCCTTCACATAAGCGGGCGTCAGATCAAGAACCTCTGCGATTTCCGCCATACCTGGATCGGAGATCCAACCGTTCGTTTCCTGCACCATCCACAATGCCGGAAGCAGCGCCGCCTGCTTGTTGGGATAACGGGACAGAATCTCATCGAGCTTCCGCCGTTGCTCTCCCGTGAATACTTGCTGATAGTCAGTCGTTTGATGCATATGCCCTGTCAGATGTTCCTCCGGACCGCAACACCGTTGTCCCGCAATCCTGGCTCACCGATCGATCTCACCCATCACGATGTCGACGCTGGCGTTGATGGCGATGAGATCGGCTAGCAAGTGCCCCTCCGCCATCTTCGGCAGAGCCGCCAGGTTGATGAACGACGGGGGCCGAATTCGCCAGCGAACTGGCTTTGCGGTTCCGTCAGACACGAAATAGGTGCCCAGCTCCCCTTTGCCGTTCTCTATTGCCATATAGGCTTCGCCCACAGGTGCACTGACTCCCTCCATGACCTGCTTGAAATGGAAGATCATTGCTTCCATATCGCTCATCGCGGCCGTCTTGGGCGGGAGGATCACGCGGGGGTCGTCGACGTTGATCGGTCCGTCTGGCAGCCTTTCTAGCGCCTGCTCGAGAATCCGTACCGACTGCCGCATCTCCTCCACCCTCACCAGATACCGATCGTATACGTCACCGTGCTCGCCGATCGGCACATCAAAGTCGTAGGTCTCGTAGTCGAGATACGGTCGATCCTTCCGGATGTCGTAGTCCACTCCGCTGGCACGGAGCATGGGTCCGGACAGCGAATAGTTGATGGCGTCCTCCGCCGACATCACTCCGATTCCCTGAGTACGGGCGCACCAGATAGCCTGACCTGTCAACATCCACTCGACTTCGTCCAAGACTCTCGGGAGCCGATGGCAAGAAGCCCGCAGACCGTCCTCGAACCCCTCTGGAATGTCCGCCATCAAGCCCCCGACGCGCGTCAAGCTCGTGGTCAGACGTGCACCGGTCCACGCTTCCTGCAGGTCGTAGATGCGCTCCCGTTCCTGGAAGGTCCACAGGAATGGAGTCATCGCCCCGAGGTCGACCGCCGTTGTTCCCAGCCACACCAGATGCGAGATTATGCGGCTCATTTCGCACGCAATTACTCGCAACACCTTGCACCGTTCGGTTATCTCGATCCCCATCAACTTCTCGGCACCGAGAGCGAGGCAGACGTTGTTTGCCATTGGCGCCAGGTAATCAGTGCGGTCGGTGAGGGGTACGATCTGGTTGTAATGCCTGTATTCTCCCAGTTTCTCGAATCCCGAATGCAGGTATCCGATGTGGGGGATCACCCTAACGACCACTTCACCGTCCAACTCAACGACCAACCGAAGTACGCCGTGAGTGGCCGGATGTTGCGGGCCGATGTTGATGAGCAAGTGCTCGACACCGAGTCCACCTTCCACTTCGTCAAGTCCCGATTCAGTGATGCCGAGGGGTATGCGGGCCGGTTGCCCCAGACCATCTACGCCGGATGTTGCGACGCCTAGTTCGACCGTTCTCTTCTCACTCACTGGGCGAAGACTCCCCTAATTCAGGGATCGCATCACGGTCTCCGCTCGCCAGCCTCTCTCTCATGTCGGGCGGAATGTCGTTGAACGCGTCCGCGATGGAGAGTTCCTCCAGGGAATAGTGCGCTTCGGGGTTGGCGTGGAGCGCCCGGCGAACCTGCTCGGATCTCGAAAACCGTCCCCGGAGCGGGAAGCCTTTCCTCAGAGGATATCCCTCGGAATAGGTCTCCCACATCAGGATGCGGCGCAGATCCGGATGGCCAGCAAAGGTTATCCCGAACATGTCGTAGACTTCGCGTTCCAGCCAATTGGCGCCCTGCCACACCGTAACAACCGAATCGACCGCGAGGTCACCGTCCTTGGGCAGGTCAACCTTCACACACAATTGCACTTTGTGCTCGAGAGAGAAGAGCAAATAGACGACCTCAAGAGGTAACTCCGGATCGCGGTACTCCACTGCGGTCACGTCGATCAGGTAGTTGTAGTCTTGCCCCGCTGTCGTCTTCAGCCATTCGAGAATCTCGCGGCTGTTTTCGGCGCTGACATAGACAATCGTATCACCGCACGATTCCAATGCGCGGCCGATCTTGTCACCGAACTCGCGCCTCAGCGCTTCAACCGATGGATTCACGGATTTGCTATGATGATCGTGTTTGGTGAACCGAGTTGCCGAACGGCTCTGAAAGCTCGTCCACGAACTCAGGTGGCAGCCGTAGCCCACCTTTGTCAAGCGAAGGTTCTCGCCGGATGGCCTCATCGGCCATCGTCTCTCCCCTGATCTTCTTGTGCAGCAGCAAGATTCCGTACAACAGACCCTCCGGTCGCGGAGGACACCCCGGGACATAGACGTCCACAGGAACCACCGTATCGATCCCTTGCGTCATCGCATACGTGTCGAAAATCCCTCCGCTCGACGCACACGCGCCCATCGAAATCACCCACTTTGGCTGGGGCATCTGGTCATAAATGCGCCGAATGACGGGGGCGAGCTTGAATGGAAGACGGCCGGCACAGAGAAGCAGGTCGGCCTGGCGCGGCGTATATCCCAATCGCTCCATCCCGAACCGAGCTAGATCGTACCGGGAGGCAGCCGTGGCCATGAACTCGATCGCGCAGCAGGCCGTGCCGAACGGCATCGGCCATAGGCTGTTGGATCTCGCCCAGTTAACCAGGAAATCGAGCCTCGTTGTGATCCAATTTGGAGATACTTGGGATACTACGGATTTGCCGCCACTGCTTCCCGGACTCTCGGCAGGCGTCAATCCCATTCCAGCGCACCTCTCTTCCACACGTAGATGAAACCCACCAGAAGAATCAGCACGAACACGAGCATTTCAATCAGGCCCAACAGTCCCAGCTCGCGGAAAGCCACGCTCCAGGGAATCATGAACACCGCCTCCAGATCGAAGACGATGAAGAGCATTGCGACCAGATAGAACTTGATGCTGAAGCGGTCTCGGGTGCTCCCAAGGGGAGTCATGCCCGACTCGTAGGGCATGCCCTTGACTGCTGTAGGACGCCGAACCTGCATGAGGTGCGACAGGGCGATCATCGCCACCGCTGACACGACGACCAGGGCTACTAGCAAAAGAAGGGGAGTGTACTCCCGCAACATGGCAACTCTAGGGTTCGTGAAAAAATTCACGTATTGGCGAGGCAGGAAGTTACTCAGGACTTTCGGAGGGTGTCAAGCAAACGCAAGTGGCGCAACGGCTAAGCCCTCTTATCTTTCCCTCGGCGCCTGGCGAGCCCCTTGAATCAACCGGCCAGAGGCTCCCGCGTAGCCGGAGTTGCCACAAACAAACCCCGGTTGCGGAGAGAAACGTGACTCCTTTCGAGCCTGAGTGGGAGGGACATGTGACGCTCGAGATCTCCAACACGAACCCTCTGCCAGCCAGGGTCTATTCAAACGAGGGGATCGCCCAGGTGTTATTCTTCGGAGCCGACGCGGACGACGTGTGTGAGATCTCGTACGCGGACAAGAGCGGCAAGTATCAGGCTCAGCAGGGCGTGACCCTACCCAAGCTCTAGGCTCGGGACAACAATGGCCCTAGTTAGGTGTCCGACTCATAAGATCCCCTATAACGAGGAGAATCCGCGCGGCTGTCCGGCGTGCGCGCGGGAAAAAGAGGGCGACAAGAAACCGCTGATGCAAGAGCTGGCCAAGGCGCAGCAGGAGTCACAGAGCTCGACTACAGCCAAGCAACCGTCAGCCCAGTCCAGGACGAGTAGCCAGCCCACCCCGACGGCCAGGACTCCCAAACAGCATCCATTTGCTGTCACCACCACTCCACCGCGTCCACCCACTACCCCCGAGGAACGACCTCTCGGGAAGTTGTGGCGGCAGGCGAGGCGGAGTCCGTTCATCGCTCGGGCCGCCGTGTTGATCGTAATTCTCCTGGCCGTTCTGCTACTCACATCGGGGCCCCAATTCACTGCCGCGACCGATCCGACTCCCGTCGCAGAGGCCGCCGTGAGACCGCTTCCCATCTACCCCAACCAGCCCATCAACATCGCCTTCTCGACATTGGGGACTAGGGCGCCGAGAGCTAATCCCGACGACGCAGGTCTATTTCGTTACACCTACGGCTCGGATCTCACGATCGATGCGCAGAATGCGAACACATATGCCATCACCATACGAATTCCCAATCGTAGTTGGCATGGTCTCCGCGTAGGCCTGGATGAGCGAAGAGCACTGGGCGAGTTGGCGCTGCTGGGGACGCCGGAGGAGTCCGGTGCCTCGGCGGGGGCGCCGCCGAACACCGTGGGGGGATACATCACTTATCCCTCGCTGGAGTCGAGACCTCGGCGCACCATGATTGCACAGGTACGGCCGCCCAACGGATGTTACGACGTGATCGTCGACTTGCAACCCCAGGCGATTGGCACGGTGGATGATGGCGGTGAGCGCTTCTTCGCCGTGGCACAGGAGGGCGGCTCACCTAACTGGGTGATCACGCAAATCAGGATTGTCAGCCGCTCGATGCGCGGCCCGTACGGCGCAGGCACGTCTTGTTGATACTCACCCAAGTGAGCCGACAAAGAGCGGCTCCCAGGAACTAGGAGGATAAGACTGTGACTGAAGCACCCGCTCCAGAGGGAGAATCCAAGAGCGCATTGTGGCTGGCCTTTAGAGTCTTCGACGAACCGAAGAACGTGTTCGAGGAGCTGGCCGCTAGGCCACGAGCACTCGTTCCCATTGTACTGATGATCCTGGTGTTTCTTGGGGCTGGCTTTGGCGTGCCGTCCGACGTACTCGAGGAGCAGGCCCGGGAACAAATAGAAGCATTTCAGGAGCGTGGCCAGTTAACCGATGAGCAGGCCCAGGAGCAGATCGAGGCCGCAACATCGACCCGCGGCAGGGCATCTGGCGTAGGGATCGGGACGGCACTAACACTGTTGGGATTCTTGACGGCAGCCCTGATATTCTGGCTCATCTTCGGGGCACTTGGCTCGGAGCCAATCAAGTTCAAGGCAGAGTTCGCAGTTCTCGCTCACGCCTACATGGTGTCGCTGCTGGGTGCGATTCTGG
>JBDGZZ010000177.1:0-8375 GCA_039588335.1 Gemmatimonadota bacterium | reverse complement strand
CCAGCGCGACGTACAGAAACCCGGATTCGGAGATTCCGCCAATACGTACCCCGCCTTGGAGGCCCCTTCCAGGTTGCCAACTTTCCCAAAACGGGGTGTGGTCCCACCTTGCTTCCGTGTTCGTTCCTTCGGATCGCAGTCCCGCTACGCGAGTAACACCGTCTTCCTGGTCACAATGAGACGAGAATGTGGCCACGACCTCGAGTGGCACATCGCGCCGGTCGTGTAGAGTGCGGTGCCAACTCAGGCTTTGTTCTATCTGTGTGACTGATGCAACGTGCTCGCCGGGCTGCATCGAGAATGCGACGATGTGGGTTTGTTCGAGTGAACCGTCGTTCCAGTTTTGTCCATCAGCCCTGCTCCAACTGGAGACGAAACGCCCCCCCGGTAGGGCACGGAGTTCTTCTATCAATGGCAATCCGTCTTCGACGTGCCATTCGGCTACGACCCGACCAGGTTCCCAGGTTCTCTTGGCCAACGACAAAGGGATTTCATTGCCATCGCTCGCCACTAGTGCAACGGTGAAGAGGGGAGCGAAGGGGTGGTAGTAGACGAGCGCCTCGTCCCAGAGTCCGGGCCGGTGGAGATTAGCAGGGAAAGGGGGCGCCCATATGATGCCGTTACCGCACGTGAGGAACCACTTGTCGTCTCGCCCGAGCGCTCGCAGCCGATCTGCCGTGGAGGCGTCGCTCACGGTACTTGGTGCTAGTGGTACGCGTTAGGCATCAGGTCTACGAAACGGTGTCCCTCGATCTCGACCGTGTCGCCCAGAGAAAAGGTCACCGGAATGTCGAACGCCGGCCCATCGTACACGAAGGTGTGATACTCGCCATGCTCTCCGCCCGCATCGAGGCCTTCGGTGCAACCCAGTTCGGTAACCAAGTCGGCGTCGAACTCGCGGCCCAAAAAAGTGGCAGCGCCGAGCGCCAGGTCTACGCTGACCACGACCGCTTGATAGCCCCGCTCCACTACCTCCCACGCAACTTCGATTGACAGCTCCCCCCAAATCGGTTCCACGTGCACCAATCCACTATGCGTGACTCGCTCCTCATACCAGGACCGTACGTCCTGCAAACTAATGTTGCCAAAGATCACACCTGCGACGTCCCTTTCCTTCAACTGCTGGAGCATGTCCATGAAGACGGGTTCGTATTCACGTCCCTGGGTTGGAGTCGTGATTGGCTCGAGGCCAAGTGCGTGTGCTTGTCGCTGAATTAGCTCGTGACGGACGCCGTGGAATCGCACTCTGTTGGTTTCACCATCGTAGATGTTCACCAAGTATCTGACATCCAGGTCCTGGCGCCGCGCGCGATCCAGAGCGAGAGTGGAGTCCTTGCCTCCACTGCTCATCAGAGCATAGTGCATGGGGCCTAAAGTACCGTCGGGTCGAGGAGGCTGCTAGGGGCGCTAGCGCAACCAGGTTGGGTGCTACTGTTCCCCTGGAGTCTTGTGCTGATATAGGTAACCGAAGAGGCCCTGCGCGGCAGTTACCGCCTCCAGACAGAACTCGCTTTCGACTTCCAGAACGTATTCGGATCTAAGGGTTGCGTGAGGCGCACGGTTGAACAACATCTCATCCGACTCGATACCTACGCCCGGTCGACGGCGCTCGATTTGTTCGACAGCCCGCCGGCTTGACTGGTCCATGGTACCCACGTTGCCCGCGTGGTTTATGATGCAGCTACGGAGTGTGAAGACGTCCTGCATCCAGCGCCAGAGTTCGGTGGGCGGCCTGGCCTGGACTTGCTCGGTCAGATAGGCCCAGGATTGTTCCAGAAAATCTCCGTCGAAATCGTCGAGGCTCCGTGGAAGATCGTGCTCGACACTCAGCGTCCTGCAGAACACCGACAATCTCGACTCGAAGATCACGGTGAGCAGTGTCACGAACGAATATGCCTGGAGGCGAGGAAGAACATCGCCGAATAGGATGGCGTGGGTATGGTGTTCACGCGATTCGGTCAGTGCCAGAGCATCCTGCTCGCGCGCGGCATCCCGTTGATCGTCGAACGTGGCTACGTACGATCTGAGCCCGTCCAACAGGTTTCGGGTCGTTGCTTTGTCCAAGTCGACTGACATGGGCTTTGCTCCCAATCCGGGCTAATGAGTTTTCCGGTGCGTCGACCGCTAGACGCCCCGGTTAGCAAGGATCCGGTCCTCAGGCGGGATCCGTCCTATCCACCTGGAGCTGTGCTCCAACCTTGCCGATTGGCGCAGGTTCACAAAAAATGCTATCCATGGCTTGAAACCGAAAGCCCGACGCACGTCACAAATCGGGGGCGCTCGTATGGCTAAATTCAGTCCAGTTGGACGGTCTTGGCAGGTCCTATTGGGTTTGTCCGATGAGGGCTCGACATGAGTGATCGAACCAGCGAAGCCAGCGCACTAGAATCGGAACTCCAGGCACTACGGCTCGAACTTGCCGAGATGCAACTGGATCATCGACAGGCCGAGCAGGCGAGGGAACGGCTGCGTCTGTTTGCCACGGCGGCCGAGAACATGCAGCTTGGGCTCACAATCACCGACATGAACGGAACGATCCTGTACACCAACCCGGCAGAAGCCGAGATGCACGGGTACGAGGCGGGGGAGTTGTTGGGGCAGGATGTCAGGCTCTTTGCCCCGCGAGAATTGCACAAGCCGATCGAATCCAATGACCAGAGTGAATTGGCGAGTTGGCATCGAGAGAGCGTCAATCTCAAGAAGGACGGTACTCGGTTTGAAGTCCACCTGACCTCTGACGTAGTGCGCGATTCCGCGGGGGTCCCCGTGGGATTCGTTACCACCTCTATGGACATCACCGAGCGCAAGCATACGGAAGAGGAACTGAAGCGCTCGGAAGCGAGGCACCGCGCCATAGTACAGAACGCTACGTACGGCATCTACCGCACTGACCTCGAGGAGAGGTTCATTTCGGTGAATCCGGCGCTGGTCAAGATGCTTGGCTATGACACCGAGCAGGAAGTGTTAGCACTCGATCCGAGTGAAGACGTCTACCTGGATCCGGAGGAGCGAACCTGGCTTTCGGAGCAGCACCGTGACGGGGAGCGGATCGATGGAATCGTAGTTCATTGGAAGCGCAAGGATGAAACACCCATCACCGTACGGTTGAACGGCCGACCGCTGCGCACCGAGCAGGGCGAGCCGGTTGGGACCGAGATCTTTGCCGAGGACATCACGCAGCAGCGGCAATTGGAAGCACAGGTCTTCCACACGCAAAAAATAGAAGCGGTGGGGCAGCTGACTGGCGGTATTGCGCACGATTTCAACAATCTGTTGACCGTCATTCTGGCGAGCGCCAGCATGATCGATGTAGCACTCTCGGATGATAGGCACGGCTTGGAGCAGGATCTGCGCGACCTCCAGGCCGCCGCGCGCCGTGGCACGGCGTTGGTCAAGCGGTTGTTGAGTTTCAGTCGAAGAGCCATGTTGTCGCTCCAGCCTCTCGATTTGGGTCAGGTAGTGAGAAGCTTCATGCGCACGATGAAACGACTACTTCCGGAGACGATCGAACTCGAGGTTGTCGGAGAGCGACACCTTCCACTTGTCAGTGCCGATCCAAACGCGGTCGAGCAGGTCATCAGCAACCTCGTAAACAACGCGCGCGACGCGATGCCCTGGGGAGGGCAGCTGAGGGTAGAGACGCGAACTGAGGTACTGGATGAAGCCCACCGAGCGGTGAGTGGTTGGGGCGATCCCGGTGAATATGTGTGCCTAACGGTGACGGACACTGGAGTGGGAATGGATCAGGAGACTTTGACGAAGGTCTATGAGCCGTTCTTCACGACCAAGGAACAGGGGTTGGGCACGGGGTTGGGTATGTCGACAGTCTACGGACTCATGAAGCAGCACAAAGGGTTTGTGGATGTTGTGAGCGAGGTCGGACGAGGTACTACCGTCAAGACCTATTTCCGCCCGACGAGCAGCAAGGCCGCGCCGTTCGCGTCCGACAAGCTTGCGGTTGAGCCACCGGGAGGCACGGAGACCATTCTGGTTGTGGAGGACGAGGCTGCGATCCGGCGCGCGACCAGGCGGGTGCTCGAGCGGTGTGGATATCAGGTGATACTCGCCGCTGATGGAGAGGAAGGGCTGAAGGCGCTTGACTCACGAGGCGATGAGGTTGCCCTTGTCATTTCAGATGCAGTGATGCCGAGGATGAGTGGCCTGGAACTGTATCAGGCGATGGTGGCGGCAGGAATCAGCAAGAAATTCATGTTCATGAGCGGCTACAGCGCCAGAGACGTATATGCGAAGGTCGATCCGGACGCTGAACTGCCGTTTCTGCAGAAACCTTGGACGCCCAACGAACTGCTGGGACTCGTGCGGGATGTGCTGGACGGGATGGCATAGGGAAAGCCGTCGCCTTGGCGACGGCTGTTGTGGCTCAGCCAAGAAAGTCACATAATGAGCCACACCAACTCCCGGTGCAGCCGGAACCGTGTCCCCTTTCGTGGAGGCATCATGTCGATCCACAGACGCATGCTACCAGCAGCAACAATCGGTGTCGTCGCTGTCCTATCGATCATCGTTACACGACCAGCCTATGGACAGGAGTATGCGGAGGTCGTGTGGCGGCAACTACAAGAACAGTACGACGTAGTGTCCACTCTGGGCGATTATGCGTTGCGTAGTTACATCATGGGGTCCATGAATGAGGATGGCACAGAGTCCTGGACTTTCCCGCTCATTGCCAGCACTGACTACGTCATCACCGGAGCATGCGATGTCGACTGCAGTGACATCGACATCCTGGTAAAGGATGCCTATGGAAACGAGGTCAACTCGGATGTGCTGGCGGATGACCAACCAATCGTGGAGTTCACAGCCGGCCAGGGAGGGGAATACACAGTTGAGATCAAGATGTACAGTTGCGCGGTCGAGCCCTGTTACTTTGGGTTCGGCATCTTTGAACGCTGACTAGTGGGAACCACCGACCAGCAATCTGAGTTCCACGAGCAAGTGATGTAGAAGTCTGGATGGCATTGTAGCATTCTATTGGATGATGGTGCTGGTGACTCAGACCGCGCTCTCCAGTTGCACCGCATCGACGGGAGCTTGTTCCAACCATGCCACAGAATTCCGATACGCCCGTCACGTTCTCGCGGGAAGAGACCGGTGAGATCAGCCGGCAACTCTCCACGGCGGACGAGGTGCCCGTGTGCCCTGTGTGTGGGAACGAACTGACCGTGCGTGGGCCGATCGCTGGCGAATACTGTTACATCAAGTGCCACCCATGCGGCAGATCGGCGTTGGTGACTGTTTCTGGTGGCGGTGCTGAGCCAGACGCCTAGGCTTTCACCGGCGGCGCAATCCTGACTGGCAGTCGCGCTATTCGTCGGCGACGTGCGCTGCGCCTTCTCGGCTCAGGAGCAGGTCAAGTTGGCCGAAGAGCTCTCGTGACCAGTATTTACCAGCGTCTTCAAGGGCCCCGTCTGCCGTCCGCTGTCCCTGCGGCTCAACCGTTTCGGCAATCACGCGAATCTCCACAGCTCGATCATCCACTTGGTCCACCACGACACGGATGTACTCGGGCCTCCAGTTCGAGGGTTTATGGGCAAGCAGCATTCGCGTCGTGGCATCGACGTCAATCTGCTCGTCTGAATCCAATCGTAGGGTCTCAAATGCGCGCACCACCGCTCGTGTTGCCGTTTCAGGGTCAGACTCGTAGCGGCGAGCCGCACCGGCGTCGATCGGCTGCTCCCGTAGACTGACGGCTGTCGAGCACGCTGTAGCAAAGGCTACATGAGCAAAGAGTGACAGCAAGCAGACCCTGCTTCTGCACTGATGTCGCCGGCTGCCACTGGAGGGTCGCTACATCGGCTTCTCTGGTGGGAAACCTGGCCATGGTCCTACCCTCCGGTCTCGAGTTGTGATTGATCGCGCGGTGTTGTGCACCACACCCGCGTTTTTCGGGACCACGGTGTAACACCCGACCATCAACAAGGTCTCAACAGATCTCCGCTGCTTACAACACATTGTCATTCAGCCAACTTGACACCGAGCAAAGGTCAGTGCGCGATTGAAATCGTTGTTTGGAAGTTCCGGGTGGGTGCCATGAAGCTTCGAGTCGTCGCTTTGAGTTTCGAATCATTGAGAGAAGTTTTGAATCGCTGATTCGAAATTTCGGATCGCTGGTCGATAAGTCGAATCATCGACGTGGAGTTTCGAATCATTGATCTGGAGTTTCGAATCCTCGAGATGAAGTTTCGAATCGGTGATTTGAAATTGCTGAGTGTGGACTCAAAGATTCGAATCACCCAGATGAAGTTCCGGATCGCCGATTGGGCGCGGGGGAAAAGCGGCGGTATGATCTATAAGTGCTTGTACTACAAGCACTTAAGGCACTCGCCGGCCCTGAGCCGATCGCAGCACGGCCGGCCGCGGATCGACTTCGACTGGTACAGAGATTTGTCGAAAAGGCAGCGCCTAACTGGCAGTTCTTGCTCCCGCCGGCAGTGAGCGTCCTACACTCTGTTTGGGATTCTGCGTTTTCAGAGGTCAAAAACGCGGAAAGAAGACGCTGCCTTCTCTGAGGCGCGCCTTCCGGAGCTGACCGGTGGAGGCCGCTGAATGACCGCGAATTCCTGTTTGGGGGTGGGTAGTACCGGTTCGAAATGCAACTATATCCTCGCTTCGGGTGTCAGCTTGTCTAGATCATTGCTGTGAGGGAATCATGCGCATCTCCTCAGGTCAGTTTGTCGGTGCTCTGATATTAGCGTTGATCGGCTGTTCAGGCACCGAAAGCTCTCTCTCTCTCTCGACGCTTGTCGAACGAACTGTAGAGGCAATGGGAGGAGAATCGGTTCTCGGGGAGGTTGAATCGGTGTGGCGTCAGCGCAGCGAACGAATGTTCACCTTGCGCAAGAGACCTGATCTGCACCTTGTTGTCCTGCTCAACGAGACGGGTGGAGTTCGGTACGCCGAAGGGTATGACGGGAAGCAAGCCTGGGAGTTGGTGGACGACGGAGCCAAGGTACGTGCAAGCGAGCGTGCCCAGACGGCACTCTGGCATACCACGCAGTTTCCCAGCGTACTGAATCCACTGTCCCGCTTGGAAAGCCTCGGCCATGAGCTTGAACTAATGATGCCAGACACGGCTGACGGTGTCGCGTACCATCGAGTGCTGCTGCGTCTCAGTGACGGCTTTGAGCGTTCCTATTACATCCACTCGGATACCTATCGCATCGAACGGGTGAGAGATGTTCGTCGGTTCCATGCGTACGAGGAAGAAGTACAACCCATAGAAGCGATCTGGAGCGACTTCCGGCCAGTCGATGGCGTGTGGGTGCCGTTTACGAGCGGCGAACGGAACTATGAAACCGGAGAACGGCTTTCGGGCGGTACGTTGCACCAGGTCCGGTTCAACGTCCCCATCTCAGATGAGGTATTCTCGCTGGGAGGTGATCTGCGTCCGTTTCTGCAATTGATACGCGAGTTCGCGGGTGGCTGATCCTTAGGCGCGTTGCACAACATTCTCATGTTGTGGTCGTCAAGACCCCTTACCACTCCAATTCGGCCATGAGAAGAGGCGACCGGGGCTACGGGGGGAAACGAGCGCCGCCGCTACTACGAAGAGCCTCTCAGATATTCACGGTGAGAACTGCGGCGTGTGGCTCACGGACTCAGTCGCGGCCACTCAACTGCGGCTTCTGGATGGCAGGTCACCGTTGGCTCCGCCGCTGTCCGACGCGCGCGCCACGAGACGCCCAGCCCGGAACGCGTCAGCGAGGGCAAGCGGCACCGTAGCTTCGGCCTCGACTACTTGCGCCCGCATCTCTTGGGTCTTTGCCCTCATCTCCTGTTCCTCTGCCACCGCCATCGCACGCCGCTTCTCCGCCTGGGCTTGCGCGATCCGCTTGTCGGCTTCGGCCTGATCCGTCTGTAGCTCGGCGCCGATGTTCCTGCCGACGTCCACGTCGGCGATATCGATCGAGAGAATCTCATAGGCAGTGCCGGCATCCAACCCCTTGGCGAGCACCGTTTCGGTAATGTGGTTGGGGCTCTCGAGCACGGTCTTGTGAGAGTTCGATGAACCGATGGTCGAGACGATCCCCTCGCCGACCCGTGCCAGGATCGTCTCTTCACCCGCGCCACCGACGAGGCGCTTGATGTTCGCACGCAACGTCACCCGCGCGATTGCCCTCAACTGGATGCCGTCTCTGGCCATAGCCGTGACCTTAGGTGTCTCGATTACCTTCGGATTCACGGACACCTTGACCGCCTCGAGGACGTCCCGTCCGGCGAGGTCGATAGCAGCCGCAATCTGGAACTGAAGCTCGATGCCCGCCTTGTCCGCCGAGATGAGCGCTTGCGTAACGCGGCCGACGTTACCACCCGCCAAATAGTGCGCTTCCAGCTGGTTGACATTCAAATCGAGT
>JBDGZZ010000176.1:0-8400 GCA_039588335.1 Gemmatimonadota bacterium | reverse complement strand
CATCCGTGGTAAGGTAGCCGGCGCGCGTGTCATCCGCGGCGAGGGTACGCCGGGTGGTGGCGTGACCGTGCTGCTGCGGGGGGCGACCACCCTCACGGGGAGCAACGAGCCCTTGTACGTCGTGGACGGGGGCATTCTGGGTTCGTCCATGGTGGACATCGATGCGCTCGACATCGAGAACATCGAGGTGGTAAAGGGTGCGGCCGCTTCGGCACTGTACGGTGCGCGGGCGGCCAACGGCGTGATCTCGATCCAGACCCGGCGCGGAAGCGAGGTTCCCGACGGTGAGACTCAGATCACGTTCCGCTCGGAGTTTGGGCGGAGCGACATCGAGAACCCGATCAGACAGGCACAGACCCACTTCTTCCAGGTCGATGCCGCGGGTAATTGGCTCGGCGAGACGGCGGGCGGTGCAGACAGCGCCGTGGCGGCGAATGATCGGGCCTACGCGACGCGGGTTAACGACTGGAAGCCGCTGAACGACGTGGTCACCGACAGCACCGACTGGGACGGTGATGGGAGTTTCACCTCGCACAGTTACGTTATTCGGGACAACGAGTACAGCGGTACGACGTACGACAACCTGGATCGCTTCTTCAATCCGGGCAGTTTCTACACTAACACGGTGGCGGTCTCGCACCGGACCGGGGCCACCAACTTCCGGGCAAACCTTCACGAGACGAAGGAGAGCGGCGCCGTGGACGGGATGGAGGGCTATCTCCGTCGTGGCGGCCGGGTGAACGTGGATCACAGGATCGGCCGCGCGTTCGACTTTAGCGCCAGCGCGTACTACTCGCAGTCGATCGCGGACGACCCCCAAGGGGGAGAGAACGCGTTTTACGGGCTGAACTTCTACCCGATCGACGTGGACCTGTTGGAGTTGTACCCCGATACGCTCGAGGATTGGATGCTAGGTAGCGGGCTGGCAACCACGCGCCGTGACAGCAACGACTTCCTGATCAACCCCGATCCGTCGGTGGTGGAGTCGAACCCGATATACTCGGCCCGGAACAACGATGAGAACTTGGTCCGCGGCCGGTTGTTGGGGAACATCGGTTTGCGTTGGCAGCCGTCGGACATGTTCGACGTCGAGGGCAACTTCAGTTATGACCGGTCGGACCGGACCACCACGACGTTCTTCTTCAAGGGGTTCCGCACGACCGACGCGAGCACGCTCAATAAGGGTCGGCTACAGAAAAACCAAGGCATCGATCAGGCGATCAATGCCAACATCAATGCGACGTTCACCAAGTCCTTCGGTGATCTGTCCACCTTCGTTAAGGCGCGGTTCCTGCTCGAGCGGCAACAGGGCGAGAACTTCATGTCGCGGGCCCAGAATCTGGTGGTCGATAACGTGATCGACCTGGATCTGGGAGATCAGTCGCTGTCGCGCGTTGGTAGCTCGTCCGACGAGGTTCGCTCGATGGGGTACTTCCTGAGCACAATGCTCGACTACAAGGGCCGTTACATCGGTGATTTCTTGGTGCGGCGCGACGGCAGCTCGCTGTTCGGGGTGGACGAGCGGTGGCATTGGTACTACCGTGCCAGCGGCGCGTACCGGGTATCCCAAGAGGACTGGTGGCCGTTTGATTTCATGGACGAATTCAAGCTGCGTTATTCCAGAGGAACGGCCGGTGGGCGCCCCAGCTTCAGCGCCCAGTACGAGACATTCAATGTCTCGGGCGGTCAGGTGAGCAAGGGGAACCTGGGCAACAAGCTGCTCAAGCCCGAGAGGGCGACCGAGCAGGAGTTCGGCGTGGACGCGATTCTCTGGGGTCGTATCTCGCTGGCGATCACCCACGCGCGCTCGAACGTCGAGGACCAGCTGCTGCAGGCGCCGCTGGCAGGTTTCTACGGTTACGGCAGCCAGTGGCGCAACGCCGGTACGCTGAACAGCCGCACGTGGGAGGGCACCGTTCAGGCGGCCATCGTACAGAGGCCCGACGTGGGTTGGAACGTGAACTTCGTCATCGACCGGACGCGGCAGCAGATCACCGACTTCGATCTGCCGGCGTACCGCACCGGTCCCGGCAGCGTGTGGTACCTGCGCGACGGTGAGATTCTGGGCACCATGTACGGTGACAAGTGGGCCACGACATGTGACGAGATTCTGACCGACGGTGGATTCGGCGCTGCCTGTGATCAGTTCCAAGTGAACGACGACGGCTACATGGTAGCGGTCGGTTCCGGCAACAGCTACACCGACGGCATCGACAAGAACTACTACAACTCGAACATCGAGATCGACGGCCGGACGTTCAAGTTTGGGTTCCCGATCAAGGGCCAGACTATCGCTGTGGACACGTTGCCGGGGGGAGAGATCTTCACCGACACGACCGAGTTTCAGCCCATGGGTAATTCGATTCCCGACTTCAACTTCGGGATCGGCAACACGTTCCGCTACAAGGGATTCTCGCTGTACGCGTTGTTCGATGCTCAGGTCGACGGCGACGTGTACAACAACACGCGGCAGTGGGCGATGCGTGAGTACAATGCGTGGGAGGCGGATCAGGGCGGTAAGCCTGAGAATCAGAAGAAGCCGCTCGATTACTACGGCGCGCTGTACAACGTGAATGCTAACAACAGTCACTACGTCGAGGACGCCACGTTCATCAAGCTCCGCGAGCTGTCGGTCTCTTACACCTTCAACCGGGGCCAGCTGGAGAACTTGTTGGGCGGGTTCCTGAAGCGTGTGTCGCTCTCGCTCGTGGGTCGGAACCTTATGACGTGGACCGACTACTCGGGGTACGATCCGGAGGTGTCCGAGGGTGGCAACGCGGCCATTTACCGGTTTGACGGTTTCGAATACCCCAACTATCGGACCATCAGTGGTGCACTTGAGATCCAGTTCTGAATCGCTTGATGGCACTATCAAGCGAGTTGCGGTGCCCACCTGCCCCCGCCGGTTGCGGGGGCAGGGCGGGTTCCGATGTTCAGTGCAATATCAAGCGAGGAGGATATAGTCATATGAAAACGACTTGGGTAAGAATAGGGTCGGCAGCGCTGCTCGTATTCGCATTTGGAGCGTGCGACACCTTCGACGAGCTGACCGAGCTCGAAGTAATCAATCAGAACAACCCCGATCGGGAGCGTGCCCTGGCGGAGGCCGGGGACGTCGAGTCCCTGATCGGGGGTGCGTTCCAGATCGCTTACGATGGCCAGTTTGATTTTAGCGCGGCTGCGTTGGCGCTCAGTGCGGCGGGGGATGAGACGACGATTTCCTGGGGCAACACGGGGCTGCAGCAGCTGTCATCCGAGCCACGCGTGGCGTGGCCCAACGCTACGTCGTGGCGGTACCGCAACATCGTTCAGCACCCTTGGTACGATAACTACGAGGCGCTGTCAGCGGTCTATGATGCGCTCCTGTCAATAGAGCAGGATCCCGATCTCTGCAGCGCCTTCGACTGCGCCCGGGCCGAATCGTTCGCCAAGTTCGTGCAGGGCCTGGCGCTTGGGTGGATCGCCCTACAATACGATTCGGCGTTCATATTTGACGAGACGGTGGATCTCGACACGGACATATTGGAGTTGCAGCCGTACCCCACGGTGATGGCGGCGGCCTTGGGGTACTTCGACGAAGCCATCTCGAGCGCCGGCAGTTGGACACTGCCGACCCACTGGATCAACGGGAACCCGCTCACGGGCGCTGAGTTTGCGCAGTTGGTACATTCCTGGCGTGCGCGATGGATGTATCTCCTGCCGCGGACACCTGCGGAACGGGCTTCGATGGATTGGGCGGGTCTGATCAGCCACGTCAATCAGGGTCTCACCGAGGATTTCACCATCGAGGGCGACGGTGATATCCAGTGGAACCATGATATGGTATGGTCGGGCGATTATTCCACCAGCACCACCTGGGGGCGGGCCGACTACAAGACGATCGGCTGGACCGAGATCTCGGAGGGCACAGGCACCGGGTACGCCAACTGGCTCGCAACGCCGGTAGCCGATCGCGATGAGTTCGAGTTAGACGTGCCTGACGCACGCATCTTACCGCAGAATCCGCGCGACCCGCAGGGCGCCGGGCTCGACTTCAAGTACAGGGGTCGGTCGCAGTTCCCGTCGACGCGCGGGACGTATCACTACTCGTTCTACTCGCATACCCGGTACGAAGACTGCCCGATCAACGGCATGCAGTGTGAGCTGCCTATTTTCAACTACGACGCGCAGCAGCTCATGAAGGCGGAGGGTCTGTTCAAGACCGGCGATGCTGCGGGGGCGGCGACGATCGTCAACGTGACCCGTGTGGGTCGTGGAGACCTGCCCGCGGCCACGGCAGGCGATGCGGACCTGCTGGACAAGCTGATCTACGAGTACCGGATGGAGATCTTCAATATGTGTCCGGGATGCGCGTATTTCACGCGCAGGGGTTGGGGTCCCCTGGCCCCGAGCGGCCCGAACCATCACCAGGGCCTGGTCGAGGGTTCGCTGCTCCACTTCGCGCTCCCGGGGCAGGAGCTGGAGATTCTCCAGAAGCTCAACTACACCTATGGTGGGGTAGGGAACGAGGGTACCTCCCTGGCAGCTGCAGCTGCGGGATCGGTGGGAGGCACCGCGGTGCCGGCCCGCTTCATCTACGCATTCAACGATCTGGCCACGCCGGGCGAGAAGCTGGCGTATGCCAGACGCCACCAAGACCAGGGGCCACGCAGTTCGGTCAAAACGCTGATTCGGCATTGATCTGCGCTGACACCTAACCAGCACGGTGCCTGACGGCGCCGTTGCTCGCCAGCAAAGAGAAAGAGGCCACCGCGTAGCTAGCGGTGGCCTTTTTCCACCGATGTGCGATCTTTAGTCTGGTGACTCAACGTTGGCATGACAGAGGGGTGTTCCCATGGGTGGATTCCTACAGAAGCTGTCTTTAGCGGCCATGGTCCTCGTGGCTTTTGGGTGTGCAGCTGCCTCTTCGGGTGCTGGATCTGGCCCCACGAACTACCGTAAGGACCTCGGCACCGTAACACCGCATGATTTCTCGCGGCATACCCGCCGGATTCTGGAGCGGTACCACTACGAGATGGAACAGGAGGATTCCAGCACGGCCTACCAGCAGTTCAAGACGCGCTGGTACCAAAGGTACCCTTACGAAGACGAGATTCAGATGGGTGTCGTGGAAATCCAGACTCAGCTAACCCTGCGGGCACGGTCCCGCGGAGGAGGAGTGGGAACGAGTGACCTCCGGAGCGCCGAGCTGATAGCGCAGAACATGGCACGGGTGACGGGATCGACGCAGTGGGTGTATACCGCGATGAGCCCGACATTCAAGGAGCACATCGACGAAATCGCGCGCGAGCTCAAGATGGAATTCTCAACGGGGATCCGCGTGTTCTGACACGTCGAAATTGATCAACAAACCTACGAAGGGGCGTGCTGCCTGGCGGGCCGGCACGCCCTCGAACGTTCTGGACCCGCTCTGTGCCGCATGGATCCCCAACTACGATCGAACCTCTGTCCCAGGGGGGAACCGTCTTCCCCACGATGACGTTCTGCTAGGAACCAATGAACCGCTTCGACATCATTGTGATTGGTGGAGGAACCGCCGGACTCGTCACTGCAGCAGGTGCGGCTGCACTCGGTCTCGAGGTGGCCCTCGTGGAGCGAGAGGCGCTCGGTGGGGACTGCCTGTGGACCGGATGCGTCCCTAGCAAGGCCCTGATCGCGTCTGCCAAGCTCGCGCACCAGATGAGGCATGCCGAACGGCTGGGTCTCACGGGTTCTGCTCCAGCTCACTTGTTCCGTACCGTGATGGAGCGAATGAGGAAAGTACGGGCCCAGGTAGCGGAGCATGACGATCCTGAGCGCTTTCGGAGGCTGGGCATAGAGGTCCTCTTTGGCGAGGCTGAAGTCCGGGCCCAAGGATCGGTGTTGCTGGACGGCAAATCTCTCCAGAGCCGCCGGATCGTAGTGGCCACGGGCTCGTCCCCCGCGATTCCAGGAATTCCCGGCCTCGCCGATGCCGGGTATCTGACCCATCTCGATGCATTTGACCAGGACTCTCTGCCATCGCGACTTGCCATCCTTGGAGCCGGGCCGATCGGCCTCGAGTTCGCGCAGGTGTATTCGCGACTGGGGGCCAAGGTGACGCTGTTCGAGATGCTGCCCCGCGTTCTGCCGCGGCAAGATGCCGACGTGGCCAGTGTATTGATGGAGGCGTTATCGGAGGAAAATATCTCGGTTCATACCGGTGTCACCGTCGATCGCATTGAGCGATGCGTGGATGGCACCAAGATGGTGCGTGCCACTGATGGAACTGGAGAGAGTACCTCGATCGAGGTGGACGAGGTGTTTGTGGCAACCGGACGCCGGCCCAACGGAGGTGGCCTCGGGTTGGACCGCTTGGGGGTTGAGCTGGAGAACGGCGCGGTCAAGGTCGACTCAACGCTACGGTCCTCGGTGCCCGGAATCTGGGCGGCCGGCGACGTGGCGGGGGGACCTCAGTTCACTCACGTTGCGGACTACCAGGCCAAGCTGGTGTTGCGTAACGCAGTATTTCCCTTCGCATCCCGAACAGACTACAGGGCGGTACCCAGTGTTACATACACCGACCCCGAGGTCGCCCAGGTCGGCCTCACAGAGGAGGAAGCCAGCAGGGATTACGGTAACATCAGGGTCTATCGCTACGACTTCGCGGATCTGGATCGTGCGTTGGTTGACGGAAATACTCATGGCTTCGTCAAAATCGTCACGCGGAAGCACGGCAAGATCGTCGGAGCCCACGTAGTGGCCTCGGGGGCGGGAGAGTTGATCATGCTGCTGGCCTTGGCCATGAAGAAGAGGATGCCCCTGGCCAGTTTGTCTCGGCTGGTGTACCCCTATCCCACCATGGCCGAGGGCATCAAGCGAGCCGCCGACGGTTACTACCGGGCCAAGCTGGCGGGTACATCGGGCAATCTCCTCAGGAAAGTCGTGCGATGGCTGGCGTAGGTCGTACTGCGGCGTATCTGAAACTGGCAGTGCTGGTGGTGATACTCGTCGTAGTCGGGATGGTCGTCAGGGCCACGCCGCTGGGGGAGTATTTCACGCGCGAGGGGCTCGTGGGCACGTTGGAGGGAGTCCGCGGCTCGTTTTGGGCTCCGTTGTTGTTCGTCGTCGTATACGCTACTGCCACGGCTCTCGCACTCCCCGGCTCGATCCTCACGATCGCCGGTGGAGCCGTGTTCGGATTCTGGTGGGGTAGTTTGCTCAACTCGCTCGGTGCTAACATCGGGGCGAGCGCCGCCTTCTGGTTTGCGCGCCTGTTGGGCCGCGAGGGAATCGAGAGAATAGCGGGATCGCGTATCCGGGGCCTGGACCGGGCGACGGAGCAACACGGTTTCCTGGGTCTGCTGGTGTTGCGCCTGATCCCGCTCGTGCCCTTCAACGCGCTCAATTTCGGGTCGGGATTGACGGCGATGCGGTGGCGCGACTATGGGCTCGCCACGCTGGTGGGGATTATTCCAGGAACGTTGGTGTACACCTTCTTTGCCGATGCCCTCGTTCAGGGAACAACCGGTGCAGGTGCGCAGGCGCGAACCAGACTGTGGATCGCGGCGGGTCTGTTCCTGCTGTTGACGCTGGCACCGTTGATAGCAAAACGGCTGGGTTTCAGGGTTCCGACAAGCTCTTCTGAAGAGGTATAGCTATGCGTAGTCTCGTGGTTACGACGTTGTGGCTGTTGTTACCCGGCTTCCTGGCCGCACAGTCCCTGCCAGATCACTCTATGTTCGACTCGGTTCTGGAGGGGTACCGATATGGGTCGTTTGTAGACTACGCTGCTCTGAGAGCCGCTGCGGGTGCGCTAGAAGCCTACATCGCTGAGCTCTCGAAGTCCCCTGTGGAGGCCCTGGCTTCGGCGTCGCAACCAGCGCAGCTGGCCTTTTGGATCAACGCCTACAACGCGTGCGCCCTCAAGCGTGTGGTCGACCACTACCCGATCAAGAAGGCGGGCTTCCCTTCGTCATTGGTCAACTCGCTCAAGGGTGTGCCGGCCAATTCCATTCGCCAGATTCCCAGCACGTGGGACGGAAAATTCTGTCCGGTGGCAGGTGCCGACAGGTCGCTCGACGAGATCGAGCACGAGATCATTCGTCCCATGGGGGATCCCCGCATCCATTTTGCCGTGAACTGCGCATCCCGATCGTGCCCGGTGCTCGCCGCGGGTGCGTACAGGGCGGACGCCTTGGACCAGCAGCTCGATGAGGCGGTGGGGCGTTTCGTGGCTGATGCCGATCAGTACGTGTTGGACCGCGGTGACTCACCCACACTCCGGGTCAACAAGATCCTCGACTGGTACAAGTACGATTTCGGCGGGACCGAAGGCGTGATCGAGTTCCTGCTCCGATACGTGGGGGAGAGCGATGCATCGTACCTCCGCGAGCATCGCTCCATAGACGTGGAGTACAACGACTACGATTGGACCCTCAA